>JAHDEI010000008.1 GCA_020628915.1 Minisyncoccota bacterium | reverse complement strand
TCGAACCTGGGACCGTCAGCTTAAGAGGCTGCTGCTCTACCATCTGAGCTACAAGAGGGTACCTGGGGCGGGAATCGAACCCGCACGGCTTGCGCCACGAGAGTTTAAGTCTCGCATGTCTACCAATTCCATCACCCAGGCATATTTGAAATTAGTAGCAGTTTTTTCAAACTGGAGGCGTAGGCGAGAATCGAACTCGCTCATGGAGGTTTTGCAGACCCCAGTGTTCCCACTTCACCACTACGCCGTATAACACAATTGAACTTATATTTAACGAGCGAGTTCTCGCTCATGGAGCCCTGAAGTTTATTGGGCAGACCCGCGTAGCATTCCCACTTCACCACTACGCCGTATAACACAATTGAACTTATATTTAACGAGCGAGTTCTCGCTCATGGAGCCCTGAAGTTTATTGGGCAGACCCGCGTAGCATTCCCACTTCACCACTACGCGGTGGTTATCGTTAGATACGCGCTATTATACATAAAACAGCAGTAAGAGAAAACTGCAACAGAATTCCTTCGATTGAATGGTAGGTGTTATAATTGGTTTCATAATATGCAAGGACTTATTCTCAAAAATGTACTAGTACACATTGTGCTAATTCCATTTTACTTTTATGCAACTAAAGAGGTCTCTTTAATTGACCCTGTAAAACTAGACACATTGTTACTTTTTGTGGGATTGATTGTGATTGCCCCAATTACTTCAAACTTTATTTATCACTACGGGAACATTAAAGACATGCAAAGTATTTACTGGGGTCACATCACAACATTTTTCTCGATGCTGGTGATTGGGATGCTATTTATTACCTTAGATGTGCTTCTTCTCCTGATGATTGGAAATGTATTTGTATTTAGGATATCACTTTTACTATTTTGGATTGCCGTCATTACGTTTGATATTGCTGATTTCTTGCTAAGAAATTCTGAATATGAGCAGGAGCAAGCAAGAAAAACAGAATTCTTGGGTGATAAAAATCTTTCTTAGACTAGAACAGCCCTCCTTGTGATGGATTTTCTGCTTGTTCCCAATTTGATGTATCGAGTTTTGCCGAAACAATTTCTTTTGTGCTTCGATCTTCATACTTTAGTTCTCCATGCTCAAGGGCATAGTCGTACACCGCTTTGGTAACTTTTACGTCTTGGATGCAGTAGTCAATTATTTTTTGGATTTCACCAGAATTCCACCAGGCAATGGCATCCAGTCCGTGCCCTGATTTTGCAATGCCAAGCGTTGATTGAGCAATACCATTGAGGGGTAATTTTTTTCCAGTAACTTCACGCATTTTTTGGAACATATCTACGTGCTTTATATTCGAGAGATTAAATGGAGCGTGTGGCTGCAAGCAAGGAAGGTCAAAATGATTTCCATTGTAGGTCACAATCATGTCTGCATTTTGAAAATACGGCCACATGTCATCAAATTGATCTTCTAAAAATGACAAATATTTATCTGACTCTGAGTCGTATAAACAAACAACAGATATGTCTAAATCCGCAGGATCATTTGAGTGTACGTCATCAAAAGTGTTTTTAGTTTCGATATCAAAAATAACTTTTTTCATAGTTCTTTATTTTGGTTTTGGGATTATACCAAATTGTTAATTATGGTATATTGCAAATAGCTTTTGAGGAGAAAATAGTAATGGTTTTAATAGCAACAAAAACAACACAAGATACTCAGTGCCTAAATTGCGGAAGTTCTCGTTTTATAAACATAGCTTCTAAGGAAGAATGTAAAAGATGCGGGTACTATGTTTCTTATTCAGGCTCGGGAACAAATCAAATTGCATTAGATTGCATGCAAGAGATTGCGGACCGAGAAGCAGAAGAATACGAAAGGTATCAACAAGAATTCAAAGAAGAATTTATTGCCAGGTACGGATATGAACCAAGCTGGAATCAAATGCCATAAATAAAAAAGCCGCCCAACAAGGCGGTTTTCTCATGCAAAAATGAATGAGTCATAAGCTAGAGAGCGTTAGCTACTTCAGAGGCAGTAATCTTTGATTCCTCACCCGTCTGCATGTTCCGAAGAGTCACAAGACCATCTGCAACCTCATTTTCACCAATGAGCATCACATAAGGTACTCCGAGTTTGTCTGCATAACCAATGCGTTTGTCTAGTTTTGAAGTTGACCAATTTATTTCGCTCACTATTCCTGACTCACGGAGGAGTTTTTGAGTCTGAAGGGCGACAATGTACTGTTCATCAAGAGGGATAATCAATATTTGAGAAGCTGTTTTATTAGGTGAAGCTTGTAAGACACCGGCTTTGAGCAACTGATCAAATAATCTGGACAGTCCAATAGAAATTCCTACACCTGGTAGTGATCGGCTAGTGTATTGACTAGCGAGGTTGTCGTATCGACCTCCAGAACACACTGAACCAAACTCTGGATAAGAAACCAAGTTTGTCTCAAAGATTGTTCCAGTATAGTAGTCGAGACCACGCACGATTGTGGGGTCAAATACGAATTGTTCTGGTTCAAATCCAGAGTTTTTAGCGAGATTGAGTACAGTTTGTAGCTCAGAGACACCCTCTAAGAAAACACCATTTGAGATACCAAGTTGACCTAGTTTCTCTAGTGAAGAGTCAAGGAATGCGGTAATGACAGAAAGTGTTTCCTCACCAAGACCAAGTTCTTGTAGAGACTTTTCAAATTCTTCTGCAGTTATTTTCTCTTTTTTGTCGATGAGACCAAGTAAAGATTGTGTGTCTGTTAGGCCAAGCTCTTCCGTTATTCCAGAGAAAAGCTTTCTATTATTGATGCGGATTTTTACAGCACCAGTTTGCATTTCTTCGTCTAGTCTTTTGAATACACGAGCGATAGCAATAGGCATTTCTGCGTCATAACCAATTGCTAGATTTTCGTTTCCAATGATATCAACGTCACATTGATAGAATTCTCGGAATCGCCCCGCTTGTGCGCGCTCACCTCGGTATACTTTCCCAATTGTGTATCGACGGAATGGGAAGGTGAGCGAGCCATAATTATTTGCTACGTAACGTGCGAGGGGAACAGTAAGGTCAAAACGTAGAGCAAGCTCAGTATCACCCTTGGTTAGTTCATAGATTTGCTTCTCGGTTTCTCCTCCAGCTTTTGCCAGAAGGACTTCTTTACGGTCAAGAAGTGGCTGATCCATAGGAATAAAACCACTGTCTCGATACTCAGATTCAATAATTGATTTTATTTGCTCAAAGACCTGTTGCTCTTCTGGTAAGAGCTCCATAAATCCTGAGAGTGGTTTTGTTGAGATGTTGCTCATGATGCAAAAATTATAGCACGCATGGCTGATCCGCCGGTGGTATAATGCACTTAATGAATAAAGAACGAAAAGTTGAAGAACCAGAAATTGTAAATGATATGTCCCGTATGGGGGACAAAGCTGAGCGAGCTTTCGAGGATTTTGCAACAAAATTTGCAGAGGATCAGTTTAATTCAGTTAAGAACCAAATTTTACTTCAAGGTGGATTGTGGTTATTTTTTGCTGGCTTGGTATTTTTTGCTGTGCTGGGAATTATCGTTTGGTTACTTTCAATTATCCTACCTCCACTTTTTGTTATTTTTATAGCATTATTTCTATTTGGGGCAATCACGTATGTGGTAATGCAAATCTTAAATATATTTAGGAAGCGTAAATAGTATGGCAACTAAACTACAACACGCAGTCTGGACAAAACTCTCAGAAATTCCTAAAGGAAAAGTAGTTACTTATGTTGAGCTCGCTCGTGCCATTGGTAAACCAAAGGCGGTACGCGCAGTTGCTACAGCAGTAGGGAAGAATCCTAATCTTGTAGTCGTGCCTTGTCATAGGGTAATTCGTTCTGACCGGTCAGTGGGTAAATACGCATCTGGGGTCGACAAAAAAATCGCTCTACTAAAGAGCGAAGGAATAAACATACAAAAAAGGCATGTTCCGCCAGAAGATATATTTGTCTTTGACAAAAAATAATTTTTAATTTATAGTTGTTGTCAGGCAAACAATTGGGAAAATTGGGAAAAGCAATGAAAAGATTTTTATTTTTTTTGTTCTTTGTCGGATTAAGTGCCTTTGGAATGTGGAGATTCTTGGGCTTGATGATGCTTGAGCCTGTCGAGGTCCCTGAGGGATTTCGTGAGACAGTGTTTCACTCTTCATGGGGAATAGTATATGAGGTTGGTGCATACGAATTCTTTGAAAATGATGTGCGAAGAATAATAAACTATACGATCCTCAATATAGAGCATGTTGTAATGAGTGCTGTATCGGTACTTGTGATTATCATTGGGACACCTGCTTTCATTTTTGGAACAGTCAGGGAACTAATGATGTCCACACCTCAGACAACTTCATTACTTGAGGAGGTAAAATATGTCCAAAAAGACACTACAATACCTTCTTGTGCAAACGACTCTTTTTCACCAGAAGTTGAAGAGATGTCGGCCGAAATCAAGCGACTCATTATGTACAACAGATGGGCGAGTAAGGTCGTTAGTGAGCACAACATTTCGTTTGAAAAAGCACTTAATTTAGTAAAGACTGAACATCTCCTCATGGAGGAAGCAAAGGCAGTACGACATGGTGTAGCTGAATAAAACGACCCGGGCTAGGGTCGTTTTTCTATTGAGGTGGCTCAAGTAGTTTTTTGATGGTGGGAGCAACGTGCTCGGCAATCTTTTGATATCCTGCGTCGTTAGGGTGGATTGGGTCACTCATATATTTATCTTTTGTGATAATTCCTGAGAGTATATTGGACACGTAGCCAGAATTTTGTGCATGAGCAATGTCTTTGTATAGCTTTCTATAGCCAGGCACTTCGAGTAAAACAACCATCGAGCCTGTATTTTGTAGCTGGGAAATGAGTTTATTGAGGTTATGTGCTGCGTGTTCGCGGTTCACTCGTTGAATAAAATCGTTCCCACCAAGAGAGATGATCACAAGCTTTGGCTCTAGGCGTAGCACTTCGTTTATGCGAGCGAGTCCTTGGAACGTCGTATTTCCTGAGACTCCAAGATTTGTAATATCATAATTGAGGATTTCTTCGAGATCGGTAACAAATCCTCCGTCGCTTGATCCGACACCTTCGATCAAGCTATCTCCAAATGCTACAACGGTAGTTCGATCATTGGGGTAATTTGTGACCGTCGGTGTTCTGTTTGTGACCCAATACCAAAAGGCAAAAAATGCCAAAACAATAAGTAAAAGAGCCCATGTGAGCTTTTCGTGGTCCTCAAGATAGCCATCAAATTTCATACAGATATTGTAGCAAATCTGGGGTATAATAATTTTTAATATGTTTTCAAAAAAGCAAAAGAAAGTCTCAATTAATACAGACCCAGATGTTATTAAAAATTTTATGGAACGAGGAATTGAGAGGGTGTACCCAAATGATGACTTTTTACAAAAAAGACTAAATTCAGGTGAACAACTCTCTATGTATTTGGGAATTGACCCTACTGGCCCCACATTACACTTAGGCCATTCTATTGCGCTCAAGAAAATGGCAGAGTTCCAAAAGATGGGACACAAGGCCATCTTGCTGATTGGTGATTTTACAGCACAGACGGGAGATCCAGACAAGGCTGATACACGAATGAGGCTCACACGAGAAGAAGTTTTAGAGAATGCAAAATTATACAAAGAGCAAGCCTCGTTGTTTTTAAATTTTGATGGAGATAATCCAGCTGAGTTACGATATAACTCGGAATGGAGTGATCCCATGAAATTTGCAGATGTTTTAAATCTGGCATCCAAGATGACTGTTCAGCAAATGTTGGAGAGGGATATGTTCCGGAAAAGATTTTCTGAGCAAAAACCTATCTATTTACATGAATTTATGTACCCTCTGATGCAGGGATACGATGCGGTTGCCATGGAGGTAGACGGTGAAATTGGAGGAAACGACCAAACATTTAACATGCTGGTTGGTCGAACCCTGATGAAGGATATGCTCAATAAAGAAAAGTTTGTCTTGCCGGTAAAACTGCTGACAGATCCTTCAGGTGCAAAAATGGGGAAGACCACAAACAACATGCTTTCTTTTCTCGACTCAGCACAAGAAAAATTCGGCAAAGTAATGTCTTGGACTGATGGAATGATCATGCCTGGATTCGAGTTATGTACAGACGGAAATTTGAGAGACATCGAACAAAGACTTGCTTCGGGTGAGAATCCACGAGACATAAAGATGGAACTTGCTACTGACATCGTAACTTTTTACCACGGAAAAGAAGCCGCAGATAAAGCAAGAGAGAATTTTATTACCCAATTTTCAAAACAAGAAATCCCTGAAGACATTCCCGAGGTAATCATTAATGAAGACCTCGGGATTGTTGAGGTTCTTAAAAAGACAGGGCTAGCTAAATCAAACAACGAGGCACGAAGAAAAATTGAGGAAGGTGCAGTGGTGCTAGACGGAAACAAAATTAAAGAAATTTCATTTAAGGTTACTGGTGGTAAATTAAAAAGGGGGGATACAGTCATTCTCAAGTTAGGCCGCAAGATCATCAAGTTAAAGTTCAAATAAGCATGTCAAAGATTATTTCAATAATTATAGCGTTCTTTTCCCCGATGATAGTCTTTGGTTGTTCGTTTACTCCTGATGCAGATCGCGCGCAGTCCGCTGAGGCAAATGTGTCCAAGTATCCAACAATTTTTGTTGCAACCGTCGCAGAGAAGAAGGAACTTTCAGATTTCGTAGGGAACACATATTCATTTGATGTGGTAAAGACATACAAGGGTAATCATCTCAAAACAAGAAAGCTCTCTAGTCCTGGGCACTCATGTGGTTCGTTCTTTGGTGTTGGGCAAGTGGGCTTGTTTTTTCTTGGCGAAGACGAAACAACTATAGATGAGGCAAATCCACAATATTATTTTGAATCAATTGATCAAGCAATTACTAAAGCCGATGAAATTTTTACACAAGAGGTCGTGCCAGTAACGATTCCTCCTGCTGAACCAGTGGTTGTATGTACAGATCTACGGGAGCCTGTATGTGGTGAGCTAGTTGTTCAGTGCATCAAAGCTCCGTGTCCTCCAGCCCAAGTTACTTATAATAATCAGTGTGAGCTAGAGAAAGCGGGCGCACGTTTTATCCAAAGTGGTGCTTGTAGGGAGGTAGAGCCAAATTCAGAGAAACAAACAAATCAAGAGCCATTTCCTTCACAAACTGCAGCCCCGACAGAGGGACCGCTCGTAAATCACGTTCCTCCTTCATCCGCACCTCCATATTACAACAAACCTGATATTCAGATTGAAAAACAGGCAACATGGTGGGAAAAATTTACCAGATGGATCAGTGGATTATTTTCTTGGTTTTTTAAATAAAAGTTATATAATTACGACGTATGAAGAAAATATTAGGACTAGTAGGAATGATGTTTTTCGTTTTGCCGACGCTTTCGTTTGCACAAGAAGTTACATCAACTACTAGCATTGAAACACTAACCGTCACTCCTGTGGCAACAGCTGCACCAATCACTACAACGTCTGCACCAGTCGTAGTAGAGACAGTTAACGTAATTCCAGGAGTAGTTCTAGAGGTAACAGCAGTGCCGCCAGTAGCACCTCAGCCCGTTGTATCAACAGCGGCAACTAATGCTGCTCCTGCTGCACCCGCTAAAGAGGAACAGTTTGAAAACGATCTGCTCGAACTCATTTATACGGGATTCGAAGAATTCGTCTTCAAGGTATTCGGTTGGTAGAAAGTAAAAAAACAGCCTCCGGAAGGAGGCTGCTTTTGTTATACTTGGAATAATTATGGAAATATATCCGTCTATTTTGGAAAAAAAGCGCTCAGATATTGAGTCAAGATTAAAACTAGTAAAGCCACTGGTAAGCCAAGTACAAATTGATATTTGTGACGGTCAGTTTGTTCCATCAAAAACGTACGCATCCAACTTAACATCTCAGAGTCTCGAAAATATCAGAAAAATGACAAGAGGAAAAATTCTAGAGTTAGACCTCATGATCGATTTATCTCGTGGGCGCTTGGCAAAAGATAGAGTCAACCGAATCAAGGCAATTCGCCCAGAGCGAGTAATCTTGCACATGGGTAGCACAAACAAATGGGGCGACATCTTTTCACGATTTACTAGAAGAGGCAAGCTGACCACAGAAATTGGTTTGGGTGTTCATCTGCGCCACTCTATAACTGATATTTCAAAATTGCTCGATAACTATCCGTTCTCATTTGTTCAAGTCATGGGGATCGAAAAGGTAGGCTACTCAGGGCAGTCATTCTCCAAGAAAGCATATAAAAAAATTTCTTCAATCAGGAAACGATACCCAAAGCTTCCGATTTCAGTAGACGGTGGAGTAAAAATATCAAATGCAAAGAAACTTAAGACAGCCGGAACAACACGAATCTGTCCAAACTCAGGATTATTTAACAATTCAAACATCGAAGAGATCTATCGAGAATTTAAAAAGATTTAAACATTCTTTTCTTTTTCCTGGTGGGTTTTTGCTTTATACTTAACAGATATGAGTATTACTCCAGATCAAGTTTCAGCACTCGAAAAGAGGGCAAATGATATCCGTATTGATATCGTAAAATCATTAGCAAAAGCAGGAACAGGACATACCGCGGGACCATTAGACATGGCAGATGTATTTACTGTTTTGTATTTCCATTCAATGACACACAATCCCAAAAAACCAAATTGGGATGGCCGAGATAGATTAGTGTTATCAAATGGGCATATTTGTCCCGTTTTATACGCAACAATGGCACACGCAGGATATTTTGATATCGAAAAACTAGATACATTGCGTGAACTAGGATCGCCTCTACAAGGACACCCACACAGAGAATATCTACCAGGAATTGAAACATCGTCAGGACCATTGGGGTCAGGCCTGTCACAGGCTGTTGGAATGGCACTTGCTGATCGAATTGATAATGGGAAAACGTCTGGGAAATTCTTTTATTGTCTGATGGGGGATGGAGAGACAAATGAAGGGCAAATTTGGGAAGCAGCAATGCTCGCTGGCAAAGAACAGCTGGGAAACTTGATCTGCGTAATCGACAGAAACAATATTCAGATTGATGGGTTTACCGAAGACATCATGCCGCTTGAACCATATGCTGACAAATGGGAGGCATTTGGATTCCACACGATCACGATCGATGGACACAATATCGAAGAGATTGCTGACGCAATCGACCAAGGAAAGGCAGTATTTGAAAAACCAACCATGATTATTGCCCGGACTATTTCATCAAAAGGCGTTCCTGCTTGGGAGCGAGACTTCCACTGGCACGGAAAACCACCAAAAGGTGACGAATTACAAACTGCACTGAAGGCACTAGAAAAATAGTGATATACTAAACGCAGGTAATAAGGAGAGCTTGTAATGAGTGTTTTATTAATTTTGGCTGCATTTATCATGCTTTATTATGGGATTTTACTCTTGCGTGTCGCGTTCGATATGCTGATAAACCCTAAAATATATATGGAGCCTGCGAAAAATGGGTACACCTTAAAACATTGGTGGGGAAAGACTATTCCAGATGATTGGGACCCCCAAAATCCACCCGTACCAATAGAGTTTCGCCATGAGTACAGATGGATAGATGGCCAAATGAGGTACGCAGAGTCTTATCGTCTTGCGTATTAAAGCACCCTCGGGTGCTTTTTTCATACACAAATTCGTGAAGAAAGAATAGACCTCTATGATAAAATTCACATATAAATAAAAACTCATGTTAAATCCTAAACTTAAATTAAATGCAGATCTGTTTTCTGAAGATTGTGAAAAGAAAGCAACCAGAAATGGCTTTGGGGAAGGCCTTGTTGCAGCTGGTAAAAAAAACAAAAACGTCGTTGCTCTTTGTTGTGACTTAACCGAGTCAGTGCGCATGCATCACTTTCAAGAGAAATTCCCAGAGCGATTTGTTGAAGTAGGGGTAGCAGAGCAAAATCTTGCCTCAGTTGCATCAGGTATGGCTGCAATGGGTAAGATTCCGTTTGCTGCGTCATATGCGATGTTTAACCCCGGAAGAAATTGGGAACAGATCAGGACAACCGTCTGCTACAACGATGTTCCAGTAAAAATTGTTGGGGGACACGCAGGAATTTCTGTTGCTCAAGATGGAGGAACACACCAAGCAATTGAAGACATCGCAATTATGCGAGTGATTCCACGCATGCAGGTGATCTATCCATGTGATGCATACCAAGCAGAACTAGCGACCAGAGCAATTGCAGAGACGGATGCTCCAACCTACATCAGGCTCGAAAAACAAAAAACACGCGTCATCACAACACCAAAGACGCCGTTTGAAATTGGGAAAGCACAAATCATGTGGGAACCAGAAACAATGTCTGCACGCGTTGGAATTATTACAGCGGGCTCACTGACAGCTACTGTCTTGGATGTGGCGAAACATTTCGAAGAAAAGGGTATTGGAGTAAAAGTTTTAAATATGCACACGATTAAACCACTAGACAATGACGCAGTAATTGATTTAGCAAAAGAGACAGAACGAATCGTGACTGTCGAGGAACATCAAAAAGCAGGTGGACTCGGGTCAGCAGTAGCAGAGCTGCTTTCTGAAATCCATCCAACCAAAATGAAAATCGTCGGAGTTGATGACAAATTTGGGGAATCAGGAACAGCAGGAGAACTTCTTGCTAAACACGGGCTTGATTTTGATGGGATCAAATCGGCAGTTGAAGAAATCTTAAAATAATATGTTTGTAGAAGAAGACAGCATGCTGGTTTCACATTTCCAGTTTAAAAATTTTATTGAATCTTTAGAATTTGCTAATGAGGTGGGAGCACTAGCAGAAGTAGCAAATCATCACCCAAACATTTTGTTGCATGACTACAAAAAAGTAACGATCAGCCTGACGACGCATGATGCAGGAGGGAGGATAACGGACAAGGATCATTTGCTCGCAAGACAAATAACAGAACTATATGAGCGAAAATAAATATTTTTTCAGAAAGAAGAAATTTGGTTGGGGGTGGACTCCAGCGACATGGGAAGGGTGGTTAATTACACTTGGATATGTGGCAGCTGTTTTTGTGCTTGCTCTAACAGAAGCAGAAACAGATATTGTTCAGTTTCTTGTCTCACTTTTTGTGCTCACGGCACTTTTAATTGTCATCACTATAAAGTTCGGGGAACCCATCTGGCCATTTGAGAAAAAAGATCAAGACAAGAATTAGAGTTATCCTCATAGTCAGATGAGGATTTTTTTGTATAATTTATCGACTTATCTGGGTGTAGTAGCTCAGAATAATCTACAGTAGTAGCATATGACTCAAAAAGTAATTGATGAAATACGCTTTTTAACAAGCGATCTTGGCTGGGTGGGGACTTTGTTCCTCTTACTCTTTTCTCTTTTTGTATTTTCGAGTTTTTCTGATGTTGTCTACCAGACTTCTTCAACAGCGAGTACTTCGATCAAATTAACGCTTCTTGCTGGCTTGGCTGCAACAATTGTTTACATTGTTTATTCAAAGACCAAGACCTCCAAGCCAACCAAGACTGTTGTGTACAAACCTCGCGTTGAGATTGTTCCAAATGAAATGCAGGCGGCTCTAGAACCACAAATGACACCAAAGGACTCGTATTTACCTGAATTCAGGTCAACTCTCAAGGAAAGTGCATGTGAAAAACGTAGTGCACGACAACAAGAGTTTTTCCAAACTCATGAAGGTGAATACGCAGAGGGGGATGTTTTCTTGGGTGTAAACATTGCTGATATTGTAAAACTTTCTGAATCGTACTCACAAAAATTGACTAGACCTGAGATTAAAGAACTTTTAAAATCACACGTGCACGATGAGCGAATTGCAGCGGTGTGGCTTTTGATTAATCGGTACAAGAGTGGTGACGCAGAAAAGAAAACAGGAGTATATGAATTCTATTTAGAAAATAGGGAACTGATTAACAATTGGGATATGGTTGATCTAGCTTCTCGAAATATTATTGGTGTACATGTAAAAGAAAATCCATCTGCTCAGTCTGTTCTCTCTGATCTGATGAAAAGCACCTCTGTGTGGGATAAACGGTCAGCAGTGATGTCTACACACCCATTTGTACTAGAAGGGGAGGTTGCACATGCATTTGGTGTTGTCGAAAAACTTGCAGCTAACCGAGACGAATTAGTGCAATCAGCGCTAGGATGGGTTTTAAAAGAATCTTACAAACGAAAACCAGAAGAAACAGAAGGATTCATGAGATCAAATTTTAATACGCTCTCGAAACAGGCAGTCCGTATTGGAACAGAGCGAATGGACAAAAAGTACCGCAAGGAATTCCTCAGAGGGAATTTCGCGTAGTATTGACGATTAATAAATTTTAATTATAATATATTTAGATTCCAAATAGGTTGGGATTAAGCTGTGAGCTTTTTTAAAACAGAGAAGGGTATGTGATGAAAAAAGGCATCACATTAAAATTAATTTGGATAATAACAATTGGAATAACGGGTTGGGGCATTTATAGTCTTGCCGGCTTGATTTTTCCCTCATGGTTAGCCATGGGTGTTACAGTTCCATCCATGTTTGTGTACGGAGCAGCAATGGCGATGTGTTTGTTAAACGCAAAGCCAGTGCAACTGCCAGTGGTCGCAAATGACAATACCAAGCGGCGTATAAAAAAAGCCGCATAAAACAACCCGCCAACAGGCGGGTTTTGCAATGTAATAGGTAATTTCGCAAACCCTTCAGTAGCTAAAATCATAAGCGAACTATCAGGTTCGCTTTTTTATTTTGAAAAAAAGAATGAGTGGTGTATTCTTGCGTATAGTAGAAAAGGAGAAAATTATGTGGCCTCTTACTAAAGCTCAAAAAGGTAATCTTCAAAAAAAACAAGATCAAGAAAAGGCAGAGCATTATAAGAACTTTTTTAAAAGAGTGGAGCTAGCAGAGACAACAGCAGAATTGCAGTCTTTGTGGCATGAGTACTTTGAAACAATAGATTCTTCACGAATCGCACCTCCTAAACAACATTTGTTTGTTGATAGGGCAATTAAGTTGATTAATGAGTGTAATCCTCCCCCCAGTTTTCTTTTAGTGCATCTATCCTTCAAAAGTCAGATGCCCTCAAAAATATTTCCGTTTCCTGGAGAATGGTATGGAAAGCTTAAGTTGCTAGCAGAAGTACTCGTGGGGTTACCTTACCATGAAGATAATTTTGATCTCATCAACTTCGTTAACAGGTACGTTAGTAACGAGAAATTGAGCCAGTTGTTGTTCGAGGCGAGCTCTGAGCAGCTTACTCAATTAAATGATCAGAAATCTCGGTACGAATTCATGAGAGCGAATTCATCACAAGCTGTTCGTCGAATCGCACTCGCAGAGTATCTCCAGAGGGTGACGAACCCAGTCGATGCACTTGATTTGGTTCATGATATGCTCGAGAATTGGTCCTAAGAGGGGGCTGACATAAAGCGAACCGTAAGGTTCGCTTTTTTCTTTGTGATAAAATGAGTGTAATTAATTACAAACTAACTTAAATTAATATGACATTTAAATTACCAATCTTGCCGTTTTCGACAGACGCGCTTGAGCCATTTATGAATCAACAAACAGTGGAAATTCATCATGGGAAACATCATGCTGGGTACACAACGAAACTAAACAAGCAGATCGAATCAGAAGGTCTAGGCGAATTAGATCTTGAAACAGATGTGTTTCCTAAGACGGATATTTTTCCAAAAGGGATCATAATTAATGGAGGACAATACTGGAATCACTCATTTTTCTGGGACTCTATCGCACCTGCAGGACAGGCACCTTCAGAAAAAGTAATGACAGCAATCAACGATTCATTTGGAGGATTTGATGCATTCAAAGAAGCATTCACAAAAGAAGCATCATCAGTATTCGGATCAGGGTGGACATGGCTTTGCCAAAAAAAAGACGGATCACTGACACTTGTGAATACACTCAATCACGAGAATCCTTTGATGGACAGTGTTGATTCTGATGATGTAACCCCACTCCTTGTTATTGATGTTTGGGAGCACGCATACTACCTCAAATATCAAAACAGACGACCTGAATTTATTGCCGCTTTTATGGAAATTATCAATTGGGAGAAAGTAGAGGAGAGAATGGCATAACATGAACTATACGATAATTTCAGGAAGTAACAGGAAAGAATCAGGCTCGCGTAAAGTTGCTGATTTTCTGGGCCACCAGCTAAAGAAAATTGAAGGATCAGAAGTGGAAATCATAGACTTGCACGAATTAGACTTGCCAGTTTGGAAGGATTCAATGTGGTCAGGAGACAATACACTCGAATCTGCATGGGACCCAGCGCGACAATCATTGGTCAAAGCAGATGGATACATCATCATTTCACCTGAATGGTCAGGGATGGCGTCTCCAGCTCTCAAGAATTTTATTTTGTACGTAAAAAAAGAAATGGCTCATAAACCAACTTTATTGGTAGGAGTTTCATCCGGTCGTGGTGGAGCATACCCAATTTCTGAGCTACGTATGTCTTCATACAAAAATACATTTATTAACTACATTCCAGATCAACTGATTGTTCGGGATGTGAAAAATGTTTTAACAGATCTAGAGCTTTCTGAGAATGATAGCGAGACTGATACATATATTAAAGAGCGCAGTATTCAGACATTAAAGACATTACATTCGTATACAAAAGCATTTGTACAGATCAGAGAAGAAGGGGAGTACAATTTTGGGGAATATGGTAATGGGATGTAACTAAAAAAGCAGGCACGAAACGCCTGCTTTTTAGATGTAGTGATATAATACCTGCATGATTTTCCATATTATATGGGCAGTACTCATTTCAGCACTTTCTGCTTTTTCTGCATGGCAGTATTTTGATTTTCAAGACACTAGAACAAGTCTTGTTGCTACTATCGAGCAACAGTCGACAGAAATGGTCGAATTAGAACAGAAAAATATTGAAAGAATTTCGAATATTCAGACACTGTTCCGAGAATATCAGTCAGGAAGCACCAATTTAACCAAAGCCCTTGAAAAGGAATTGGCCAGTCAAGAACTTGATTTCCAGGAGAAAATTGCGGAGATAGAACGCAAGAAAGAAATTTCGGAGAAACTACTTGCAAACACAAACGAAGATCTGGTTTCAAACATCGAGTCGCTCACAGAAAAGATCTTTGATCTTGAATCAAATTCAAAAACAGACATCATTTCAAAATGGGACGATATTATTGTGAGACTTGAATGTAACTACCTAGAGGCTGAGCGTTCATTTGGTTCAGGGGTGTACTTTGGGTCAAACTCTCCAATTGATTTTGGAGCAGGGAATAGTCAGGTAATTTTGACTAATTCGCATGTGATTGAGGAAGATCTTGAGACTCCTACTGACTGCACAATTACGTTTAACTCGGGAGAAGAAATCATGGTCACACAGAGCAAAGAAGAAGATTCTATTTTTTCTTTCTTCGAATCTTTTGATGCTGGATTTATCTCATTAGGAGCTTCGTCTACTCCACAGATCTTGCCAGATCCATCAATCGAATATAATCTTTGTAATATCAGACCTCAGAATGGAGACGAGATCATCACACTGGGGTATCCACGGATTGGTTCTCAAGAGGGGATCACAACCACCGAAGGAATTATTTCGGGATATGACGAGGAATTTTTTATTACGTCTGCCAAGATTGGTCAGGGTAATTCAGGTGGGGCAGGAATATCGGTAAAAAATGATTGTTACTTTGGTATTCCAACCTTGGTGAAAAAGGATGAGGTTGAGTCATTGGGTCGAATATTAGACATTACAAAAATTTTTGAATAAATAACATGAAATACAACGTAAATAAAATCACAAAAAAAGATCTAGCATGGATTGATTGGACTGCAGCTGATATGAAAAAGCAGGTTGATACGGCAGTACAACGAAAAAAGATGTTGTACGCCAAGCTCAAGTTGATCCCAGCAAAAGAGCGTACTTTTGAAAATACTATCTTCCCTCTAGAGAATGATGCGGCACAGCTGTTGGATTTATTTATGATTCTCGAGTTTATTTCTCATGTCAGCCCCAAAGAAAAACAAAGAACTCTTGCGTTCAAAAATAGTACCGCACTGGAAAATACGTTGGTAGACATTGAATTTGACCCAGAGATGTACGAGGTGGTCTTAGAGTACAAGAGAAACAGAGAAAAAATAAACGAAGAAGAGAAGCGTCTCGTTGATGAGTATATTCGTGGGTATAAGCGAATGGGGTTTGCGTTACCCAAGAGCAAGCAAAAAGAACTCAAAAAAATCATCAAAGATATCTCAAAGCTCTCAGCAAAATTCCAGCACAACATCAATGCATATCATGACTTTATTCTGGTTACAGAGAAACAACTTGCAGGTCTACCAAAGTCATATATTTCTCGATTACAGAAAGACAAAAAAACTGGCAAGTATCAAGTTAGTTTGGCGTATCCAGAGTTTCATCCATTTATGAGACTTGCCGACTCTGAAACAAAGCGTAAAGAGTTGGGATATAAATCAAGAAGAAAGGGTGGTAAGAAAAATGTTTCAGTGATAACTAAGATTATAGAATTGCGCAAAGAAAAGGCGAAATTATTGGGCTACAAAACGCATGCGGACTTTGTCACCGAAGAGCGCATGGTTGGCTCAGGAAGTAAAGCATTGGCGTTTTTACTTGATATGGCTCCTGAGATGGCACGAGGTGCAAAGCAGGATATTAAGATGCTCGCAAAGCGCAAAAAACAAGATACAAAAAAACCATTTGAATTACATGATGTTGCATATTATTCAAACAAGTTGAGCAAAGAACTATTTGAGATAGATTCAGAAGAGATCAAAGAATATTTTCCTCTTGAGCATGTGAAGGCGCAGATGATTAATCTATATTCTGATTTATTTGGTCTCACTTTTAAAAAGAAGAACTTAAAACTGTGGCACAAGGACGCAGAACTATATGAAATTTATGTTGATGGAGATCTTTCTGGATACATCGGAATGGACCTTCACCCGAGAAAAGGTAAATACGGGCACGCTGCAGTGATCGGGTGGCAATCAGGACGTAAATTAACTTATTCCAAGAAAGACAAGACATATAATGCAGATAAATGCATTTTGGTTTGTAATTTCCCTAAATCCTCGAAAAACAATCCATCATTACTTTCGATGGGAGAGGTCGTAACCTTGTTCCACGAATGTGGTCATGCGTTACATCATGCTGTCACCAAAGCAAGATTTTCTAGTCACTCAGGCACATCTGTTAAGAGAGACTTTGTTGAGGCTCCTTCACAGATTCTGGAAAACTGGGTAAAAGAGCCAAGAGTTTTGCAAAAAATTTCGAGTCATTACAAGACAGGAGAACCTCTGCCTCAAGAAATGATTGATAAGATGAAGGCGGCATCTGGGTTCATGAAAAAATATGGAACCGCGAGACAAATGACATTTGGATTGTTTGATTTGTACGTACATACAAAAAAAATATCTGATCATCAAAAATTGTATGTGGATGTAACCAAAAAGCTAACCGGACTAACACCAGACATCCGTGGCTACATGTCAGCTGGCTTCGGGCATCTGGTTGGTTATGATGCTGGCTATTATGGTTATTTGTGGGCGTTAGTATACGCAGATGATATGTACACAAGATTCAAGAAAGAAGGCGTCCTCAGTAAAAAGGTTGGAAAGTCTTTCAGAAAAGAGGTACTAGAAGTTGGGTCAAGTAGAGAAGAAATTGATTCTGTGAAAGCATTTCTGGGAAGAAAACCTAACAACAAAGCATTCTTAAAAAACCTAGGATTATAAAAAAACGGCACCTATGGGTGTCGTTTTACGTATGTTCCTGCAGACATAATCTGCAGAGTATACTTCTGGTATTTACCGGTTCTTTTTCATGGCCAGGTTTTGGACAAAAGGCAACACCATGGTGGATAACACCACCTGGTGGTTTTCTCGGCTTTTGGTCAGCTTGTTTTTTGATTTTTCCTCGACTACGGATCATGTTTTTTTACCAAACAGCGAACACAATCAACACATTGGTGTTTTTCACACGTCGCACGAAGAACTTGTCTGCTTTGGCGTTCTTTGTCTAAAACTCTATTTTCTGTGATGCGAGGTGATTTAGTACGGGTCGGTGTATCGAACATATCTTATCCTTTGGGCTTCTAATGATTACCATAACACAGTTATGGGGAAAAGAGAGAGTCGGAGCAGTTTGAGTACGCGTGATACAATATTGCCATGTCAAAATCTCCATCAAAAAAGGACTCAGGTGCACCTGAAAAAATTATTGTAAAGGGTGCACGTACCCATAATCTCAAGAACGTAACTGTTGAAATGCCTCGAAATAAAATGGTGGTCATTACAGGTCTTTCGGGATCAGGAAAGTCATCGTTAGCGTTTGATACTATTTTTGCAGAAGGTCAGCGTAGGTATGTTGAATCTTTGTCTGCGTATGCTCGTCAGTTTTTAAATCAGATGCAAAAGCCGGACGTAGACGAAATCATCGGGCTTTCTCCAGCTATCTCTATTGACCAAAAATCTCGCTCTAACAACCCTCGGTCAACAGTTGCAACCATTACGGAAATCTACGACTATCTTCGTGTGCTCTTTGCGCGAATCGGAAAACCTCATTGTCTTGAGTGTGGCCGAGAAATATCAAAGCTTTCCACTGATGAAATTTTTTCTTTTATTGTTAAGAAGGCAAAGGTAGCAAAAAAGCAATTAGAAAAGGCCGGGTCATCAAAAAAAGTAATGGGCATTGATATTGAGAACTCAAGAATACAATTGTTTGCTCCTGTTGTCCGAGGCAGGAAAGGAGAGCACTACCAGCTGCTCTATGATCTGCTTGGACGAGGATATGCTCATGTCCGTGTGGACGGTGAGCTGCATTCTTTGCGTGAAAAAATTAAACTCGCTAAGACAAAAAAACATACAATCGAAGTTCTAGTAGACGAGATCTATTTCTCAGAAGTTCTTGCAGGTGGGGCTGATTTCAAGATGAGATTATCAGAAGCAATCGAAAAAGCCTTAGATGAATCAGAAGGGCTCATTCAAGGTGTGTTTGCATTTGATGATGAAAAGTCTATCCCTAAAGACTTTGATAGAGAATTTTTACTCTCATCTAAATTTGCGTGTCCGTTTGATGGATTTTCATTTCCTGAGGTTGAACCTAGACTGTTCTCATTTAACTCGCCAGCCGGTGCATGTCCTACGTGTAACGGACTTGGATCACGATTCTTTTATGGAAAAGAGCCATGCCTGACTTGTAACGGAGCTCGCCTTGCCCCAGAAGGACTCTCTGTATTTATTGGATCAGGAAAGTCAGAGACCTCACCAGCAAAACACCTCAAGCACTACAAACCTTCTGGGGTTAACATCGTTGACATTACTGCTATGTCAATCGAGCAAGCACAAAACTTTTTTAACGATCTGAAGTTATCACCAAAGGAGCAAGAGATTTCAGGGGTGGTGTTGCGAGAAATCACTGAACGAATTTCTTTTATGAATAACGTTGGGATTGAATACTTAACGCTTGATAGGCGTGCAAATACTCTCTCTGGTGGGGAAGCACAACGAATTAGACTGGCTTCGCAACTAGGTTCTGGACTCGTGGGTGCTTTGTATGTTTTGGACGAACCAACGATCGGCTTACACCAACGAGACAATGACAGGTTGATTGAGACATTAATAAAACTTCGAGACACAGGAAATACAGTGATTGTTGTGGAACATGACGAAGACGTTATTTACGCCGCTGATTATATTATTGATATTGGTCCAGGTGCTGGAGTACACGGAGGGGAACTGGTTGTTTCAGGTTGGCTAGAAGATTTATTAGGTGCACCGAAAAATACTTCAAAATCAAGCACACTTGCATATTTGAGAGAAGAGAAAAAAATTGTACTACCTGAAATGAGGAGGACCCGTGACAAAGGCTGGATTAAGGTGCGCGGCGCAACCATCAATAACCTGGAAAATCTTAATGCAGATATTCCTCTTGGGAAGTTGGTTTGTATTACCGGAGTTTCTGGTTCAGGAAAATCAACATTTATGCACGACGTATTGTTCGAAAACTTACGTGCACGTTTTGACCGCAAATACAGATCAGCTGATGTAAAAAATGCAGCAAAAGTTATGGGATTGGAATATTTAGATCGAGCAATTTTGATCGATCAATCGCCAATCGGGAGGACACCTCGTTCTAACCCAGCAACATATACTGGTGCATTTAATCATATTCGAGACATGTTTGCAGAAACAACAGAGGCAAAAGTAAGAGGCTACAAGCCGGGACGGTTTTCATTTAACGTAAAAGGTGGACGGTGTGAAGCATGCCAAGGAAAGGGTCAGGTGGCAGTTGAGATGCACTTTTTACCAACAGTGTATGTGGGTTGCGATGTTTGCTTTGGGAAACGTTTTAATAAAGAAACTCTTCAAGTTACATTTAAGGGTAAAAATATCCATGAAGTATTAGAGATGGATATAGAACAAGCAACAAAATTTTTTGCAGACATTCCAGCAATTTATGACAGGCTCAAATCGCTCGAAGACGTAGGGCTCGGCTATTTGAAACTTGGGCAGCCAGCAAATACGTTATCAGGAGGTGAGTCACAGCGAGTAAAAATTGCCTCAGAGCTATACAGGCCATTTACGCATAAATCCATATATCTTTTGGATGAACCAACTGTTGGACTGCATTACGATGACGTACAAAAATTGAATCAAATTCTCCAGAAATTGGTTGAGCGAGGGAATACAGTGGTGGTTATTGAACATAATTTAGATCTTATTAAAATTGCTGACTACATGCTCGATTTTGGGCCGACAGGGGGAGTTGGTGGAGGAAAAATTGTTGCAAAGGGTGCTCCAGAAGAGATTGTTGCAGATAAAAATTCTGTAACAGGAAAATATCTCGCTCCATATCTTAAAAATAAAAAAGGAAGAAAAAAATAAACGACCCCAGGAGGGGTCGTTACCAGCTGAATATATTCAGTTGAGTTGTTGCTTATGTAGATGGACTACACGATGATTGACAGCGATACCTTTGCTTTCTTGATCAGTCAAGACTTGTTTCTCGGATACATGAGGAGTCTTTTCTGATTGATCTGAAGTCTTGCTCCCCAGAGCTTTTGCTCTCTCAAGGTCTTGAAGGTTTTTCTTCATTCCAACGGTACGCAGTTGTCGAAAAAGCTTCCTGAGTGAACGTTGTGATTCATCAAATCCGTATAGATATAATGTTTCACGAGGATTTCTCGTCCGGCGACTGAGTTTTTCTGCGACAAATACTTTGATATCACCGCAGTTTGCGGAGTGTGCAAGTGTCGCAAGAGATCTCAGCTCGTTAGCTAGGGTAGCGCGCTTAGCCATTTGTGCAAGGATTGCACGGCGCTGGACTGAGCAGCTCGTAGCCATAAAGACATCAAAATATTGATGGAATTCAGTGACTCCTACAAGTGCGGTTCTGGGAACCTCATCGTGACCCAACCCTCTTAAATACATGGTGTAGTTTTCGTGTATTGGAGCGTCAGAATGCTGAGTGCTGTGGAATATGACCACAGATTCTTCCGGGATAGTCATGCCTTCAAACCATCCGACATTAAAAACTTTCTCTGATTCCAAAACAAAGCTTGGTGCATCATTCGGGTTACTTGGTTCCGGGATGCTCACTCCAAGGTTTTTCCTTTCCCAGGCGTCAGTTTCTTGAGCCCTTTGTTTCTGGTTTTCAAGAAATTCTTCTCGATTTTTTTTTGCGACGTTTTTCTAGAAGCCTTCCAAGAAAAGTTCCGGTGACTTTTGGTTGCTGGACGCTATCTTTCATAATTTCCCTCCTTACAAAATAGTGTGCTTGCCTGTAAAAGTGCCTGCGTGGAACGATAACATGAGTCGGGCATTACTGTCAACGATTTTAAAAAATAAAGCCGCATGGATTGCGACTTTTGATTTATGTGTGCCGACCACGTCGGTGTCGGTGTTCTCTGTCTCTTTTTTTTCGCTGTGCATCCTGTAACACAGAACTTAAATGACTCTTCTGCCTTTTGAGATCCTCGATTCTTCGTTGATTTGGTAGTGCCGTACTCTGGGCCTTGTTAAGGTCACGTTTTACTTGATCGAGATTTTTTTTAATTATATGAACGTCACTCATTTTTTCCTCACCTGTGTTTTTCCTACTACTTATTATTATAGTGCATCTCGGGTAAATAAAAAATAGCACATACAGCGCTATTTTTTGATAGTAATCTAGAATGATCCTTCAAAGATATGTGTCTCTGGCTTATTGTCCAGACCATCAGCGAGAGTTTCTTCGGTGATAACCACACGGTTATACATGAGCTTGTCTTCGTTAGATTCGTACGTTAGTCTCCACATTCCTTCAGCATCTTTTTCCATTTTTCCCGTAGAGATAAACGCTGAGCTAGTAGTGAGCCACCCTTCAAAGAATTTTCCTTCTGCTGGATCAATGTTGTTTACTGTTACAAAGTGTGTAAATTTACCATCTTTCCAAATTCGTGCAGCCTGTGCGTCTCCGCCACGTGAATCAACAGATTTAAGATCGATTTCTTGAACAATGTCTTTTGTCATTGCATCTTCAGTTTTCTCCATTGCGCCCTCATCTTCTTTCTTTTCCATTACATCTTCTTCTTTTACCACAACGTCAGTAGATGTTTCTTCTTTTGCCATCACCTCAGTGGACGTATCAGACTCACCCTTTTTCATCATTGCGTCACCGTCTTTCATCATTTTGTCTCCGTCATGTTTCACCATAGTCACCTCAGGTGATGAGGTGAATGGTTGAGATTTAACATGAAAGAATCCATATACTGCGAGTCCAAGTAAGATTATCGCAGCAATAAGTGCAAGATTTTTTTGCATATGTAATTATTAAAACTTGTTAATCAATTCATACTAACATGTAGTAAAGGTTAAGTCTCGTTTACAATTTGATATAATTGTTTCATTACAAAATAACTAAACATGTATGGCAACACGCGTAGCAATTAATGGATTCGGACGGATCGGGAGGCTCTTTTTTAAACTAGCACTCAAGAACGAAAATCTTGATATCGTGGCAATTAACGACCTTGGAGACGTAGACAACATGGCGTATCTTCTTAAGTTTGATTCAGCTCAAAAAGAGCTAAACCTGGAAGTATCAACCAAGATTGTTTCTGATGACGAAAAATACTTGGTGGTAGGAGACAAAAAGATTCCTTTTTACTCAATTAGGAATCCAGAAGAGCTGCCATGGGGAGAATTGGACGTGGACGTTGTTGCTGAATGTACAGGAATCTTCACAAGCTTTGAAAAATCAAATATGCACTTAACTGCTGGGGCAAAACGTGTTGTTATCTCTGGTCCAACCAAGGATGCTCAAGACACAGAGTTTGGAGAAGGAAAGATCGGCTCAACTGTGTTGATGGGAGTTAACCATGACGCAGTTAAAACATGTGCCATTACATCAAACGCCTCATGCACAACTAATGCAGCAGGGTCTCCGCTCCAAGTGATGCGAGACACTGTCGGTGTTGAGTCAGCACTCTTAAATACAATTCACTCGTACACAGCTACACAATCAATTGTGGACGGACCGGTAAAGCCAGGAAAAGCAGACTACAGAAAGGGGAGGGCTGCAGCAGTGAATATCATCCCTTCTTCAACCGGGTCTGCTATTGCTACAGCAAAAGTGATTCCAGAGCTAGTAGGTAAGTTTGATGGGATTGCGATGCGAGTACCAACAATTTCGGGTTCTATCGTAGACATCACTTTTATCTCTGAGAAAGAAACAACAGCCGAAGAGGTGAACAAGTACTTCCGAACAGCTGCAGATTCAGACCAATACAAGGGACTATTACGGGTTGAGGATGAGCAAGTAGTGTCAGGTGATATTATTGGTGACACACACGTTGCAATTGTGGACCTTGCGTTTACTCGAGTGGTAGGGAAGCTCGTGAAGATTATGGTGTGGTATGACAATGAGGCGGGGTATAGTTACGCACTAACCAAACAAGTCGAAGCAATGGGTCAGAGCATCCAAAATTAACGAATTACTTTGTCAATCTAAAAATGCCCTCGAGTTACTGTACAAGGAGTACAGCTCGTCTCGGGCATTTTTGATTTCCTTGTACTTCATTTAATTTTCGATACTCTGATTTTGAGATTAGAAAATAGACGAACCACTTCGTCGACTAGAAGAAAAACACCCTTACAGTATAGACATGCACCTTCGGGTGTTTTTCTTTTGTCTCCTTGCATTTCATTCTATTTCTGGATCCTGAGACAAGTCAGAACATCTAAAACAAGCGGCTTACCGTTTTTTCTTGTGTCTCAGTTTTAAATGCTCTACGGAGATATGGTCCGACGGACATTTTCATTTTATTACAAAGCCACACAAAATTATGCCAAAAAAGTGACTTGCATCATTTTATATCGCTGCTACTATTGTGTATGGACTGTGTCCGCTTTTGCAAACATGAAAGGAGAGCGTATGAAACCTGGTTTTGACCTCATTGGTTTGGAAATTTAACGAAAGGAGTATGCCATGAAGAGAAGTGGTGTTGATGGTGGTATTTCCACTGACAAAGATGGTCCAGGTGGCGGCAGTATCTATCCAGAAGGTAGATACCCGACAGGCTGGATTGTCCAAGAAGGCTGGGGTTAGTAATGCGAGGTATTGAAACTTGCATTGCCCTTGATCGACAAGCCGGAATCGGTGGTGGCGGTGGCTGTATCCAACCTTCAGGATTCCAAATTTTGATTGGAATTGAAGATTGTCTAATTTAGACATAAAGCCCCATCACGGGGCTTTTTTAATGGGCTAAAACCACAATCTTTATCTGTTTTGCTCCAGATTCTTTTAGTACTTTGATGACTTCAGAAACTGTTGCTCCTGTGGTGTAGATGTCGTCAAAGAGAAGAATGTTTCGATTTTTCAGTAATGGTGCGTTTGCGACAGCAAACGCACCATTTGGATTCCGCATACGTTCTGCTTTATTAGAAAACCAAGACTGTTTCTGAGTATGTTTTATTTTTTTAATAACATGTGGTCTATATTCCACAAAGCTCGATCCACCTTCAGCAAGAAATCTCCTCAGAATCAGATGGTTATGATCAAATCCACGTTCGTGAAGTCGCTTCTTTGAAGAAGGAACAGAGACAAGCAGTGGATTATCAAATCCATCGAATTGTTCCCATTCTATCAGCTGTCCTGGCAAGAATTCATAGAGCAATAAGCCGAAATACCTTGAGAGTTCTTTGTTATTTTTAAATTTATACGACCAGATCATCTCTCGAACGATTCCTTTGTAGGGCAACAGGGTAATGAAAGGGTCTTTTTGTAGCGCTGATCCAACATTTTTTCTTGTGTATTGTAGGTGTATGCTTAAAATTTTTGAATAAGAAAAATTCTCACGTTCAAACATTTGTGAGAGCGCAAAATGCCATATTGTTCCCAAATTTTTTAAAACATTTTTCATCCCAATGTGTTAAACTTTCCCTATATATAATCTAATTATACACCAGGCATGGCCGGCTTTTTAAAGAATATACTTGGGAACAAGAACGATAAGTTTTTGGGTGTCGATATCGGATCGTCGTCTATTAAAGTTGTCCAACTTTCAATGCAAAAAGGTGTCGTAACTCTGGATACTTTTGGTGAAATCGCTCTTGGTCCCTATGGAGGAAAGGAGATCGGTCATTCAGTAAAATTGGATCCACCTCAATTAACAGAGGCACTCAATGACCTCATGAAAGAGTCACAAGCTGATGCTCGCGTGGCTGGACTTTCGATCCCACTCAAATCTTCTCTGGTGTTCAACATGAAGATGCCTGAGGTAGATGAAAAACAACTCGACGAGATGGTTAGGCTCGAGGCTAGACGTTACATTCCTGTCCCTATCTCAGAAGTGTCCCTTGATTGGAGTGTTATTCCTGGAGACGAGCACAATGAAGACGAATTTGCTGACATGGATGAAAATGATGAAGAGCGGAATTTCATTAATGTTCTTGTTGTTGCGATTCATAAAGACACACTCTCAAAATACAAAGAGGTTGCTGACTCAGCAAATCTGGAATTGCAGTTTCTGGAAATTGAAACGTTCTCAACCATTCGTTCGGTTATTGATCATGATAAAGATGCAGTTGTTGTTTTGGATATTGGTGCCTCTGTCACGAAACTATATATTGTTGAGTATGGAGTCATCCAGAAATCACACATCATTGGTGTGGGGTCACAGAACATGATCAAGGCCCTTGAAACTAAAAGACGTCTTTCTACTGTTCAAAAAGACTTGAATCTTGAACAAGGAAATGCACTTTCTGATGCAATGGAAAAATCACAGACAACACCTGTTGATTTAGACAGAATTTTGAATGAAACAAAAAAGGTTGTTCTTGATTACCAGAAAGAGCACAGAAAAAATATTGATTTAGCGATTTTGACTGGAGGAGGGTCCGTTTTGGCAGGTATTCTTCCGTATGTTGAGACTGCACTGCAAACAGAAATTGAACTTGCTCATCCATTTGCTAAAACCAGAACACCTGCGTTCTTGGAAAACACATTGCGTGATGCAGGACCAGAGTTTTCAGTAGCTATCGGATTAGCACTACGAGGGCTATCTGGGTAGCTTGTTTTTTTATATTAGCGTGGTAATATATCGAGCATTATGAAATTCGCAGTAATTAAAACCGGTGGTAAACAATATAGAGTCTCAGAAGGAGACGTAGTTACCATTGAAAAACTACAAGGAGAATACAAAGAAGGTGACAAGATTACTTTTGACGAAGTAACACTAGTAGATGATGGAAAGTCATCAACAGTGGGAACCCCACTTGTTTCTGGAGCAAAAGTAGAAGGAAAATTTGTTGAAGAAGGGAAAGGAAAGAAAATACGAATCCAAAAATTCAAAGCAAAGTCTAACTACAAAAAAGTAACAGGACACAGACAACCATATTTCAAAGTAGAAATCACAAAAGTGTAATAAAAAATGAGTCCGTAAGGGCTCGTTTTTTTATTTTATAATACAAATATGAACAGGGGAATTTCTCACAAAGAAATAAATAATTTTACTAAGACTGTTTGGGGTTACTATGAGAAATACGGCCGGCATGATTTACCGTGGCGTGAAAATACTGATCCGTACTCTATCGTGGTTTCAGAGATTATGCTACAGCAAACGCAAGTCTCTCGTGTTTTGGATTACTATAAAAATTGGAAAAAGATATTCCCAAATTGGAATAAGCTCGCCAAAGCTGAACTAAGAGATGTTCTAAAAGAATGGAAGGGTCTTGGATATAACAGGCGGGGAAAGTATCTGCATGATATTGCAAAAAGAGTTTCTCAAAGTCAGTTTCCGAAAGACGGCAGGTCGCTGCGCGACCTGCCTGGCATTGGTGAATATACTGCATCAGCGATCGAGGCTTTTTCTTTTAATCACCCATCAATTTTGATTGAAACGAACATTAGAACAGCAGTGATTTATCATTTTTTTAAAAATAAGAATGATGTTTCTGACAAAGAAATTCGGTTTGTGCTCGAACAGTGTATCAAGCCGGGCACTAAAGCACACAAAAATCCCAGAGAGTGGTATTGGGCACTGATGGACTACGGCTCTCATTTGAAACAAGAGGTCGGTAATTTAAACAAAAAGAGTAAGACATACTCAAGACAAACTAGGTTTGAGGGATCTTCGAGACAGCTACGTTCTCAGATCCTGCATTACATTGTTGAGGCAGGCCCAGTGAGTACTGCTCAGATAAAAAGAGTCTACGGTAGCACATCTAGATCAAAAGAGATCGAGTCGCTACTTACTGCGCTCCAAGACAACAACATGATTAAGAAAACCAAGGATAAATGGTCCGTTAACTAATCCCAAAAGTTCTCGTCTTCATCTTCGTCATCTTTTCGCCAGAATATCTTCTTGATGATCCAAACAAGTAAAACGAGGAAAATGAGAAAACTCCATAAATTCCAGAAGATGATCTTCCCGAATGTTAGCAAGCCAGCCCATAGTTTTGTCCAGATGCTGACTTCGGGGGTGGTAAAAATTTCTCTATGTTTTTCCCAGAGAGGGGAATAGTTTTTTACTGTTCCGTCTGTACTAGTTTCAGTAATCAATTTTGGAGTGAGGCTGTTTGTCGGATCAAGCTTGTTGGTTTGTTTCACCGCCGCATTATCAATTGTTTGTGAGATGCCGTCTCTGACCGAATCAGTTGTACGAACAACAGATTGGATTACTCCAGCAGCAGTTGAGATGGTCTGGGCAACGGTGCTAGATCCGGATGTATTAATGACCGGATCCAAAAAAGAGGCGGCAGTACTTGTTCCGCTAGAGACGATCTGGGTTGGGGGAGCGGCAACAGGCTCCTTTGGTGCAGGAAATGATTCTGGGTCTAGTGGGTCTGAGTCACTTTTCTTCTCGTCTTTATCAGAGTATCCATCACCGTCATCATCACTATCGTCTTTGTTTCCAATACCGTCACCGTCTGTGTCTAGGTCTACATCTCGCTTTTCTTCGGTTGTATATGTTTTAACGACCCGTTCTTCTGATGACCCATTACTGATTCGTTCTGCCTTGGTTATTTTTACTTCAAATTTTTGGCTTCCTTCTTCAGGGATGATATTTGTCGAGAGCACAATGATCTGTTTATCCGCATTTACGTAGAACGCCTTGGTTTCAAAAGAATTTCCATTTACCAAAAATTCTACATCTCCGGATAAATCAGCTCCTGATGTATTTTGAATTGCGGTATATACAGTTAGTTCTTCGCCAGCAAAAAAAGGCTCTTCAGAAAACCAGAGGCCTTTGATGATACCCGCATTAATTTCTTCGTTGGCACACGAAAAAGAGAAAGGTATGATTAAAAAAATTAGTACCAAAATACTCCTCATGCAAATATTGTACCGTATTTAATTTAATTGGCGGAGAGTGAGGGATTCGAACCCTCGAGACCCGTGAAGGCCTAACACCTTAGCAGGGTGCCCCATTCGACCGCTCTGGCAACTCTCCAAGCCCAAAAAGAATAACACAAGTGGTTATCTTTTTCTATGAGATATAGTTATAATCAAGTCATGAAAACAAAAATCTATTTAGCGACAGATCACGCTGGATTTGACTATAAAAACATTGTGCGAGATCTTCTTGAGAGGGAATACAAAGATCAGTACGAAGTAATTGATTGCGGTGCTTACAAATTAGATCCGGCAGATGATTATCCAGACTTTATATCAAAGGCAGCAAAAGGTGTTGCAAAAAACCCAACAGTCGACAAGGCAATTATTTTTGGTGGTTCTGGGCAAGGAGAAGCAATGGTTGCAAATAAATATCATGACGTGCGTGCGACGGTCTACTACGGATTCCCGTTTGATATCCTCGCTTTATCGAAGGAACACAATAACGCAAATGTACTTTCAATTGGAGCACGTTTTGTGGAAGAGAGCCAGTTAGAAGAGGTGGTACGGATTTGGCTACAGCATGATTTTCTTTCAGATAATGAGCGACATGTGCGCAGAATAAAAAAAATGAATAAAATCACTCAGAAAAGTTTTCTACAAAGACTTTTTGCTTAGTTTGTTATAATTTTTCTTATGTTAATGACTTCACTACTCAAGGTACTGCTGCCATGGCTCGTATCTTTTTTTCTTGGAATTTTATCAGCACCAATTGTTTTAAAGTACTTGCACAAGTATAAAGTTTGGAAAAAGAAATCAGGGAACCAGCACTCGATGGGCGGGACAGGGGATACGCCTATTTTTAATGAACTTCACAAGGATCGAGATGTTTCTGTCCCACGAATGGGAGGGATGGTTATAATTATTGCGACACTTTTAACAGTAATGTTTTTCTGGATGATTTCTTATGCTGTTTCTGGTGGACCATCAGGGAAATTCGATTTTCTTTCCAGGTCCCAAACATGGTTGCCTGTTGCTGCGTTTGTGATCGGCGCCCTTATTGGATTCGTT
>JAHDEI010000007.1:18755-31227 GCA_020628915.1 Minisyncoccota bacterium | reverse complement strand
TGTGAGTGAAGATGCTGAAAGAACTGATCGCAAGATCGGTTTTTTCATTGCATGATAGATTTGATATAATCTCGTTTCAATAAAATATATGTTCAAAAAACTTAAAGACAAAGCATTAGAAAAAATGCTTGAAAAACAACTTGGTCAATTACCACCAGCGCAAAAAGAGATGGTGATGAATGCGATCAACGAAAATCCAGATTTTTTTAAAAAAATTGCAGAAGAAATTAAGCAATTAGAAAAAGAAGGTAAAAATCAAATGGCTGCATCAATGGAGGTCATGCGAAAATACCAGGGTGATATTCAAAAAATCATGATGGGAGGGAAATAAGAAAACGCCGTCGATGACGGCGTTTTACGTTATCTCACAATTTTTGCTGTTGTAATCCTGACAACGTACCTGTGCGGCTGATGGGATTCGTACTGACGATACAGTTGGTAGTCAGAGGTACATAGCGCTAAGAGAGACTGGCTATGTGAGGCAGGGTTACGTCTGATTTCTTCACAAGCAACCGTAGAAGATGCATACGGATGTGTGTATACATAACTCTGGGGTACCTGATAATCAACATAGGTTTGGGGGCTGTATGTATTTGTCGCAGTCCCACAAGAAGATCTGACGGTTAGGTCATAATTCTGCGGTGCTCTTCGGACATCCGAACACTCAATTGCAGCAACAGACGAAGGATAGTAACCACTACCAGAAAAGTTAGAGGTTGTAGGTCCACCTGCGAGTTCATCTCGGATACTCTCAACTGGATCTGTTGTCTGCGGCTGAGTATATGAGTTAACATGGTCTAATGAAGAACCAAAGCGATTCATTTGCGACCATCCATCAGAGACATTTACGTCTGGAACAGGTATGTGTCCGATCTTTGGTGTATGTCCGATAGGATTGCCTATTGAGGGACAGAGGCTACCTGTACAGTTTTGCTGGATATTCCAGCCTGCGGGTGCATTTTGTGTCGTGATCGCTCGGCCATCAACAGAAACTTGGTTTACCCTAATATTCTGCGCATGTGATGCGGCTGGACCAAACCAAATAAAAATAAGTGAGATAAAAAATAAAGAACGAATAAGTGTCATAGACACCTCCTTGTAAGAGATTTAAACTAGCGTCATTATACAATATTGAATAAAAAAGTAACGTAATGATGTTACAATTGTCGCATTACAAAATAACAACACGTATATGGATATCTTTATTAACATTCTCAATATCTTTTGGATTTATGGTGGTGCCTATTTTGCCGCACTAGCAACGGCATGTTCGTTCTTTGCACTATTCTTCTTTTTCTGGACAAGAACTGGAGACCGAAAGTTCAAGGTAGATATGGAAACTAAAAAGATTTACTTGCACGCAATTTATTTCATGTTGCGATTGTCGCTGGCGATGATTATTCTCTCAAAGGTTGTAGAAGTCTTTATGATGAAGCATTTCGCATCCCAAGCTGGAATTGATGCATCTGTGCTAGATATTATTCTTTCACACAATGGACTCTTTATTTACATGTTGTTGTTACTTATTGCGATTAATTCGTTTGCAATGCAAAAAGGTTGGATTAAATTTTGGTGGGCTCTGCCATTTGCGATTGTTTCTTACTTCTTCCTTTTTTTGCACATGACATCTAGAACAACGTTTATGGATCTAAGAAATTTCTTTATTCCTGCTGGAGACGTGATTGTTATTGATATGGCTGTCTACGTTGGAGCATTAGTTATTGGTACTGCTGTATTTAACTATTTCTCAAAACGCGTGATTGCTGGACTTAAAAAGACTAACTAGTAGTGTATGTCTTTATCAGTAGGAATTGTTGGTTTACCCAACGTTGGAAAGTCAACACTGTTTAATGCACTCACTGAAAAACAGGTAGATGCTGCAAATTATCCATTTTGTACCATTGATCCCTCAGTTGGTGTTGTTCCAGTACCAGACGGACGTCTTGATAAACTGGCAGAAATGTCTGCTTCGGAGAAAAAAATATCCGCAGTTGTTGAATTTGTTGATATTGCAGGGCTTGTTCGAGGAGCATCTGCAGGGGAAGGCCTTGGGAATAAGTTCCTGGCAAACATCCGAGAGGTAGATGCAATTGCGCATGTGATCAGAATCTTCGAAGATTCTGATATCACCCACGTTGAGAACCGTGTTGACCCTTTGACTGATATTGAGATTATCAACCTTGAATTAATCGAAGCTGACAAACAAACGGTAAAAAATCGACTTGAATCTATTGTGCGCGAAGTCAAAAGGGGAGATAAAGACGCCAAAAAGGAAGAGGCAGCTCTCTTGGGGTGCCTTAATTGTCTTGATCAAGAACGATTTGTTCACCAGTATCTAGAAGAGCAGTCTGATGATGATCAAAAAATTGTTAAAGGAATTCATCTACTGACAGCGAAGCCTGTTTTGTATGTTCTTAACAAAGATTCGTCTGGGGAGAATGTAGATGGAGCTGATGATGAACGTTGGGACGAGCTCATGAACTTTATGCGTGAAAATGATGCACTTTACATTACTGTTGATGCAAAAACAGAAATTGACCTCAAGTCATTTGATTTTGAAGAACGCGCTGTAATGCGCGAAGAATTTGGTGGTGTTGCAGATGACATTGATCTTCTTATCCAGAAGGGGTATCAGCTACTTGATTTGATCTCATATTTCACAACTGGAGAAGCTGAAACTCGCGCTTGGACAACACCACGTGGTTCCACAGCACCGAGGGCAGGGCGTGCGATTCATTCAGATTTTGAGGAAAAGTTTATTCGAGCTGAAGTGATAGATTCAAAAGATTTGTTGGCATGTGGCTCCAAATCAGTTGCTCGGGATAAAGGATTGCTTCGACTAGAAGGGAAAGAATATGTAGTTAAAGACGGTGATGTTATTGAATTTAAGATTTAATGATATAGTTTGATCAGGAAAGGTGTCAGGTATGAATTTAAAATTTGCAAAGACGAGAAAACGCTCTTCACAGTCGTTGGTTCATGTGTTCGAAAAATCAACTTTTTTAAGTAAAGAACAAAAAGTTGAATTGATCCAGGGAATTAAGAAAAGGAGAGGTCTGTCACCTCGTCAGTTTAGACTACACAGTCAAGCTGTCTACGCGAATAACATTAGACGTAAACGTAGGGGACAAAATCCGCTTCCACTTTTTAGTCCAATTTAAGATTTTTTAGTCCGCCTTTGGGCGGATTTTTCTTATGTTAAAATCTTCTACATGAAAAATAACTTTAATCAGGCAAGTGTTGAGATGCATGAACAGAATCGAGGCAAGCTCGAGATTGTTTCTAAGGTATCAGTAAAAAACACAGATGACCTCTCAACTGCGTACTCTCCAGGAGTTGCTGAGATTTGTCGGATTATTAAAGACGACCCAGTTCGTAAAAAGGATCTAGTCATGAATGGTCGAGCGGTCGCTGTTATTTCAGACGGCTCAGCAGTATTGGGGTTAGGAAACATTGGTCCTGAGGCAGCTCTACCGGTGATGGAGGGAAAGTCTCTCTTGTTTAAGCATTTTGCAGACATAGATTCGATCCCACTTGTTTTGGATACCCAGAATGTGGACGAGGTGGTAAATACCATTAAAAGACTGGCGCCATCTTTTGCAGGAATCAATCTTGAGGATATTGCTGCTCCTCGCTGTTTTGAGATTGAAAAACGTCTTAAGAGCGAACTTGATATTCCTGTGTTTCATGATGACCAACACGGAACAGCAATTGTAATTCTTGCTGGCCTTATTAATGCGATGAAGATTACAGGGAGAAGCAAGGAAGGGGTACGAGTAGTGATTAACGGCTCAGGTGCTGCTGGTGTCGCAACAGCAAAGCTCTTACATCACTATGGTATTTCAAACCTGGTCTTGTGTGATTCGAGAGGTATTATTTCGTCCGACCGTACCGACCTTAATGAAACAAAACAAGAATTATTAAAATTCACAAATCATCAGCAAATAACAGGTTCATTGGTAAATGCATTGGCTCAGGCTGATATTTTTATTGGTGTCTCAGCTGCAAACATACTAGGCGAACGAGAAATTAGTGTCATGAATAAAAATCCTGTAATTTTTGCCCTTGCAAATCCAGATCCCGAAATTAAACCAGAACTAGCAAGAGAACTTGGGGTTGAGATTATTGCCACTGGACGATCTGATTATTCTAATCAGATTAATAACGTGTTGGTTTTTCCAGGAATCTTTAGAGGGGCGTTAGATGGAAACAAGAAGCAAATCACAGATAAAATGAAGATAACGGCAGCAGAGGCACTTGCCGCTCTAGTACAGCCACCAACAAAAGACAAGATAGTCCCAGGTCCGTTTGACCCTGGTGTCATGGATGCGGTGGCTGATGCTGTAAAAAACTGCTAGTGCTATAATTTATACATGAAGACCATATACAAAAACATGGTAATGCATATTGCTTTAGTTGCTCTTTTTGAAGGACTAATGATCGCTGCATTTGCTCTTGATAAAACGGGTAAAATAGATTTCTTTAACTACCTCCCTGAGTCTATTGTGGATATGCTGCCACTATTGGCTACGTTAGTGTCGGGGCTAGCACTCGCAGCAATCTTTTTACATTCATTCAGACAAGCAAAAGAGTTTCAAAAATATCTTCAACAGTTTGGCGAAAAGAGACAGGTAAAAGACTACAAATTACAGAATTTAGGCAGAACCGAAGGAGGAACATATACATATCGCGTTAGCGGCAGCACAGAATATAAAGGACATACGATCAAGTTTTCAAAATTTATTAGTTCGGACAAAGATCTTTCTAAACTTGTTGGGGTTCCACTCAAAATTTATTTTGATATCCAGGACCCGACCGGTAGAACTTTTTGGTTTGACCCTTCTGACTTACTAAAATAGTGTGTGTTAGAATGAAAAAAATTATTAAATAACAATCTGCGTATGAGTTTAGTACCAATTATTATCGGAATCATTTTTCTCGCAATCATCTTTATTAAACAAGTTGATCAGTACGAAAAAGGCCTGCTTTTCACACTTGGAAAATTTTCTCAAATTAAAGAACCAGGATGGAGAATTGTTATCCCAATTATTCAAAAACTACAAAAGGTAGATATCCGTGTTAAGGCTGTGGACGTACCTGACCAGGAGGTAATTACCAAAGACAACATTCCAGTAAACATTAACGCGGTGGTGTACTACAAGGTAATGGATGCTGAGAAAGCGATTCTTGAGGTAGAGAACTTTTTCTATGCGGTTTCACAATTGGCTCAAACCTCAATGAGAAACTCAGTGGGAGAAAAGACTCTTGATGAATTGCTTCAAAAACGAGCAGAAATTGCTGAACAAATTAAGGTTGAACTTGATCAAAAAACTGACCCGTGGGGAATCGATGTCCAAGCACTCGAACTCAAAGACGTGATTATCCCAGAGCAACTTAAACGAACTATTTCAAAAGAAGCTGAGGCTGAACGAGAAAAGCGAGCTGTAATTATTAAAGCAGACGGAGACCGGATTGCGGCTGACAACTTGGCCGCTGCAGCTGCAAAGCTTAACGAGACACCAGGGGCAATGCACCTAAGAACTCTTCAGGCCGTGAACGATCTTTCATCCGACCAATCAAACACAACAATTTGGATGCTTCCAATTGAAGTACTTGAGACACTGAAATCAGTAGGGAAGGCACTCAATAAGTAGGCAATAAAAAAACAAGCGAGCCTCAGGCTCGCTTGTTTTTGTTTCAGTTAAGCTTATAATGACATTAGTTGTTAGTTTGTCAAATGGAGAAACCTTATGACAAGTATTATTCCAATTCAAACAGCTCGAGCGATTCCGTTCATTAATATGGGAGGACGCTATGAGCACCTGGTCAGAAACCAGACGCTATGTTCGGTTACTGTAACCTACTCCGAAGTCGGCCAGCTCGCCGTTGTGGAAGAATGGGGAGACCTATTGGTCAGTTATGACATGTTTGATATGTCTTCGGACGAAGATGAGTCGTATTTTTGGCGTCAGGGTGCAGCTGCACAAACCAGGCGGTTGATCGGAAATAATCTCACAGATATATTGAGAACAATTGACTCAGATGGGCAATGGATACATAGATTAGGGGGTGAGCAAAATGTCTTCAGATAATTACCCGCTATACAACAGAAGTATTATCAAGGCTCCGCCTGAGTTGTTTCCAATCCGTAACGTAGATGATGGTAAACATGCCAGGCTAGGTCACGAACTGTTGTATATGCTTCGCATTCCAACGCATGACAAATATCCTCTTGAGATCAAAATTGCGGTTGATTTTCCATCAGGAAAGCCAGCATCGATGAGAACAATCCAGAGTCCCTTTACTCAACATAATGTGAGCAAGCCTTTATTGATTGAGTTGGACAAGGCTGTTAAATCTTATACAGCTCGATCAAATCATTTTCGTAGGCGTTGGTCCAGGAAAAAGACACAAGAGTCCCGTGCTCCCGAGTTCTGTCCCGAAACCCAACAGAGGATATATCGACTGACCGATATCAAGCTGCCACCTCAGGTAATGCCATTTATTGACGAGTACGGTCGCCATATAAAAATGGATGGCATGCACGTTTATGACATAACAGTTCCACTACAGTATTGTGACAGCATGGACTTGATGATACGGGTATCTGCAAGGCAAGAGCCTGAGAAGATACCATCAAATCGTGCACCACTTTTTTATTTTCATGGTGGCCCGTACAAATATTGTAGTAAACTTTTTCTTGCTGAAATTGTTTCTGCTCTGAAGTCGAACTTGAATCGAAACTTTGATTTGCAGCAAAGTAGAAAGAGAAAGAGTGGATCAAGTAAACGAGAAGTGCAGAGATCATTTAATTTTTAACTCACAGCCAAAAGGTTGTGAGTTTTCTTTTGCTATAATAGTAATCTTATGAATAAAGAAATACGAACAAGAATTGCGCCATCACCAACTGGGCGGATGCATATCGGAACTGTCCGTGCTGCACTTTTTAATTATCTCTACGCAAAGCAAAAACAAGGGCAGATGGTGGTTCGTATTGAAGACACAGACGCAGCACGCGATCGAGAAGAGTATGTCCCAGATCTCATCAACCAATTCAGAGATCTAGGTTTTGAGTTTGAGGGTCCATACAGGCAATCAGAAAGAGGTGAAATTTATAAAGAGCATCTACAAATAATGCTTGAAAATGGAACAGCATACGAGGCAGAAGATTCTGAGCATGTCGAAGGAGCAAAGGTTATCAGGCTCAAGAATCCAAATAAAGTTGTAACATTCAACGACATGGTAAGAGGGGAGATTTCGATTGATTCAACAGACTTTGGAGACTTTGTATTAGCGCGTTCGATCGATAATGCGCTATATCATTTTGCAGTAGTTGTGGATGACGCTGACATGAATATCTCTCATGTTATTAGAGGAGAGGATCACATAACAAGTACGCCGCGCCAGATACTAATTTACGAAGCATTAGGTAAAGAAATCCCAGTCTTTGGGCATATGCCTATGATGCTAGGTGAAGATGGCAAAAAATTATCTAAACGACACGGGGCAGTATCTGTGGCGGAATTTCTTGAACAAGGATACCTTAAGGAAGCTATCCTTAACTATCTTGCGTTTCAAGGGTGGAACCCAGGAGGTGAGCGAGAAATTTACTCTGTTGAAGAGCTGGTCGATGTTTTTGATATGTTGCGCGTTAAACCATCGCCAGCTCAGTTTAATTATGACAAGTTAGATGACATTAATAGGCACTATATGCTGGAATTATCAGAAGACGAATATAAATCTAAGACCGAGGTGTTTCTTTCAGAGTCACTACGAGACAAGTTTGGTGAGCACCCAGACTTAGCCTCTAGGTTTGTTGAGTCAGTATTGCGGGATAGGGTAGATAAATTTAGTGATATTCAGAGTATGGAAGAGGCGGGTGAGATGAATTATTTATTCGAAGCACCACTGATCGACCAAGAACTAATGTCTTTCAAAGAAGAGTCTTTTGATGACGCCAAGAGATTACTAACCCAAGTAGTCAAAAAATTAAGTGCTTTGGACGACTGGAAACCTGAATCAATCAAAGAGACACTTTGGGATTGGAGCGGAGAAGTTGGTAGAGGATCTGTATTACATCCAATGAGAACTGTTTTAACTGGAAGGGCACAATCTCCAGATCCCTTTACGGTTGCTTATGTTTTGGGGAAAGATGAAACTATCAAGCGTTTGACCCTGGTATAATCACGGTATGAATTACAACTTACTCGCTATTTTTTTGGTCCCATTCGTTATTGCTATTGCGTACTTTACTTTTTTTGAAGACGTTGATACAAACTTCTTTAAGGCAATACCTTCAGATTTTGTTGAGCAAACTCAGAATTTACTTGGTGAGGGTGTGGAACCAGAAGTTGATGAGACTTTAGAATTTCTAAATCAAATCGAAGAAATAAATGAACAAGAGTCAGAAAAAAACTTCGAACTGGCACCACCTAAACCAGAAGAAAAAGCAACATATCAAGTTCGTTTTGTTGGTACATGGAGTCAGTCTACACACGCTGGTTATTATATAAATACAGCTCATTTCTCTCCGTTTGTTGTTTGGACTCACCCTGAGTCACTGAAAGTGTTTTCGGCAGGAAAAGACGCGTCTGCAGGACTAGAGAAGGTTGCTGAGTTAGGAGGAACGGTTACTTTTGAAAAAGAACTTGATTTACTGAAAGATCGAGGTCTAAAAAGTTACAGTATCGGGAAACGATTCGATGCACCCGGAGAGTCATTGGCGAGAATAGAGGTTTCTGAAAAGTCTCCGTTTGTCACTGCTGTTTCCATGATTGCGCCATCTCCTGATTGGATTGTTGCAGCTGAAGACGTATTGTTGTATGAAGATGATACTTGGGCTACCTCAACAAAGGTTTTTGTCCGTACGTACGACGCTGGTACTGAACAGGGGAGCTCATTCTCAATTACCAACCCGGCAACTGATCCACACGAACCAGTCAAGCCACTCACAGATATCCCAGCAGGGTCACTTGAATCTTTTGGATATTTTGAATTTACTCAAGTACAATAAGAAGAATATGACACAATATATTATCGCTTATATCGCAACAGCAATATCGTTTTTAGTTATTGATTTACTGTGGCTCGGTGTTTTTGCAAAAGAGTTTTATTACTCTCGGCTTGGAGCATTAGCCGCAGATCCAGTAAATGTTACCGCAGCTGCAATATTTTACGCTCTGTATATTGCTGGGATTCTTATTTTTGCGGTACATCCAGCAATGCAAACAGGTAGCTGGAAGACCGCATTGATGTGGGGAGCTTTGTTTGGGTTCTTTTGTTACATGACATATGAATTAACAAACTGGGCAGTTATTAATAACTGGCCATCCTCGCTGGTGTTTGTTGATATTCTCTGGGGCGTTGTGTTGACTGGAGCAACTGCAACATTTGGATACCTGATTACTAAATTATTTATTTAAATATGCCGACATTATTATTTTTAGCATACGCACTTGCTGCATTTTTGGTAACATTCTTTGTAGCATTGCTTTATCAGACAGTTATTTATTGTTTTGCATTAAAGTACAAGAGAAATGATCTCGCGGATGTCGCTTGGGGGTTTGGTTTTGTCCTTCTCGGTTTTTTCTGGTTACTAGCTTCAATTCAGGCGACATTCGCATTTAAAATAGCGTTGTTCTGCATTGCTGTGTGGGGGCTGAGGCTAACGTTTCATATTGGTAATAGATTCTTATCTCATAAAAAAGAAGATAGGCGCTATGCAGCATGGCGAAAAGAGTGGAAGTGGGTCAAGACAAGAAGTTATTTCCAAGTGTTTGTGTTACAAGCATTTTTGATGAGTATTATCTTGCTCCCGCTTATCCTGCATGCAAACTTTGGTAAACCAGTTTCAATCTGGCTTGTACTACTGGGTTTTTTGATCTGGTGTACTGGATTCTATTTTCAAGTTGCGGGAGACTATCAGTTGCAACAATTTTTGAAAAAGAGATCTAGTAAGGGTAAATTAATGACTGAAGGATTATGGGGGAAAACTCGACACCCAAATTATTTTGGTGAAATGACGATGTGGTGGGGTGTTTTTGTTATTTTGTTTGCCCCAGTCTCAGTTGCACATTTTGTCGTTACACTTGTTGGTCCACTCACGATCACACTGCTACTCCGATTTGTTTCAGGAGTCCCGATGCTAGAGAATCATTGGAAAGAAAAGTATCCAGATCAGTTCAAGCAGTATGCTGCTGATACACCGATGCTTTTCCCAAAACTATTTAAGAAATAATTATGTTCGCAGTTATTTTAGCAGCAGGAAGAGGAAAGCGAATGGGTGATTTAGCAGCTGATTGCTCAAAAACCATGCTCCCTATTAACGGCAAGCCAAAGCTTGCATATACAATTGAATCTCTACCAGATCAAATTGAAACCGTGATTTTGATAGTTAATTATTGCTCAGGTCAAATCAAGGAATATTTTGGAGAAAACTATGCGAATAGAAAAATTGTATATCGAGATCAAGAAGTCCTTAACGGTACAGATGGTGCTTTGCGCACAGCAAAAGATTTGCTTCATGACCAGGATAAGTTCATCGTGCTGAATGGTGATGATATGTACAGAAAAAGAGATCTGGAAAGAATGCTGAGGTATGACAGATCAACACTTGCTTGCTACTCGTATGACGCAAAGAAATTTGGAATTATTTCAGTGGACGACAGCGATAACTTTGAGGGTATCATGGAAAAGTCTGACAATCACACCGAAGGACTTGCTGGTTCGGGTGCATTTGTCTTAGGAAAGGAGTATTTTGAATTTAAACCAGTTGCGATATCTGATACTGAGTTTGGCTTGCCGCACACTGTGCTTTCGATGTATGAAAAGTATCCAGTCAAAGTGGTACATACTGATCACTGGCAGGCTGTTGGGACTCCAGAGCAGTACGAAGAAGCACAGGAGATAATTTCTAAGTTTTTATAAACATATTCATCTTCTGTGATATCTGTGATATGCTTTCTGGGAACGGCGTTCTATTGTATCGAAGCTTTCAGTTAGACTGTCTGGGGAGAGAAGAGTAGGGATCTGTTCGAATTATTGATAAATCATTATATATGGCTAACAAACTATTTATTGGTAACCTTGCTTGGGAAGTAGGTGCCGACGATTTAAAAGATCACTTTTCTCAATTCGGAGAAGTAACTGATGCATTCGTTGCAACAGACAAATACTCTGGACGATCACGAGGATTTGGTTTCGTTACTTTTGCTGACGAAGCAGCTGCTGCTGAAGCAAAATCACTTCACGGAACTGATTTCAAAGGACGAGATCTTGTTGTAGATGACGCACAAGAAAAGAAAGAGGACTAACTAAATTTACAAACAGCGCAGGCCGAAGGCCTGTGCTGTTTTGTTACAATCAAAATTATGAAAATTCATATTGTGACAGTGGGTTCACCAAAATTACCTTTTGCAAAAGAGGGGTTTTCGGAATATACCAAGAGACTTTCTGGCTTTGCAGATGTTTATATTTCTCACATTAAAGAAGGAAAAGACCAAGACAAGAAAATACTCAAGAGTATTGAGAAGAGCTTTTGTGTATTACTTGACGAAAACGGAAAGCAATCTAGCTCAGAACAACTCTCACAATTTTTTGTTGATAAGGAGATGCAAGCAGTCACATACATTAGTTTTGTTATCGGTGGTCCTGATGGTCATTCTGGAAAAATCAAGGAACGGGCAGATTATGTCTGGTCACTTTCAGATTTAACATTCCCGCATGATGTTGCCATGCTACTGCTTGCTGAGGCTTTATACCGTGCCTTCTCAATTAAGAATAACCATCCATACCATCGAAGCTAGATGCCAGTTGGTAAAACAACGTAAAATGATAGACTAAGTAATAATGAACTAACGTTCATTATTAGAAATATAAATAATATTTATGAAAACATTATTACAAATTCTCGTTGCATTCTTGTTTGTATTTGTAGGTGGATATGCATACGCAGGAGAAAGTGTCAGTTATGATTTTTCCGTATCTGATATTGATGAGCTTGAGACAGAACCATTTGCAAACATTGAGGGTAAGTGGGAGGTTGAGGTTGAGATAGATGATGATGAATTTACTCTGTACGTTTACAATATCGATGACGAAGATGAACTAGTAGAAGAAATTGCAGACGCACTTAACGATAAATTTGATTTTGGAATCACACAAGATCAAGTTGCAGGCATTCTTGAATTTGATGAAGGTGAGTTGGAAGATGATAACGATTCAAGCGAAGGTGGCGAAGAAATAGAAATCGAAGTTGAGAGATACCAGTCAGTAGATGGTAAGTGGGAAGTTGAAGTTGAAGTAGATGGAGATGACTTTACTCTGTATGTCTACAGCATTGATGACGAAGACGAATTGATCGAGAAAGTTACGGACGCAATAAACGATAAATTTGATTGGGACCTTACTGAGCAAGAAGTTGAAGAAATAATTGAAATTGATGAGGACGATCATGAGGATGAGTTTGGCGATG
>JAHDEI010000007.1:9397-18655 GCA_020628915.1 Minisyncoccota bacterium | reverse complement strand
GTTGAAGAAATAATTGAAATTGATGAGGACGATCATGAGGATGAGTTTGGCGATGATGACTCAAGTGAAGAAGAAGTAGACGATGAAGATTCTGAAAATGATGTAGACGATAAGAACAATGAAGGTGGATCATTGTCGGCAGCAGAACGAGAAGAATTAATTCTTGATTTACAGCGACAAATAACCGAATTATTGAATCTGGTGATTCAACTGTTAAACCAGCAATTGACTACCTAATCAGGTAATTAAAAAAAACTGTCGAATGGACAGTTTTTTTAATTATGTTAGGATCATCACAGAACGTTCATTTGGGAGACTATTATGCACATGAAAACAGCATATAATAATCAGTTATATGCAGAGTTTGCAGTTCTGTCTCTCGCTAATCCTGAGGCAGAAAACAACATACTGTTGGCTGAAGCATCTGATCGCGCGATTGAGACACTGGCAATGAGATACTTTAATGCAGATACAATATCTGTGTTTGAGCTCGCGGAGCTTGTTGAAGACTTTTTAGAAGTCTTTACAGAAGCACCATACGCAGGTTCATCTTACCTGTCTCAATGGATTGAAATGCGACTTAAGAAAAAACAACCTGTAGAGGTTTATTAAAACAAAAAACCGGCATCAAGCCGGTTTTATTTAATTAAAAAATCGTAGATCTCTCGAGCATTAGTTGTTGGAGTATAGTGTGTTCCGCCTGAAATGACATGGGCATCGCTAGTGAGGTTTTTTAGATGGTGCTCTTTTGGTAGAAATGAGTCATTTTCTCCCCAAATAATGGACACTGGCACTTGGGTCTTTTTCAAAATTTCTTTGTTGCTTTCTATAATATTGTTTGTTTCACTAAATGTGAGGAAAAAAGACCTAATATGCTTTAAGTCATTGGATCTGAGTTCAGAAAGAATATTTTTTTTGGTTTGGCTATCTTGGATCCCACCTTGAGATAGAGTTGTCCCAAGGATAGGAAAGCCTCTATGTAAATCCCCGTAGAGAAATGAAACGAGGAGGTGCCCAAAAATATTTTGTGGGTAGGGAGGAGTTATTGGCTCGAGAGGTGTACTGAGAAGGACAAGGGATTTAATTTTGTCCGGATGAATCTGCAACAGCTGTGTTGCAACTATCCCACCTCTGTCGTGACCAATGAGGATTACATTCTCTAGTGTATGGTCAGTAAAAATCGAAGAAATATATTCAGTATCCTGATTGATGCTGTCTCCACTGAGATATGGGATAAGTATTCGGGCGTTTTGATCCGTACCGATTAATTCAGTCAGCTGGCTAAAAAGTGCAGGTGAGGTGGGGATACCGTGGAGCAACATGTAGACATTCTGAAAGCCAGAGCCGCTGATCACAACATCTGACTCTCCACTATTTTTAAACGAAACAACGTTGGTGACATAAACAGTCAGTACAACAAAAGCAAGCGCAATAAATATAAGAGTCAAAAATTTTTTCATATCAGTTGAGTATAGCACTTTGATATACTAAGGATTATGTACACAGATATCATCACATACAAATTGGCACAGGGAACTACAAAAGAACATCTACTGGCTGTTGCAGCAGATGTTTACGACTCGTGGATGTCTCATCAAGATGGGTTTATTTCTTGGCAAATTAATCATTCTTCAGAGGAGAAGTTTGTTGATGTTGTTGTGTGGAAAGATAAAGACAGTGCAGATAAGGCGCAAGAATCGATGAATAAAGATTTACCCGGAAACCACCCTTGGTTTATGTGTTATGACTTCTCATCTATTTCTGCTTCTAATGTGCATCAATTACAAATGTGGGAAAGAAAATGATATGAAAAAACAAGGAAATTTAATATGGATAGATTGTGAGTTTACGGGGATTGATGATTACCAGGAACATACTATTATTGAAATTGCTGTTGTCATAACAGACAAAGACTTGGCGATTATTGCAGATCCTTTAGTTATGTCGATTCATCAGTCAGATGAAGTATTAGAAAATGCAACAGAGTGGGTTAAAGAGAACATTCCAGAAGTTTTGGAATCATCACGAAAGAGTAATGTTGCTCTTGCTGAAGCAGAACAGATGATTTTGAATTATCTGGACGAGCACACTGAGAGAGGAGTATCACCGATGTGTGGAAATACAATTGGCTCTGACAGACACATGCTAACGTATAAAATGCCAGAGGTGGAAAAGTGGTGCCACTATAGAAACATCGATGTTTCAACTTTTAAGGAATTAGCAAAACGCTGGAAGCCAGGAATTGAAGATTTAGTTGTTAAAAAGGAAACACACCATGCTCTTGATGATATTCTTGAATCCATCGAAGAACTCAAAATTTATCGAGAACATTTTATTAAAGAATAAAAGCGCCTAAGGCGCTTTTTCACTAGAGTTTATGGCATATCCAAATAGTCCATTCACTCGTCTGTGACTTGTGTGTGCAAACCTAACTTGATCAAGCCAATTGGTGACACGATTTTCAACCATGGCATGTCTATCAGCCTGATAACGCAGGTAATATTCGGTGAACAAAATATTTTTAAAAAGGTTTTGGGCATTCTCGTAAAGATCAATTATTTCACTTAGAGACTCAGTGAGGTAGTAGTCATCTTCGTTAATGCAATCCTGAAAACTAAGTTTTGTTAACGAAAGCATCCTCCTGACAAATGTATGTGAACACATCTCGGTAAAAAGTTCTATATGTGGACTATAGGCACAAACCAATTCAACTGGTTCTTCCCAGGTAACAAGATATGTTTCCTGCATTAAAAACTTTTGTATTAATTGTTTGTGGCCGCTCATGTGGATCTGGTTTCTATCAAGTATTTCTTCTTGATAAGAAGCCAATGCATCTGCAACCTCTTCAGGACTGACATGATCTATAATGTCGTACTGATTCATCAAGGCTCTGGTTATGAGTTTTGTACCCATAGTTATCTCCTTTGTGCGTCTAAATTTATTATGCATTAAAAGACATGTAATGCCAAGTTGATAACTATTAATGAAGATACTTATGCGAAGTAATTAGCGGACATGTTTGTATGGGCAGAAATGTTAGAATGCATTAACTATTTCTGATATGTCAGTTTTCAAATTACAAAGTAAATATAAGCCATCTGGAGACCAGGGAGCAGCAATTAAGTCACTTGCAGATGGTTTTAAAAAGGGTCACAAGATGCAGACTCTGTTTGGCGCTACCGGTACTGGAAAAACTTTTACGATGGCAAACCTTATCGAAAAGACAGGAAAAGCAACTTTGGTTATTGCACACAACAAAACACTTGCAGCTCAGTTAGCTCAAGAATTCAAAAATTATTTCCCTGATCATGCTGTTCATTACTTTGTCTCATACTATGATTACTATCAGCCCGAAGCATACGTAGTTGCATCTGATACCTTTATTGAAAAGGAGATCTTGATCAATAAGGAGATCGACATGTTGCGGCATGCTTCGACTCAGTCTCTTCTTTCTCGCGAAGACGTGATTATTGTTGCATCAGTTTCTTGCATTTATGGCTTAGGGTCGCCAGAGGAATACAAACGTTTTCATAAACATATTCGAGCAGGTGACGCATTTAATAGAGCAGAATTTTTAAAAGAACTGGTTTCTATTTTTTACGAGCGAACCTCGGCTGATTTGGAGCCTGGAAAGTTTAGGGTGGTTGGTCCGACTCTGGAGATAATGTCTGTTCATCAGGAACTGGTATACCGTCTGGAGATATTAGCTGGTAAGATTGATCGAATTCTTATTCTAGACGCAGTTTCAAGACAAGTCTTAGAAGAGATTAGTGATTTTTTCTTATTTCCGGCTAAACACTTTGTGACTGCACCAGAACGACTAGAGCAAGCACTCAAAGACATAGAGCAAGAGTTGAGGGGGAGGTTAATTGAGCTAAAAGAAGAAGACATGCTTTTGGAGGCTCAAAGATTAGAAAGAAGGACAAAGTATGATTTAGCGATGATCAGGGAGGTAGGTTATTGTAATGGTATTGAGAATTATTCCAGGCATCTCTCTGGTGGAAAGCCGGGGGAACCTCAAGATACATTATTGTCATACTTCCCACACGACAAGGACGGTAACCCAGACTTTTTGACGTTTATCGACGAGTCTCACATGACCATTCCACAGCTTGGTGGAATGTATAACGGTGATCAAGCAAGGAAGCAGAATCTTGTTGCACATGGATTTAGATTGCCATCCGCAAAAGATAATAGACCACTACAGTTCCATGAATTTTTGGATAGGGTGGGACAAATGGTGTTTGTCTCTGCAACACCTGGCAAATATGAAAAAGAGCATGCTCAAAACGTTGCCGAACAAATTATCCGACCAACTGGCCTCATTGACCCTGAAGTTACTGTCAAGCCTGTTGTTGAGGCAGGTGAATATCCTGGGCAAGTGTTTGATTTTATTTCAGAAGCAGAAAGAGTAATTGAGGGAGGTGGACGTGCAATGGCAACCACACTAACTAAAAAAATGTCTGAAGATCTTTCTGAATTCCTTAAAGACAGAAAGATTAATGCTGTATATCTTCACTCAGAAGTAGACACAATTGAACGTATAGAGATTATTTCTGATTTTAGAAGAGGGAAGTATGATATTCTCGTGGGTGTTAACCTGCTCCGTGAGGGGCTTGATATGCCAGAGGTTGAGTTAATTGGAATTTTAGATGCTGACAAAGAAGGATTTTTGCGGTCAGAAACTGCACTGATCCAAACTATCGGACGGGCTGCAAGAAATGCAAAAGGAAGGGTATTTTTGTATGCAGATCGTATAACAAATTCAATGCAAGCTGCAATTGACGAGACAAATAGGCGAAGAGGTATTCAGGAAGAATATAACAAAAAACATGGAATCACTCCTCAGACGATTATTAAAAATATTAAAGATATTCGAGACGAGATTGAATCCAAACACCAGAAGACTGTTGAGGCATCTCTTGCAACTGAACTAAAAGAGTTTGAAAAGAATCCTGAGAAGTTCTTGAAGAAAAAAGAAAAAGCAATGAATGAGGCTGTAGCTGAACTAGATTTTGAAACAGCTGCAATTTTGCGTGACGAAATATTTGCACTCAGAAAGAAAATGTCCCGCTAGATGCGGGACGTTCTTATAGATATATTTTATTAGCGAACTCAAATACATTTTTATGAGTAAAAGAAAGTAGATTTTTTCTTATGTATCCAATTGAGCCGTCTTTGTTGAATTGTGCGTGGTCGTACGCGAATCCAGCTATGAGTGCCAAAATATCGGTTGCAACTTCACTTTGTTTGAACTGGTGGTTGCGGGCATGAAGCACAACGTGAGCCAGTTCATGTGCAACTGCAAACATAAACAAGTGCGCGCTCATATTTTTCAGTATTTCTTTTCGGCTTTCTCTGAACTCAATATCAATGGGAGCATGAATTGAGGCGTTTTGTACCACATGCGCTATTGCGTCTCGTGATACGCTTTTTGACCCATACCTCACTCTCATTTTATTCGTTGGTATACCGTATACCCAAGCAATCTGTCGGATAATAGAATTTAGCTTTTTTTCTTTCCAGGCACGTTCAAGTTTTTTAATGCTTTTTATGTACCTAAGTCTTGTCCAATAAAAATCAATTGCGAGTACTCTGGTGTATTTGCGAATGGTCTTTTTGCTTACGATCTCTCGCTCAACAAGTCCGTCCATTTGTCACTCCTCTCTAATTTGTGAACCTAAGTATATTATACAATAAATTTAATAAAGATAAAGCGTGACCTTCAGGTCACGCTACAGCCCGTGAGGGCATGGGTTTTTCAACCAGATCATTGCCAACAAAATGTGCACTATGAATGACCTCCTCTGGGTCCTGGCCGATACCAGAACAGCCTCTTTTTGAGACGTTGTGGAATGCCATCTTCCCATGAGCGATAGGGTGAATTCCGTGACACCTTGGACATTTTCCAGCCTGCCTGGGTAATGAATATACTCTCGCCATTTTTCTCTCCAACTTAAGTTTCTTAGTTTATTATACGCTAATAATCTCTATGTGCTACAATGCGTTTATTACTAATTAACCCGAGATGGTTATGAAGAATCTTAAGGTACATTTCACAGACATTATGGATGAGGTTGATGCACAAGCGTATGCTGAAAAGAAACTTTCTCCATTAGAAAAGTTTGTTAAAAAAGATCCCGAATCAATCAAATGGAATTTGCGTCTCAGTCGTAATGAAACTGGTGCAACAGCACATTCATTTACAGCGGATGCAACTCTTCGGACATCAAAAAAGAATTTTGGTGCGACAGCGGAAGGAGAGTCACTTTATGCTGCAATTGATGAACTTAAGGATGAATTACAAAAGAAAATGACACGCCACAAAGGGAAGAGAATTGCTTTATTGAAGAGGGGTGGTCGTGAGATGAAAAGACTATTAAGACGAGGAAAATAATATGAAAACATTAATTGATAATATGTGGTATGTGCTCGGAGCACTCGCAATCATTTTTGCAGGATTGTATCTGCTGACTAGGCAGTCAGGTGCGGAACAGCCCCAAGAGCCAGTTCAAGCTACACAACAACAAACAATAAATAATCAAACATCTATGGATACACTAAAACAAGGACAAGAATTTTTAGCAGCAAACAAAGATCGAGAAGGGGTAATTACAACTGACTCTGGACTGCAGTATGAAGTTTTGACTGCAGTTGAATCAGGTGATAAGCCTGCCGCAACTTCAACAGTTGAGGTGCACTACCACGGGACAACAATTGATGGGAATGTGTTTGACTCTTCGGTAGTACGAGGCGAAACTATCTCATTTGGACTTAATCAGGTGATTTCGGGGTGGACCGAGGGATTGCAACTCATGAAAGTTGGAGAAAAATTCAAGTTCTATATCCCGGCAGATTTGGCGTATGGTGACTATTCACCGTCTGCAGCGATACCTGCAAACTCTACACTCATCTTTGAGGTTGAGCTATTTAACGTACAATAGGGTCTTGGAAAATAAAAAAACCGTCTAGTGACGGTTTTTTTTATTTTCTATTCTCCAAGGCATTTTTTAGAGTTTCTGAATCGGCGTATTCAATTTCTGAACCAGTTGAAAGTCCACGTGCAAGTGCAGAAATGCTTAGGTTGTGTGATTTTACGAGTGGTGTAAGACTTTTGTGTATGTATTCGGTGGTGTATTCGCCATCGGGATTAACAGAGAGGGCAGTGACAACCTCACTTGTTTGGCCCGATTCGATCGATGTTTTGAGTCTGTCTAATTGTAGTCGTGCAGACGGATCGTCTTCTGTTAATCCCACATTTTTAAGTATAAGAAAATATCTTCCATCCCAGACCCCCGAGCGTTCAAAATTCTCAAAGTCTGAATTTTTTTCAATAACTAAGACCTTTGATTGATCTCGAGATGTATCTGAGCAGGTAGGACAAAGTTCACCTGAGATTGAATCAAAGTGTACGCGCCTACAAAATGAACAGATTTTTTTGTCACTTCTGAGGTCATTAATGAGAGAAGATAGGCGAGACATGTAGTTTTCATCAGCTGATAAAAAGAAATAGACAAAACGACGTGCTTGCCTTGGTCCTATTCCAGGAAGTTTCTTGAGGAGTTCTTGAAGATCATCAATTTTTGACATTACGCTATTTTAACACGTTGACTTAATCTTCTTGTTCGTCTAATTCGAAATCAGAAAAATCATGTCGTGAGTCAACATCTGAGAATGATGTTTTTTCTGGATCAAAGTACAGATCAATATGTCCTGTTGCACCATTACGGTGTTTTTCAACAATCAATTTAGTATGAGTACCTCGAGAAGTCTCACCCTCTTCTTTTGGTCGGTGGATAAACATCACAACATCAGCGTCCTGCTCAATAGAACCGGAGTCACGGAGGTCAGCCAGCCTTGGCTCAGCGTTATCACCCCGATGTTCAATATTACGAGACAACTGCGAGAGGGCAATAACAGGTATATCTAGCTCTTTTGCTAGTTGTTTTAGGCCTCGAGAAATTTCTGTAACCTCTTGAACTATTGAAGTGGTTTTTCCAATCGGTGCCATTAGTTGCAAATAGTCGACAATCAAAAGATCAAGTCCATGCTTTCGTTTTAGTTTCCTGGCTGCCGACTTCATACGTAGCACATTGTTGTATGAATTATCATCGATAAAGATTTTTGCTTCGGAGAGGCGTCCAATTCCATCTTGTAGAGCAGAGAAGTCAGTCTCGGCTGTTAGAGTTCCTGTTCGCATTTTCCAATAGTCAACGCGTGATTCAGCAGAAAGCATTCTGTCCATCAGTTGATCTTTGGACATTTCTAATGAGAAGAATGCCACTGATCTTTTGTGTTGTACTGCAATACGTCTCACAAAATCAAGCGCAAGTGACGTTTTACCAACAGATGGTCGTGCTGCCAGAATAATAAGGTCTGATGGCTGGAAACCAGAGAGTTTTCTGTCCAATGATTCAAAACCAGTTGGTACCCCACGCAGTTTTGATTTTCCGTCTTGGAGAGCCATCAGGCGCTCTGATGCCTCTTTTGCAAGCGTTGTCATGTCAATAAACTCAGATGAAGACATGTCTTGAGAGATGGCGAATATCTCTTTTTCTGCTTTGTCTATTGCTTCTTCAACTTCGCGTTCTGTGTCAAAACCGATTTCTGAAATGGATGATGCTGCGTCAATTATTCTTCTTTTGATGTACGTATTAAAAACAATTTGAGCGTAGTGTTCCACATTCGCTGATGATGGAACAGATTCGGCTAGTTCTGTTAGGTAAACATCGCCACCAATTACGGATAGCATTTTTTTTGATTCGAGCGCATGTGAAAGAGTGAGGAGGTCAATTGGTTCTGCCTTAGAAAATAGATCAAGCATTGATTGATAGATAATACCGTGCTTTTCAGCATAAAACGACTCAGGGTGGATATATTCCATTACTTCATATAGCGCGTCCTGCTTGATAAGTATAGAGCCAAGTAAGGCTTTTTCGGCATCAAGAGATTGAGGGGGGATCTTGTTAGTTGGGTTTGTCATTGATGATGATTTTATCATGAGCAATATTGTCCTTAATCTTAAATCGGGATTAGTTTCTTTATATATTGTGCATAACTCAGACGAAGTTCGATGTACAATAGATGTAATGAAAAAAACACTCAGTTTCTTTTGCGCACTCTTGTTTGTCGGGTCTTTTTTGGGCTCTTCTGTCACATTTGCTCAAGAACAGTTGCCAGAGGGTCAAACCGCCGAAGAAGTTAGTACACAGAATACTTTTGAGTACGTTTCGTTGAGTAAGCTGCCAGGTCTAGATG
>JAHDEI010000007.1:0-9387 GCA_020628915.1 Minisyncoccota bacterium | reverse complement strand
AAAGTATTGGAAATTTCATCAATACAATTTTCCGCTTATCAATAGGGATTGGGTCTGTTTTGGCGGTACTAATGATCGTCATCGGTGGCGCACAATACATGTCTACGGATGCATTTTCTGGTAAATCACAAGGGAGGGAGCGTATAACCTATGCACTTATGGGGTTGGGTTTACTACTGATTTCTTTTTTGGTTTTAAGGACAATTAATCCAGAGTTAGTTGATCTCAACGTGGAAGTTAAATCTGTGACAACAGATGCCCATCTCGGGGAGTTTCTTTCTGTTCCTATTCAGCATTGTTTAACGACATATGAGCTTGATGAAAATGGAGATATAAATCCATTTGTGGTACTGGATGAAGGTGAGTGTTTCACAGAGGAGTCACAATGTACCAGCGCAGCTGCCACAAATCCTGCTGTTTCATGTACGTCTTATAGTGGAGGAGGAAATGCAGGATTTGTTGTTAAGAAATGCCCAAACTGTATTGCAGAAGGAGATACCCCCTTGCAATTTAAGAGAGGCGCATGCCTCGTTAATACAGTGTGTGGTATCAGTCCTGATTTAGAAAAACCACTAGTGCAGTTGCAAGAAAATCTTCCTGACCTAGCTTTTCAGATCACCGAGGGAAATCCTCCATCTCAAACACATCTTTCTGGATGTCACCAAGATCAGACTTGTGTAGATGTCAATTTCATTGATCGCAACAAGGATCCCCAAAATATTGTAGATTTCCTTGAATTAGCAAACGAGAACATGTTTGCCGAATATGAGGTTAATCATTTCAGTGTTGCTGGGAATGCCTTGCTAGATGATATTCATACTTACATTGATGACTTACCAGCGAGCCAGTATTCTCAAGCCGATAAGGATTTACTTAAGAGTAGGGTAATACCTGCAGGTGGAATTACGGCCCCTCATTTCTCCGTATATAGAACTGAGGCTGACTCAAAAAAGAAGTGGTGTTATCCCACCAAAGAAAAGCCTTGCAGTTTTTAACTTTTTTGATACAATACCGCGACTTACAAAGAACGACTGAGTTACGATTGCACCGGTAAGATTCATTCAACAATTTTATTAAGTACGCATTCACGATTTATTTCGTGGGCATTTTGTTTTATATACAAAAAAATATGACAACAGTAGGTACACTTCCTCAAAAGTATTTCAGCGCACACAACAAGTCCCTCGCTGATTTACCAAACTTGGTATCACACCAGACTAATTCTTACGAAAAATTTCTGGCAACTGGCATCAAGGAGATCTTAAAAGAGTTCTCACCAATCTCAGATTATTCTGATAAAAAATTTGATCTTGAATTTAAAGACATTGTCGTTACTCGACCTGACTTTAATGAATTTCATGCAAAAGATAATAAAATCTCGTACGACGTTTCTCTCAAAGTACGAGTAAAACTTACTAATAAGATTACTGGATCTGAGAAGGAACAGGAATTGTTCTTTACAGATATTCCCTTGATGACTGAGCACGGAACATTCATTGTTAATGGTGTTGAAAAAGTATTGGTTCCACAGCTAGCACGTTCATTTGGGATTTTCTTTACAGCTGATGACACAAAGTCGCGGCGGCTTTTTGGTGCAAAAATTATTCCAGCGCGTGGTTCTTGGTTAGAATTTGAAACCGACACAAACGATATTTTGTACGTAAAGATCGATCGAAAAAGAAAAATCCCAGTTTCTTCACTATTGCGTGTATTTGGTGCGGGAACAGACCAAGAAATGATCAAGCTGTTTGAAAACGAAGAAGCAAAACGATTCATTGAAAACTCTATCAAGAAAGACACAGCACTAACTGAAGACGAGTCATACGTGGAAATCTACAAGAGATTAAGAGATGGAGAAACAGTAGCCCCACAACATGCTCGTGAATTTATTGACTCATTATTTAAGTCTACAGACAGATACGATCTTTCAGAGGTTGGACGAGTGCGGTTCAATACTAGGTTCGGAAAGAAGGAGGTAAAGAAATATTCTGATGACCACAAGTTAGTCACACTAGATGATCTAGTTACTATCTTTAATAAAATTGTTGAATTATCAGTTGATAAGGAAGGTCAGCCGGACGACATTGACCATCTTGGATCTAGGCGACTACGATTCTTTGATGAGATGGTTGCTCAAAAGTTCCGACTGGGAATCTTGCAAATGAAACGAAACATTCAAGACCGAATGTCTATTTCTGACTCTGAAGTAACAGATCCTCAACACTTTATTAACCCACGACCATTGCAGGCACGTATTAAAGAGTTCTTTAATACAAACCAGCTATGTCAATTTATGGATCAAGACAATATTTTGTCTGAACTTGAGAAATTGAGAACAGTATCAGCACTAGGGCCAGGAGGGCTAGTTCGTGAACGAGCTGGATTTGAGGTTCGAGACGTTCATCCGTCACACTATGGGCGACTGTGTCCAATTCAGACACCTGAAGGTCAAAACATCGGTTTGATCTTACGACTTTCTGCGTATGCGCAAATTAATAAGTTCGGTGTCATCGAAACACCATACGCAGTTGTTAAAGATGGAAAAATTTCTAACACAATCGAGTACTTAGATGCTTACGCGGAAGAACAAGCTAATATTGCACACTCTGCGACAGAGCGTGACGACAAAGGTGTACTTAAAGGAGACACAATTGACGTTCGATATCAGGGTGCCCCACGTGTGGTAAAGAAAGATGAAGTTCAATACATCGATGTTTCTGCGTACCAACCATTCTCAGTTGCAACAGGTATGATTCCTTTTGTTAATCACGATGAGGCTAACCGAGCATTGATGGGATCAAATATGCAAAAACAAGCTGTTCCTTGTCTTATTCCAGATGCGCCAATTGTTGGTACTGGTATGGAGGAGCTAGCGGCACGTTACACAGGACGATTGATTTATGCGGAAGACGATGCAGAGGTAACGTATGTTGACGCAAAAAAGGTAACCGTTAAGGAAAAGGGGGCAAAGAAAGAAAAGACATATGATCTCGTTACATTTTCTAAGACAAACAACAATACAAACTACCATCAACGACCTGTTGTGAACGTAGGAGATAAGGTTAAGAAAGGAGATTTGCTTGTCGATGCATCATCGTCTGACAACGGACAAATGGCCGTGGGTCAAAACATGCTGGTTGCATTTTTGTCATTTTATGGAGCAAACTTTGAAGATGCGATTATTATTTCAGAACGACTTGTTAAGAACGCTAAGTTCACAAACATGTATATCTCTGAGCAAACTGTTGAGGTACGAGACACAAAACTTGGACCTGAACAAACAACACATGACATTCCTAATGTAGGGGAGACAAAACTACGGTTCCTGGATGAAGACGGAATTATTAAGGTTGGTGCCGAAGTAGAAGCTGGTGACATCCTCGTAGGTAAAATTACACCAAAAGGTGAATCACAGCTGACTCCCGAAGAACGACTATTACGATCTATTTTTGGTGATAAGGCACGTGATGTGAAAGATACGTCACTGCGATACAAAGGTGCATCTAAGGCACGAGTTATTGATGTAAAAATCTTTGAAAGATCAAAAGGTCAAATTTCTGAATCAGGAGTTATTAAAAGAATTTATATTCAACTTGCAGAACTACGAAACGTTGCTGTTGGAGACAAACTCTCGGGACGTCACGGTAACAAAGGTGTTATCTCAACAATTCTTCCAGAGGAAGATATGCCATATACAAAAGATGGACGACCAGTTGACGTTATCTTGACTCCGCTTGGTGTGCCTTCACGTATGAACTTGGGACAAATTCTAGAAGTTCATTTGGGGCTAGCAGCAGATGAGCTAGGATATCAAGCAATTGTTCCACCATTCTCTGGTGCAACTGACGAAGAGTTGCAGGCAGAATTGAAATCGGCTGGGTTTGCTGAATCAGGAAAACTTCCATTGATTGATGGACGTACCGGTGAATTCTTTGCACAGGATGTAACAGTTGGGTACATGTACATGCTCAAACTTCACCACATGGTAGAAGACAAGCTTCACATGCGTTCAATCGGGCCATACTCTCTAATTAATCAGCAACCTCTTGGTGGTAAAGCACAAAACGGAGGACAGCGATTCGGAGAAATGGAGGTGTGGGCTCTTCTTGGTCATGGAGCTGCCTATACACTACGTGAGGTATTGACCGTAAAGTCTGATGACATTATCGGACGATCAGCAATGTATGACTCTATTGTTAAAGGTGAGAAAGCAATTCTCCCAAACACACCAGAGTCATTTAACGTAATGGTTAATAATCTTAAGGGGCTTGCTTTGGATGTTGACCTCATGGATAACGAGTAATTAGTAGCCGAATAATATATAAACTATGAAAGAATATACAAACAAAAGTAATTTTGATTCGATGGTTCTCAAACTGGCGTCGCCAGAAAAAATCATGGACTGGTCGTACGGTGAAGTTACTCGTCCAGAAACTATTAACTACCGAACACAACGGTCTGAAAAGGGAGGACTCTTTGATGAAAAAATCTTTGGTCCAGAGAAAGACTACGAATGTTACTGTGGTAAGTACAAGGGTATTAGATACCGAGGTATTGAATGTGAAAAGTGTGGTGTTGAAATCACAAAATCTATCGTGAGACGTTCACGAATGGGGCACATTGAACTAGCTTCACCTGTTTGTCACATCTGGTACCTGCGGTCTATTCCATCACGATTGGGACTTGTTCTTGGCGTGCCAATGTCAGACCTGGAAAAAGTAATCTACTTTGCAGGGTACATCATTACTGAAACCAACGAAGATGAGCGGAAAGCAATTCTGAAAAAGCTTGATGACGAATACAAGACAAAAGTTAAGCAAATTGAAGGAGAAGCAAACGTTGATAAATTGAAAGATTTGTTTTTGTCAGTTAAAAAAGAAATTAATTCGATCAAGAGACTTGCAGTCCTTGATGAAATCAAGTATTCGAAATATTCACAGAAATATCCAAAGCTGTTTACAGCAGGAATTGGTGCTGAAGCAATTTTTGAACTAACCAAAGATGTTAGCCTCAAGAAATCAGAAAAAGAAGTAGCAAAAGCACTAGAGACATCTGGTGCCACCGAGCGGCCAAAATTGATCAAACGATTAACACTGTTGCGGCAACTTATTAACTCAAAAGTGAAGCCAGAATGGATGTTCTTATCAAGAATTCCTGTTATTCCACCAGCATTGCGACCGATGGTTGCGCTTGGAGGTGGTCGACATGCGACATCAGACGTTAATGACCTGTACCGACGTGTTATTAATAGAAATAATCGTTTGAAGAAGCTTTTGAACATTGGGGCACCTGACGTAATTTTGCGAAACGAAAAACGAATCCTGCAAGAGGCCGTTGATGCATTGATTGATAACAATATGCGTAATTCAGGTTCAGCAATCATGTCTCAAGCGCAAAAAAGACCACTTAAGTCTTTGTCAGACAACCTCAAAGGTAAGTCAGGAATTTTCCGACAAAACCTACTTGGTAAGCGTGTTGACTATTCAGGACGTTCTGTAATTGTGGTTGGACCTGAACTAAAAATTGACGAATGTGGTCTACCAAAACATATGGCACTTGAATTATTCCGACCATTTGTTATTTCAAAATTGATTGAGCACGAGTACGCACATAACATCAAGCTAGCCAACAAGCTAGTTGATGAAGGAGAAGACTATGTTTGGGCTTTCTTAGAAGAAGTCATCCAAGGTAAGTACGTTCTTCTTAACCGTGCCCCAACACTTCACAAACTAGGTATCCAAGCATTCAAGCCGCTACTGGTGGAAGGTAAGGCTATTCAAATTCACCCACTTGTTTGTGCTGCATTCAACGCTGACTTTGATGGTGACACGATGTCTGTTCACGTACCGCTAACAGCTGAGGCTCAAGGGGAAGCTCGAGAAATTATTGCTTCAGATAAAAACGTTCTAAAACCAGGTAACGCAGAACTTATTATCAACTCTAAGATGGATATTGTTCTTGGTTCATACTGGGCAACAAAGGTAATTGAAGGAGCAGAAGGTGAAGGGAAATTCTTCTCATCACCTAATGATGCGATCAATGCATGGGATCATGGAATTATTGATTTCCGAGCACATATCAAGGTTATGGCAACTGAAACAGAGAAGTACCAACACTTTGAAGGTGGGGTATTTGAGACAACGGTTGGACGACTCCTATTTAATTCATACCTACCATCTGATTACACATACACAAATGAGCTGATGGACAAAAAGGCAATCTCAAACCTTGAGAGCGACCTGATTGCGCTATACGGTATTGAAGCAATTCCAAAAATTCTTGATAACATCAAACGATTTGGATTCAAGTATGCAACAACTTCTGGTATCACCTGGGGTAACGATGATGTAGTGATTCCTTCAGAAAAGAAAGAGTTACTTGTAGAAGGTGAGAAGCGTGTGGCTGAAACATGGGATCAATTTAACCAAGGGCTTATCTCAAAAGCTGAGCGGCGAAGAAAAAATGTTGAAACATGGATGGATATCAAGGGGCGTGTGGAGGACGCCATTCCAAAAGCAATGGATCCTAACTCATCCGTACATGACATGACTACATCTGGTGCTCGTGGTGGTAAAGGTAACCTATCTACAATGGCTGGAATGAAGGGAGTTGTTCAAAACGTAACAGGTGAATCAATTGAGTTCCCAGTTAAGTCATCAGCTAAAGAAGGACTTGACCCAATTGAATACTTTATTACCACCCACGGTGCACGTAAAGGTCTAGCCGATACGGCGCTTAACACAGCGAAGGCTGGGTACCTTACAAGACGTCTATTTGATGTTTGTCAGGATCTTATTATTCGAGAGGCAGACTGTAAATCAAAAGACTCCATCACTATTACCAGAGAATCTGTAACTGGAATTGATATTCCGTTGTCTAAAAATATTAAAGGACGTACTCTTGCTGCAGACATTGTGGGACCTCGAGACAAAGTTCTTTACGAAAAAGGTCATTTTGTGACAATCAAAGATGCGCGAGACATCGAAGCAATTGAACACGTAGACTCAGTTGAGGTTCGTTCTCCAATTACTTGTAAAACTCTAGACGGAGTTTGTCAGAAGTGTTACGGAATGGATATGGGTGGAGACAAGGTGGTTGACCTTGGAGAGACTGTGGGAACAATTGCTGCACAAGCGATTGGAGAACCAGGTACACAGTTGACGATGCGTACGTTCCACTCCGGAGGTGCTGCAACACAAGCAGGAGACATCACTATGGGTCTTCCTCGAGTCGAAGAAATTTTCGAAAGAAGGAAACCAAAAGTGCCTACTGTAGTTGCTAAGTTAGCTGGTGAAGTAACTGAAATCGAAGAGGATGGAAAGAAAAAAATTCTTACAATCCTTTCTGATCCAGAGGGTCGAGCCAAGAAAGGAAAAGAAACTGTTTATAAGATTCCGTTCTTACGTACCCCAATTGTAAAAGTTGGAGATAGAGTTGAGCAAGGACAATTACTAACTGACGGCTCTGCAAACCTAGAGGAGCTTCTCAAGTACGCTGGAAAAACTGCTACACAAAATTACATCATTGCAGAAACAATTTCGATTTATGAACTACAAGGTTCATCTGTATCACGAAAGCATATTGAAGTTGTTATTAAACAAATGTTCTCGCGATCGCGAATTACTGAATCAGGTGATACTGAATTTACACTTGGTCAGGTGGTACAAAATTCTGAACTCGAAAGAGTCAATAAAGAAGCAAAAGTCGCTGGAAAAGAACAAGCCAAAGCTGACCTTGCAGTGCTAGGAATTTCTGAAGTTTCTCTTTCACGATCATCATTCCTCTCAGCTGCTTCATTCCAACACACGGTACGAATCTTGATTAATGCATCTCTGCAGGGAGCAGAAGATAAGCTGCGCGGGCTTAAGGAAAATGTGATCATTGGTCGATTGATTCCGGCTGGGTCTGGATACGAAGGATCAACAAAGCACGAAATGGTTGAAGAAATCAGACAGGAGGTAATCAAGAGGCAAGAGGCAAGGGAAGCAGCCGAAGAGGCTGCAAGACTTGCAGAAGAAGAAGAGAAGGCAAGACTGAGAGCAGAGAGCGGTGAAGACGAAGAATAATTATTTTAAAGAAAACAGGCAGCCGGCCTGTTTTTCTTTAGGTGCTAGTTTTGTATAATTCGAGAAGAATAAAGGAGTTTTAATGATTGTTCTTATTTTTCTGTTAACTTTGTCGGTTATTTCACTAACAATATTTAATGAATCAGCAAAAGATAGTTTTACTCTTTTGAGCACTAGAACTATCGAACAAAATACATCTAGGATAAAATGGTCCGGGTTAGTTGCTTTTCTGGCACTAGCCGCTCTGGCAGCACACCTTCACTTCAACGGGATCCCTGACTTTACTGGTTAGGGTTTTTTATTATGTGCATAGAATTTTTCTTAAGCCTGCTATAATTAGCGCATGAATAAAGCTTTTGCGTTTATTTTTGGATTATTTCTGCTATTCCCAATAGTGTCTTTTTCTGTAGACCAGGAATTAATCGATTCTCTCTCTCAGGTGAATCTAGAAGAACTTTCTGAAGAAGAGGAAGCTGTTTTAGAAGCACAACTTGCTCTTATTATTCTGCAACTGCAACTGCAGATCCAACAGCTTATTTCTACACAATCGAACACAAGCACGATCGTTTCATCAACTGGTCTTGTTTGTCCAGATTTACCAAGAAATGTGTATGTGGGAGATCGGGGTGGTGATATTTCGCAATTGCAAACTTTCCTCAAGAATCTTGGCCCTTCAATTTATCCAGAAGGGCAGGTGACTGGATACTATGGGACCCTCACAAGGGCTGCAGTGCAAAGATTCCAAGAACATACAAATATTTTTAGACCAGGTGTGCTGGGATACGGTGTCACTGGTCCAGTAACGAGAAATACTATTAAGAATTATTGTTCTGGTAATACAACTATTTCTTCTGTTTCAGCTCAAACAACACCTCAGTCTTCTGGTGTGGATACATCGAGCACTTCTAGTTTTACTGGGTCTGATTCATCAACAATTACTCAGTCTATTCCACAGCCTACATCACAGGTAGTAACCTACGATCCGAGTCTATTTAACCAGAACTCCTCCTCTCTGTTTTTACAATATTTGGGACCAGGTGGGGTAACAAACGGATTGTCTTCTGCGGCAACAGTCACAACTGATCCTGCCCCACAAACCTCTCCTGCATTTAAAGAAATTTTCATTGACGAGCAAGCAACGCCTGCCTCGATGTCTATTGACGACTCATATTCCGTATTTTGGGCAAGTAATGGGTTCTCAGGATTTGATCTTGTATACGTTGAAGGTTACGAAGGTGACGTGCATCATTTTTTCGGGGCGGTTGTCCCAGCACTTGGGGTATACAACATAACCATACCTGATGATTTTTCTGGCAAGTCT
>JAHDEI010000006.1 GCA_020628915.1 Minisyncoccota bacterium | reverse complement strand
ATAATGGTTTTGTATAAAAATGTGGTTGTGAGTGGATATGTGGAGATCTTGTGGGTATTACAATATCGCTTGTTTTGGATCGATCTCTTCCCCAAAATATTCAGAACCAAGCTCTTTGAATCTACGCGTTATATCTGTAGCATAAAACTCACGTGTTCGATTTTTACTAAGACGCAATTGGTACTCTGGATGCTTATTTAAGTACCAGGCAAACTTTTGAGCAACAATCTCCCCTTGATGAATAATTTTTGCATTACTACCTAACTTTCGCAGCACATCTTCGATTTGATCTCTCAATAGGCCGTAATGCGTGCAGCCCAAAATCAAAGTGTCGATTTTTTTATCTACCAGTGGCTGCAAATACCGTTTTAAAACTCGATCCAATATCTCTTGATCGTCCTCCCCTGTTTCAACCAACTTTACTAGTAACGGGCATGCCTGTTGGAAAACATGAGCAGAAGGCTTTAATTTTTTAATCTCTTTTGCAAATGTCTGAGAGGCCACAGTAGATTCAGTTGCGATAACACCGACAGTGTCCCCAAAGTACGCGGCTGCCTCAGCAGATGGCACGATAACTCCTAATGCATTCCTGCCGTCATATCTGCCTGGAATGTGCTCTGTCTGTACCACACGCAGAGCCTGAGCAGAAGCAGTGTTACATGCAAAGATCACGAGCTGGCAGTTCTTTGAGAACAAAAAATCTACTGCCTCTTTAGCATATTGAGAAAGAGTCTCTTGGGACTTGAATCCATATGGATTACGCGCACTATCCCCCAAGTAAACATAGTCATGGTCCGGCAACTTCTCAATGATGTGCCGTAGAATGTCTATTCCACCAAATCCTGAATCGAATACACCAATTTTCATAATATTTTCAGTATAACAAAGTATTTATGATATGATTTCATGAGTTTGTAAACTTTCATGGAGTAAGACAATGAATCTCAGCAAGTTATACGTTGCGCCTATTAAATCCTGCAAATTAGTTCCACGAACAGAACTACTTGTCGGTTCAGATGGACAGATCAAACATGATCACGAGTACATGATTGTAGAAAAAAGTACTCTACAGCAAGTTGGACAAAAGGTATCTGGTGGAGTTGGGATTGCGGTACCAGAAATTATTCAAATGGATATTCGCATAAACTGCAATGGCTCACTCTCTCTTTTTCATCCCCATATGGGAACAGAGTGGATACGGGTAGCACCGCCAACTCACAATATGAATCCTCTTCTAAACCTCAAGGTTTGGAAAAATTCTATTTCGGGACGTGAAATATCTTTTGTGGTTTCAGAATGGATAACACAACTGATCTCACACTGGCGTCCAGGCACATACATGCTCGTTAAGGTTGATAAAAAAACGCGCCTTCACAAGTATGCCGGACAACCTGTTGGCTCAGTTGATAGTGCTCCACTGTTGGTGTGCTCCCAGGCCTCACTGGATTATCTTAACCAGCAGTTTTCTGATGGATTTTCAATTGGCTTTGAACAATTCAGGCCCAATATTGTTGTGGATCAAATAAATTTATCTATGCACGCTGAAGATTTATGGGGATCTATTCGCATAGGCCATCACGCTGAATTTGAGAAAATTAAGCTCTGTGCCCGATGTGTCATGATTGATATTGACCAAAGCACTGGCAGAATTTTTGAAAACAAACCTGTCATGTCTGCATTGCGTAAATATAGACTGCTCCGCACCGAGAACAAACCAGGAATCTTTTTTGGCGTCTACCATGGCGTTAAAAAGCCAGGTGTTATAAAAATCGGTGATTCCATACATGTTCTACCGATATCAGAAAAAGCCGCTTAGCGCGGCTTTTATTTTAAGAGAAACGGGATGAAACAAACGGTAGATCTTTCAGAGGCTGCCTGATGCCATTTCTATGGTACAAACATTCCTCAGCTGTCTTATCATCACGCGTGCGGAAATCCATAAATCTTGTCTGATTCAATTTATTGGTTTTGGTCCAATATTCAAAACCAACCTGTACTACGTCTCCTCGAGACAAGTTCCAGACCTGAGCCTTTTGTTCGTTAGTAAATCCAGTACCAACCTTACCGCAATGGATCCAATCACCAGTGACCGGATCAACTTGGGCAAGCAGCAGATCATATAGATCGTCTAACTCATTAGTCCTGATTCCATAAACGATAAAGTCATCCTCGAGGACATCTTTAACCTTCCACCAATCCTTTGGTCTGTACGGCCTTGGACTTCCATCAAGTCTGACATACGGTTTCTTTTCTGTAGCACAACCGTGCGCCCCATAAACAACCAAACCTTCTTTGTTTTGTCCTCGAATTAGCTCCTCAGCGTCTTCAAGAGAAGCCTCTAGTATTTCGATGGGGCGTATGTATTTCAAACCTCTACCCCGTTTGTCAAAATGCTCAAGTAATAGCTCAAAACGATCTCTATTCGAAAGACATGAAACATCCTTGCCGCCCCATGCGAGTGGCATCAACACAATCATTGATGCTGGGCCCATATCATCAAGTTTTTGTCTTTTCACCGCCTCCTCAGGTGATTTGAGGCCAACTAACTTTCCTACACGACCCCTTTCTTGAGGTTTTCCTTTGGTGACCTCATGAACGAGCTCGTTCATAAAAACTGAACCTGCTGGAATATCTAAGTCTTGCAGTTCGCTAATGATCTGAGGAAAGTGGTCAGTTTTTCTGTTGACGCTTTTTGTGTAAAGTTCCGGACCACCAGGCGCAACATGAGAAAGGAATGCGAATCCGTCTTCTTTAGTTGTTTTGTATAAATCACCATCAGATTGCAAGCGAAGAATCTTTGGTCTATCTTTTTCCGAAACCTTTGCTACAGGTTTTGGTGCCGTAAAGTTTGGATTCAACAATCCTTGTTCTGTAAAAAAACTCATACTTTTTCCCTTTTTAAATAACAAATTCTGGTGTCATTTGTACCATATTTAATTTCTACGTCAATAATAAAAGCCGTCAATGCGACTTTTTACTTATCCTGGAACCCAACAGTCTAAGCACTCTGTTATGCTCACCCCAACATGTACACTCCATACCTCGTCAACCAAGTCTCCAAGAGTACGAGCCTTAGTATCATGAGTCTGAGCTGAGCCTGTTGCATATAAGTGCCTAAGCACATCATGTCTATCTTGTGATAAAGGAAGCAAATCAGAAATTAGTATTGACTCATTTAGGTCATTTTCTTCAAAATATTTACCTTCGATCACTAGTGCGTCTTTTAGCTTTTGTCGAGCTTCCTCTAGCGACACTGACTGACTAGTGACGACACACTCGCAATCCTCTCTGTTAGGATAGTATTGGTCTCCATTTTTCCAATGTTTATTTTCATCATGGAATTTTTGTAGAGTTTGTCTTTTTGAAAGCATAGACCTTCCTTTCCTCAAAACATACTACCACAGATATTGTTGATAATATTTATTTTTTTGCTAAAATCTTTCGTATTCCACGGTAGCTCAGTTGGTAGAGCAATTGACTGTTAATCAATGGGTCACAGGTTCGAGCCCTGTCCGTGGAGCAGACCAAGAAAAGACACCCGTTTGGGTGCCTTTTCTTTATGTAATTATATTGTATCACGTACCACAGGATTCCTTGAGTGCATTTTATTCGTGTCTCGATATAATTAACCTCCAAGTGATACCAGTATTCTAGGGGGGCATTACCACGTAATAATATTCATATGGAGACTACTATAATTACAGACCGAATTGCACTCATGAACGAATCGGTAACCACATTGCTACAGCCCCTTGATTCTCTAAATGAAGAAGATCAAAGAAAGATCTTGAAAAGATACTGCGCTGCCATGGAAGGAAACTTTATTTCTTGGATGGCAGGCGCCTCTATTTCATCACGATCAGTTCAGGGTAAGCATGCCTCTGATGAAAACCTTTGGGAGGAGCTTACCCAGGATCACCCAAGTATGCTTAGAAAGCTCGCAAAAGAGTCTGGTTGCGAACCCGAGCCTCAAGACCATACCTATATTGAAAATGAGGTTCAAGAGATACGACGCATGGTTGCTGAAATGTCTGGTCTAAAAAGCCTCGCGCTTATGACGTTCCTAGAAAACACTTCTGTTGTGTTTATTCCCTATCTCTCTCAACTAGCAGAAGACTTAGGATGCTCAGATACAACATACACCGACCTGCATGGCGAGGCCGATCTCGAACACGCGGAGCAGTTCCAAGAAGCGCTCGGGTACGAATGTCAACAGAAGTACTTAAGGCCTCAAGAAGACATAGAAGCTGTTGCAAAAATTACACTCAAATTGCTTGAGAAGATATTCCGTCCCTAATATAAAAACTGCCACAGGCAGTTTTTTCTTACATTATTTTTTCTTCTTTTTCCTTTCTGAGACAAGAAGTTTCCCAGACTCTAGTTGGTCATAAGCACTTGTCATGGCAAGCATTGAAATCGGTACAGTAATCAAAAGACCGAGAACAAAAGCAAAGAGTCCAACAAGGTTAAAAAGTAGGATTAAAATACCAAGCCAAAACAGTTTCCACCAATTACCTTTCGCAATTTTCCATGACTCAACAATTGCTTCTACCGGACCTCCCTTTTTATCTACTGCCACATACTCAATAAAGATAAGTGAAACGGCCAGATAAATACCTGGCAAGATTAGTAAAACCATACCAAGTGCAACTAACAACACCACCACCGATGAAGCTATAAGATAAATGAGAAATTTCCTCACCGTGATATTTTGATACAAATCCTCGTAAGAAACCTTTTTTCCTCGAACAATACGTAATGAGATCTCGATAAATCCAATTTGCAACACTGTGGCCACCAAAAATGCCAACAGTAGAACTAACGGACTAGATTCAAAATTTACCTCGTACAATGTCGCATCTAGTACAGAAAATAACCCAGACACAACAACCAGAGTCAATAAGATCCCTAAATAAAACTGCCAATGCTTCTCAAAAAGCTCTCGTGCAAGCACAAATGTCTCTCTAATGTCTAATTTCATAATGAGAGAATTATACACCATTAAACGAGGTCTAGGCGTCAGTATCTCTGATAATTTTCCCATCTGACAACTCGATCAAGCGTGTTCCTCTGTCTTTGTATTGTTCCTCATGAGTAATAGCAACGATTGTCATCCCTGCAGCATGTAATCTATCTAAAATATCCATTACCTGATCAGAATTAGCTAAATCAAGACTTGCTGTGGGCTCATCAGCAAATAAAATGTGAGGCTCCTTTGCAATTGCACGGGCTATTGATACTCGTTGTTGTTCACCACCTGAGAGTTGTTCGGGGTAATTTTCAACACGATCTCCCATACCAAGTTCATCTAGAGAGGCCTTCGATTTTTCATATGCATCTTTTCTTGCCATTCCCATCGACAATAACGGCAGCGCAACGTTTTCTAGTGCAGTGAGATCCTTATTTAGTGCGTATGACTGAAAAATAAAACCAAATTTTTCTAATCGATATCGTGAGCGTTTGGCTTCTGAAAGATTACTCACCTCTACTTGTCCAATGTTTACAGATCCTTCTGTTGGTGTATCCAAAAGTGACAGTTGATATAGCAATGTACTCTTACCAGCGCCTGACTTTCCAGAAAGTATGACGTACTCGCCAGCCCTGATATCAAAAGAAATACCTTTCAAGACTTCAATCTCTGTTTCTGTACCAACGCCAAATTTCTTGATAATGTTTTGTACTTTAATCATCTACCTAAAATTAGTGAGAGTAATTTCTGTTTAATAATCATGCGGGCAGGTATATACCCTGCCAGACCTCCCGCAACAAGCAGAATCAAGACCTGAAGTAAAATTACAAATGAATCTACAGAAAGATAGACATCAGTAAACGGAAAATCAATCGGGTTGTTTCTAAAATATGAATCAAGAACAAAAAAGAAAACAACCAGAGCTGCTCCGATACCACTCAAGGTGTAAAAGATTGATTGGAGAAAGTATGAAGTGATAATTGCTGTTTGTGGTACACCAATTGCGCGCGAGATCCCAATCTCCTGTCTACGTGAAACAGCGTTCACAAAAATAATAATAAAAATTGTTATTGCGGAAATAAACACACCAATTAAGCCAACAAAACTTGAAAGGAAATCAAAAATAGTCTTTATGTCATTGAGGAACTCTCCAGCCGCTTGCAGTGATGTTTCGAACTGAGCTTTATTGGCAAATGGTTGAGCTCGTAGATTAGTAACCAGCTGAGCATCAAATGAAGGATCAATTGTTCGAATCGCTATTTCTGATGCATTTAAATTAGATCGTCCTAACAGTGACCGAAGCTCCGAGTCAGAAATAAATGCGCGATTATCAGTTTGTCCTTTTGAGCTCGCAATCCCAACGACTCTATATTCTTTTGTGAAACCATTAATTGTCATTAACACTTTGCCTCCAACAAATACATTCTGAAGCAAGTCTTCTCCTGTAAAATTTGCAGTTGCCTCATCGTCCAAAAGACCTTGCCCAATAACCACACTGCCTGTCTCACCAGACTCAATCATTCGGCCCTCTTTGACAAAACGATCTAAGCCCGTAACGGCTTGCTCATCAATTGGGTTAATGCCAACTACGGTTGCGGTTCGACGAGAAGCGTTTGTGCTGTCTTTTTTTGATCTTCCAAAATCTGATTCGATTGTCGCACTTGATGAATATCGAACTGAATAATTATCAATCAGAGGAGAGTTGTCTAAATACTTTGTGATTTCAAATGTATTTTCTATTTGCAGCTCCCCATCATTCCTAGAGACCAGTACGTCCCCAGTGTCGTCGTTTCTCGTGTTCTCAAGCGAACTATCGGGAATTCCCACAAGAACACCTCGAACCACTAGCAAATTCAAAAAGGTCAGCATCATAATAAAAATAATGAATATTTTTGATATTGTCCCTGTCCGAGCAATCGCCCGTTTTGCCAAATACCAACCTAAAGAGAGATTCCTCATCATGCTACTGTTTAAAAATTACAATTGACTCGCCCTCGTTTAATCCAGAAGTAATCTCAACGTCAGAGGTATTTGTTCGGTACCCAGTTGTCACTGTTGTTTTTTGGTATCCTGATTCACTCGTCTTTTTGTATACGTACTGTGACACCCCATCGTTAACAATGAAATTTGCAGGGACAAAAAGAACGTCTTCTATGCTCCCCGATGAAACAATAATATTTGCAGTCATCCCTGAACGAATGCTGGAAAGGTCTTGACCTTCACTAAATTCAAGAGTTGTCTCATATGTCGGAACTGACCTGGAAGTATCTATTTGTGATTCAACAAACTGAACCTGTGCGTCAAACTGCTCTCCTGGTAATGCGTCAAATGTTATGGTCGCTACATTTCCTACCCCCACATACACAATATCGGACTCAGCTACGTCTGCCCTGACGACAAGAGGTTTTTCCTCAACAATACTTATTACCGGTGAATTTGGAGCAACTGCAGTGTACTGCTCAATAAACGTTTGGAAAACTTCACCCGTGATAGGACTTTTAATAGAGTATTTTGACAGATCATTGTACAGTGATGTTAAGGCTACTCGTTTATCAGCTATGATACTGTCTTGAAGTTTCACCGACGCACCTGATGGGCCAACTTGAGCCACCTGAATATCTTGCTGTGCCACAGAAACTGCCTGTCTTGCCTCAGTCAGTTGGTTATTTACTGACACCAAAGATGAACGTTTTGATTGGATCTCTAGCCTAAGTTGATTCATTTGAGACTCAACCGACTCTGAGACACTCTCTTTTGCATCTTTGTTTACTACCACCTCGATAAGATTGGCAAAAGATTCGTACTCATCAAACAGTTTAAATAAATTTGCGTAGGAATCTCCTAAATTAGAATCAAATTTCTGATCTAACGATGCTGTCAAAATAGCTTCACGCTGACCAAGCAAGTTTCTTTTATCAAAAGTATCGAATGTGCTCCCGGGAATATCAAATTCGAGTACGTTTAATCTATCCACGTCATCAAAATATTCATCAACATATGTTGTAAAGAAAGTATCCAGACTCACCCTTGTCTGCTCAATAACTTGATCTAAATTGGATTCAAAAGAATTGACTGCAGCCTCTGCCTGATCTAGTCTTGCCTCAAGTGCAGTTAACTCACTACTTTGAACAGGGGCCGTCAATTCATCTTTCTTCTTTTGTTCAATATTTATACGGCTTTGCGTCTCTCGAATTTGGTTTGAAACTGAAGTTGAACTTAATTTAGCTAGCGTCTTCCCTTTTGTTACACGATCTCCCACTTCGAATGGATAGCTCGTGACCGTACCTCCGATTTCAAATGCTAGTGTAAAAATTTTGTCTGGTTCAGCTTTACCAAATACACGTACTGCATTCTGCAAATTCCCTTTTGCTACAACCTGCTCTGCAATTACTTCACCGCCACGTTCTCCAAAAAAGTAATACCACAAAGTCCCGGCAGCAAAAAGAGCAAATATGACAAAAAGTAGTGGTTTTCTCATGGAGACTATTATACCCCAGTCTCTTTGTGATATTTATTTGTAATCAACAAGGGCGTACCCTGATATTGAGTGTCCAAAAATATTACCCGATTTATCAACTTGACCACTAAGGTTTGTGAAGAGCATTTTGACTCGTACCTGATCGGTTTCATATTCGACCGAGAGCTGATCCTGATCAATCGTGAGACTCCTGATTTTTCTTTGATTACCATACGTCTGCAACAAATTATCTACTTGATCTGTAATTTCTACCCTGATATCTTTTTCCAGAATGGCAAACATCAACTGCCCTCCAAAATTAGTTATTTCTACATGGGGCTTGTTCTCGACATTAAATGGCCTTGATTCAAAATAATCGAAGAAATACATTTCTTCATACCCATCGACCGAAATTTTTACACCTCTATTTTGAACAAAAGTACTTAAATAAGTGTTAGCATCCAAATTAACCGGAGTTGGATACTCTTGCAGGCCAGTGGCTTCAATCAAATGAGATGCCTGTGCGTACTGAGATCTTCCAAAGCCTATCTTGTCCGCATCAATATACGTATCACCAAAAATTGATCTCATTTGATCACATCCATGATACGCACATATGTACCTAATAACCGAAGGAATAGAGCGCTTATCTTCAGCAGAAATTTGACCTATCTCATTATCAGCAAGTCGAGTAATCTGACCATCTTGTAACACTCCAACGCGCTCCATTCGTTCCTGAAGAATACCAAGTTGTGATCTCTCCGAGACTGAAAACATACTCCATGGTCCAATGGTAATAATTAAGATAGACAAAGATAATGATGCTGGTAGAAATACTAAATGTTTTTTCTTTGACCAAATATAGTACACCGACAAGCAGACCAGCCAGACCCCAAATGCAATAACCAAATAACGATTCACGGTAAACCCGTGTTGGCCAATTCTCAAGACGATGGCATAAAAAAGCATCGCAACTTGTGGTAATAAAATCCATGGATACCATTTGCGAAATGCTTGCACAAAATGATTATTTTTTACGTGGTAAGAAAGAGTGTAAACTGCCCATCCGAAAAAAGAAAACCAAATGACCAGCCATGAAAGCACCCCTTTCGGCCAATTTGAAATATCTAATAAAACTTTGACAGTGTATGCGTAGAGAATGAGAAAATAAATACAAATAAAAGGGATAGCTATATATAAGACAATAAAGCGGAGAAACTTTTCTGCGTGAGACTCTTTTGGTAAGACTGGCATCTCTGGTCCAGGTGTCTTTGATAAAAAGTATATTGGAGCAACTAAAATTGCAGAGAACAAAAACCACTCAAAGTATCTTTCCCCTTCAATAAAGCTTACTTGGAAAAGTGCATCAATACTGCCCAGTGTTGCCGAGCCTAAAATGAACACGAGAAAACCAATAAACGCTGATTCTAAAAACACAGCTAATGAGGTGATATTAAATGCATAAAAGTGTTCATCTGTATATGTCTTATCCCTTATTTGTTTTACAAAAAACGCAAATCTTGTTCCAACCAAAAGTAATGTATGTATGAGGATATGAACTCCTATCATCTCGAGCGGGAAATTATCCATTACGTCAGGTAGCCAAAGAAAATATAATGCACCTAAAATGATAACCGCAGCATGCCCATACGTTCTATACTTGCTTGACCACCCGTATGATTCAGAGAGGAACTGTACCGACAAGGTCAAAAGCGCCGTAAATACTGCGGTGATAATTATCTTTATCGCAAATGTGACAAGGAACTCATTGTCATCACCAAAATGAACCAAAAATATTGCAGTGAGGAAGAACACCCCCAACGCAGCCACCGCTAATGGAAATCGATCAATTGTATGTGAAAGCTCTTTCTCAAAAACTTCCCATGATATTTTTTTGCGTAATTTATTAAACATTTTTTTATTGTAACAAAAAGAGCCTCATTCAATGAGAGGCCCTTCAGGTACAAGCTCGCGTGGAATGTGCCCGCCGCACTCAATGTCTCCATTTCTTCTTTTTGTAATTTTTATTCTCCCGACAATAATACGCCCCGACTTGTCACATTTGACTTTATAAATATCTATACGAACTATATCTGAGTCGATTTTGTGCTCAGACTCAGTCCTGACATAACTTGCATACTTTCCCATTACAGGATCCTTTTGTTGCTCAATCATCAAACATTAAAACACTTATCTAAATCTGATACAAGCCTTTAATGTTGCCAAATGCAGTTTGGTAAAGCTTTATCTTTTTAAATCGAGTCGCCTTCATAAATTTTTTAAATTCTACTAGTCGGTACAAACAAACAGGGACAGTCAATCGAAATCTTTTCTGCATCTCTTCTGAAAGTACTCCGAACCTGGATGCAAGGGGTTCTCCTGAAGCTTCATAGCCCTTCCCCATATCTGAATCAATACATGAGACTGCTACATACAATGATCCGTTTTTTTGCAATTTATTTTCAATGAGTGATATTAATTCTCGTGCATTTTCGTGACGCAAATAGTGCAAAACACGCTGTGCGAGAATGAGAGTAAATGATTCGCCCACATCAGCGACACTAAGATTGTTTAGATCTTTCTGGAAGAAAAGGATTGGTTTTTTTAATTCTAAAAGAGTATTAAATTTTTCATAAAAGCTCGAGTAGTCACACAAATCAACACATGTTACTTCAAAACCTGCCAAAGCTAACACGAGAGCGATTCTTGATTTTCCCGAACCTAAAACCAAGGCCTTCTTCACTTTCCATTCTTGTTCAAAAATGTGTTTGACTATCTGCCTGTCTTGCTCATCAAGTCTTTTAAATGATATATCTATACTGTACATAATTGTTGTGAATTATATAACAAAAAAGGACGCACTATACGTCCTTTTTTTGCTGATCCAAAAGATCAAATTATCGTACTTTTCCTCCATTTAAGAATTCTTGGTACTCATCTAGCTCATCCCACTTTTCATCACGAGCAAGCATAGCTTGCTCCGGCCATGTTGATGGGTCGTGCATTCGGAATCGATCTCCTCCAGACTCAAGAATTTCTTTAAGTCTTGAAACATCTGCTTTTGCAAGTGCATCCCAAGTATTAATACCATTTGACACAAGAAGTTGTGCAATTTTTGGTCCGATACCTTCAACGATTTTAAGATCGTCTTGTCGTACCTTCCTTGTAGGAGCCGCAGGTGCAGGTGCAACTGCTGCTGCCGCAGGTGCAGCGTTCTTCATTTCAGCCTCTAGAGCTGATTCTGAACAGTGCTCACACCCCCAGAATCGGTTCATTAGCCATCGCAATAGATAACCAAGAATGAATGCAACCAGAAGCATGATGATGATTTCACCGGTAGCATCTGCTCCTGTGTAATCCATTGTTACTTTGTTTTCAAACATATTATGTTATTAACGTTATTAATTATTTTCTTGTGCTTGGTATGCACAGTAGAGTCGGTTGATATGATCCCTTGTTGTCCGGAATACATACCCTGTTGGCTCTTCTAGGCCCCATGGCTCTAGAACCTCAGATCGGTATTTCTCTTGGAATCGTTTCACAGCTTGTTCGTCTGCTACTTCATATACACCGTTTTCTTCAAGTGATTCTCCTTCGTATCGTGTTAAGAATCTCTCTAGCTTGACTACTTCGGTCGCAGAGTTTGCTGCGCCAAGTTTGATGTGGCGATCAAGATAAGTTGAACATTCTAGAATTCGTGCAACTTCTGATACCACTGTGGTTCCCTCATTTTCAGAGTCAATATTCTCATCAGGTCGATTAGTCACATCAACATCTGAAATTGAAATATCTACATCTGGTGCATCGGGTTTTTCAAAGGCTGGCTTTGTAACTACTACTGGAGTAGCTATCTCACCACAGAATCCTTTGACACCACACACGTACCATCGCCATGAAATAATCGCCCATACTAGAAACAGTATTAGGATTAACCATGTCCATTTATTCATAAGAACTTTATTAGCTATTAAAATTTGACTGTGCAAATAATAGCGGTTATACACACTGTTGTAAAGGATCCTGGATTAAAAACCAGGAAAAAATCACCATAGCTGGTGATTTCTTGTGGATAGATTGTTGAAAGATGCCCTAGACCCCAGATGGTAGTGCCTGACAAGCAACCCCATCGTTGTTCCCATCTAATCGGTTAATATCGGAACCACACTGTTCATACACACGCTGTGCCTCACCTTGTGTAACGAAATCATTACAGTCTAGATCAACGTAACTAGCGTCTTGTGCATCACAAATAGCACCAATCCGCAAAAGATTTCCATCCGCATCTCGTTCAAGAATTGCTTCTTTAATTGATCCTGTTTCAAACAAAGTCTTAAGGTCAAGATCAGTATCAGCAACCTCAAGTCCTACCGCAGTAGCAGCAACCCCACCCGCAACAATTGCTGTAGTCTTAGCTGCTTTTGAGTCTGAGAAATACCATAGTGCTGCCGCAGCAAGAATAATAAGTAGTAATACAACTAATCGAACATTTTTACTTCCTCTCATTTTATTTACATCCATACTTTTTTAATTATTTTCTTCCAAAAAATTTCTTTGCAATACCAAGGAAACCAAGAACTTTTGGAATATCATCAATAATTTTTCCATCGCGGTCCAAATCCATAACTGTCCGTAAAAGACTAGATTTTGACTTGTCACCAGACATTGCGCTTGCTGCGCCACCAAGCATTCCTGCAAGCGAACCAACATCCAGTCCTTGTGATTTCTTTTGTTGACCCAACGCACCCAAAATAAGTGGGGCAAATGTTGTCATCATCTTCATTGTTGATGCTTTGTCTGCTCCTGTTTCTTGCTCTAGTACTTGTTCGACCTGCTCTGTTTTATTTCCAAAAACATGTCCCAGAATCTTTGCCCCGTCTTGTTCTAGTCCTCCACCCATCATGGAACCAAGGTTTCCAAAGATCGAACCGTCATGCTTTGAATCTAGTGCATCAGCTAGAGACTGTGCCCCTTCTTTGGTTTCTGCGTTTTTTGCCATCGCTCCTGTCATAGCGGGGGCCATTTTTTCTAGCACCATTTGAGCCATTTCTGGGTTCACACCGGCTTGTTTTGCAACAGCGCCAACGATTTCATCAGAGAAATTTCCCATCATCCCTTGTAATAAATTATCCATACAAAATTTCAATTAGTTGTAATGAAAAAATTATAGCATGAAAAAACGCACCCAGATGGGTGCGTCTAGAAAGCTTACTTTGCCACAACACGCAGATGTGGCTTATAGGCTTCACGGCCAGCTGGAACAGGAATTCTCTTCTTGAGATAATTCTTTTCCTGCAGACCCTTATTAAAGGCTTCAATGATATGGTATTCAACTTGAGGCTTAGCTCCACCGCCAGCCAACATGGCAACAAAATCAGCATCTCTCATGTCAAAATTCTTCATTCGAGCAATATGCCGATCGGTAAATCTTAGCCGGCCGTCATTGTCCCAAAAATTTTCATGATCAGATATAACCTTTGCCAAAGATGCCATAAAAACGTTCATCAAGGCTGGATTTTTTGATTTTGTCATAGAACCGACGGTCTTGTGATCTATTCTGAAACACTGAACCATCGCATTAAAAAATGCTCTAGTATTATCCCAAAATACTGCATCATCTACCCTGCTGTGAATGGTATCAAGAGATGCGGCAACAGTACGGTAATTACCGATTCGTTGCATCTTGCCGGTAACATGCTTGTGTAAATAGCACAGTACTTGCGCCATAGTCACAGCATTCATAACCTCATCTTTCGACAGACTTTGTTTCCAGCCAATTTTCCGCTGAAGAACAAAACCAGACCCAACGGTGGTGAGGTCCAAAAGGAGCTTCACGACCTGAGATTCAGGTTTAGTGTCAGCTGTACCAGCCATATTTCTGAAGAGCACATTACCCGAAACAATTCTCGATGTTGAGTTAACATCCCTGAACAAATTCTTTTCAATCTCTTCAGTTGTGTTAACGAAAACTTGCACCTCAAGAGAATTCAAATTCCCCTGATCAAGGGTTGGATCTGCAATGTAGTCTGCAATGTAAGAAAGTAATGCGGTGTTTCGCTGCAAGCCATCAATGAGATACGACATCTTGGGGCCCACGAGCAACTTTGATCCAGGCATACCTGGCACGTCTTCAATCTCTATCGAACGAAAACCTACCCAAATATGAGGTAGTGGACTCCCGTCTGCAAGTGCCTTTTTAATTTTTGCAACATGTGCTGGTATAGGCTCTCTCTGATAAGGTCCCACTTGCAATAAATGTGCTGTATGTGGACTCAATCGACCCGCCAAAACTCTTTGGCCGTTCTTGAGTGTCTCGTAACGAGCGTTTTCAATAATTATTCCCTTTTTTTGCATATTTTTCTCCTTACGTATGCATGATTGTGGAATATACCAGCGACTATAGTAACCCGTTTCTATGAAACTGTCAAAATGTTATCATTCTTTGAATGAAAAGATTTTATTTATTTATCTTCTTATTGCTTCCTGCTTTGACTGTTGCTCAAGAGGCGTCTTTAACGCGCGTTGTTGATGGCGATACTGTAGTAGCCACAGTAAACGGTGTTGAAGAAAAAGTACGGATTATTGGGATTAATACACCTGAAGCAGTTGACCCACGAAGGCCAGTTGAATGTTTCGGAAAAGAAGCATCAGCGCATGCAAAAAAAATTCTCAACGGCGAAACAATCGTTTTAGAAAATGCCACAGCACGGGATAAACACGGCAGACTCCTTGCATACATCAAACTACCCAATGGCAATGATTTTGGAGCGCAAATGATTTCTGATGGATATGCATATGCATATAGAACCTACAGTCATGACAGGATGAGTACCTATATCAAACTTGAAAAGCAATCTCGCAAACAAGGTCTTGGTCTCTGGAACGAAAACGAATGCCTCTACGAACCTGAAACCCAAGAGCTCATTATTAGAGAAAAATATGAATTCTGGAAATCAATTTTTAAAATCATCCGTGAAATACTACAACTAATTTTTTAAAAAACTCTCCTTCGGAGAGTTTTTTAAATGCCAAGTGTCTTAATGTCCTGCCTAAATCTGTTGGCGCGTTGCACAACAGGGTCTCCGTATGTGAATCGGAACTTCCACCAATTCCCTCCTGCGTAATATTTTGCAGCCGCACAACGCTCTCGCAAAGTCTTCTTTGGAGAGATGTGTGCATATTGATTGGCATAATTAGTACATCCGCTTGAGTAGTACAAGTCTTTTAGGAATACACCTGCAGCAATAAATGCGTCTTGATTATTAAACGGTGACGTCGCGGATCCAGGTTTTCCTAATACTGCTCCCGCACGATCTCTATACCCCATCCATGTGGTTGGAATGAATTGAGCGGGCCCCATTGCTCCACCGTACGCACCGTCACGAGGAATAGGACATGAGACTTTTTGGGTATTTGGATTCCTTCCAAGCTCGCGCATAATTCGTTCATACGCAGGAACCTGCTTTGGTGACATTACTTGCCGACCTGTCTTTGGATGAACGTATTTATATGTACATTGCCCGATATTTCCTCCAATCTGATTATTCCATCCAGACTCTTGAAAAAGAACTGACAGAATAAACGCAGCATCCACACCTAGTTGTTTCTCGTAAGGACGAATTAAGTTAAGAGCATCTCCAAACTTAATTGAACCACCATCGGCAATCCTAAAAATTCTATTTCTAATTTGTGATCTTAATTTCTCTTTTTCTTTAATTGCCTTTTGGTATTCAGCCTCTTCCTCACGCGCCAGGGCAAGAACTAGTTTCTGTTCTGCTCGTTGTTTTTGAATTTCGTAACTTTCTTGTTCCTTTTCTTGTTTAAGCTCTCGTTCGCGTGCTTCCTCTTCTGCCAAAATCTCAGTATTTTCTAATGTTTCTTCGCGAATACCCTCGAGTTCATCATAGGCAACCGTGAGATGCTTTTTAATCACATCAATATTATTCCAATCTGCAAAAAAATCAGATAATGTTTGTTGTGAAAATATTGCTTCAATAACTGAATAGTCATCCAAAGCGTTCTTTTCTCTAATAAGATCACCGATCGCTGTTTTGAGTTTGTCTGTTTGTGACTCTAACCCCTTGATCTTGTCTTTTTGTGTACTGATCTCTTTGCTGAGTCGATAAATTTCAATTTCTTTTGCCTTAATATACGCAGTAGATTTTTGAATCTGAGAGTTAATAGAAGAGAGATTCCTACTAATAGACTGTGTTTCCTTTTTTTGGTTTGCCAAATCTCTCTTTTGTTTTGCTATGTCGGCCTCACAAGCTGCAAAAATATCTTGCAATTGAGCATCAGTATAGTTGTCTAAATTTCCAACATTGTCACAAGATGCTGCATGAGAAAAACTGCTCACAACCATAAGCGAGCAAGCAAAAGCTGCAATTAGTGACTTTTTGATAAATGATAATTTCATATCTTATGTCTTACTATTATATCTAAAAAAGCTGTATGAAAAACACAAACTATACACAACAAAAAACGCCCTCTCGGGCGATTTTATTATTCTCCTGATGATTCTTCTTCCTCACCCTTTCCTTTTTGTTCTGACTGGATTGCGTCCATGTCAATCTCTGTTGGAGTTTCTTCTTCCACGTACTCTTGTGTGGCTGAGGCAGTTACTACTGCTTCGTCTTCATCAGCCAACAAAGTAACCCCTGATGGCACGTTGATGTCTTTTACCTGAATTGACGAACCAACCTCTGCAAGAACAGACAAGTCTACAACAATTTCAGATGGAAGATCTTTTGGCATAGCTCGAACTGTGAATTCTCGAATCACTTTTACAACGACACCTCCTGCTTTTTCTACTGGAGCATCACCTGAGAATTCAACTGGGACAACCGCCTCAATTTCTTCACCTTTAGTAATAATGTATAGATCCACATGAAGAATATCTTCTGTTAATGCGTGTCGCTGCACATCTTTGATCAATACATCTTTTGAATCACCTACACCTTCTAGCTCAATAATAGCTGACCCACCTGCGTCTCGGTACAAAGCCGTAAATTCACTTGCATCCAATGAAAGAGCCTGTGAATCGTCCTTTTTCCCGTAGCATACCGCTGGAATTTTTCCTTCTGCTCGCAACGCTTCAAGTGAAGCGTTCGAGTCACGTGTTACTGCTGTTAGTTTCATGATGCCGCATATTATAGCCACTTTAGATAAAAAAGCAACGACCCTTAAGATTTATTTTTATGAGGAATCAAAATCCACAAACTCCAAAGTGCCCACACGGAATTAAGTACAATAAATGGCCACACCAGACCATCAATGGCATATATCAGCAGCAGCAAAGAACCTCCTAGATTTAAAATTTCGTCTATCTTTGTTCTCTTATCAAGATCATTAAAATTACCAATAAAAAACGCTACCAAAATACATGTGGCACCTAAAACCCCTAACCAAAAGAAAATGTTCATGGCACAGATTATACCTTATCCCCTTTTCACCTGATCTTTTCTACAACCCTCCGGTATAATAAACATATTAATAAATGACTAACCTAAGGTAATTATGAGTGAACAATTTGATTTCATTGCAATTGGAGACATGGTGACAGACGCGTTTGTAAACCTCGATTCAGTTGTAATTCAAGACCAAGATCGTGGTCCGGACATGATGTGTATGGCTTACGGAGATAAAATTCCATTTAATTGGCATAAAATTATTCCTGGTGTAGGAAACTCTGCTAATGCATCTGTATCTGCAACAAGACTAGGTCTTAAAACTGCGTATGTTGTTAACGTAGGTGATGATGAATATGGTCGTGAACAAATTGCTGCGCTAAAAGAAAATGGAATCGACACCCAGTTCGTTAAAGTTCATGAAGGTGAAAAGTCTAACTATCATTATGTTCTTCTACATAAAGCAGACCGAACTATTCTAGTTAAGCATACTGAATTTGATTACAGCCTTCCTGAAATTGGAACTCCGAAATGGATTTACCTCTCATCAATGGCCGAAAACACACTTCCTCACCACATGGAAATTGCTGATTACCTAGAAGCAAACCCCGATGTGAAGCTAGCGTTCCAACCTGGAACATTTCAAATGAAACTTGGTTTAGAAAAACTTGGACGAATTTACAAAAATTCTGAGCTATTTTTCTGCAACGTTGAAGAAGCAAAAAGAATCTTGTACGCATTCCTGCCAGAACTCGAAGAACGGGTTGAGGTGACAGAAAAAGAATCTGGACGTAAAGAAGCTGTAAAAATCCTTTTGGAAGAAATGGAAAAGCAAGGACCAACCATCCCTGTTATCACAGATGGTCCTGATGGTGCATATGTTCGAGATACAGATGGTTCTACCTATTGGTGTCCAATGTACCCAGACCCAAAGCCTCCGATCGACAGGACTGGTGCTGGTGATTCATTCTCATCAACCTTCACAGCAATTTATGCAGAGACAGGTGATGTAAAAGAAGCACTCTTGATCGGCCCGCTGAATTCAATGAATGTTGTGCAGTATGTTGGAGCCCAAGAAGGACTCCAAACACGAGACCAAATTCAAGTGCACTTAGACAACGCTCCTGACTTTTATAAAGTTGAGCAAGTATAATTAAAATAAAAAAGTACACCAATTGGGGTACTTTTTTTGTTTACCTAAATACGTCTGACGTTTCTTAATTCCCTCTCGAGTGGCTCTTCGATGCAAAATCTTAAAATGTTTTTTGCTGTCTCGAGGGCGTTTGCCTGAATTGCATACCAAAACCTCTTGAGGTGGTTGATAATATCAAGCTTCTGAAACAGATCGTGTAGGACTTCTTCATTTGCGCGTAAATACCACCTGTGTGTAGTATCTGCTGGACAATCACAAACTGCGATAAGATGTACTGCACGCATATTCGGTTTTGGTACACCAAGTCTCTCTAAAATTTTTCTTACCTTGCTTGTTGACGCAGGATAACGCATATATTCCTCCTAATATTTAACGAACAAAAATGACCTCGTGGTCACTTATTTACTAGTATTATAACCCAATAGGATAATAGTAGCTAGGTTAGTACTTTTAGAACGTAACTTGCGTTTCAAGACGGGAACTTAGTCTAAATGATTGGTTAAAATAATTGGCCCATCTGCCGTAACCAAAACCGTTTCCTCAAACTGCGAAGTATCAGATCCATCTTTTGTCTGAAAAGTCCAACCATCATCCAAAAGTTTGATCCGCCAATCGCCTGAAGAAATAATTGGTTCAATAGCCAGTATCATCCCCTCTTGTAATTCCGTTGCATACCCAGATCCTTTGAACGAAGGAACGAACGGTTCCATGTGAATTTTTTTACCGACACCATGCCCACCTAATTCTTTTACTGTTTTAAATCCATAGTTTTGAGCCACCGCCTCTGCTGCTGCTCCGATATCATCTGTTGTATTACCAACTACTGCTGCTGCGATTGCCGCGTCTGTTGCAGCTCGCGAACACTCTAAAAGTTTTCGTTGCTCTGCAGTAGGTTCACCCACGACGTATGAGCGACAAATATCAACAAACATTCCCTTCCAAATAATTATAACGTCCAAGGAGACCAAGTCCCCCTCCTCAACCAATGTTTGGTTCTCGTAACCAATTCCATGTGCCACGTGATTATTTACTGAAATACATGTTGCCGCTGGAAACGGTGGGTCCTGCTTTCTTGTTTGGTAGCCGATTGTGCCGGATTCTGCTCCAATCTCGTCTATGAGAGACCTCGTTTTCATTTCTATATCATGATAAGTCAAGCCAACATCCAAATATTTTTCTAGCTCACTCATAATCCAAGACAGCTTCTCGCCCCCTTCTTTCATGATTGCTATTTCTTTGTCGTTGTAAATTGTTACCATTATATGTTTGTTTGAGACATGATGTCTTCATGAATCTCTTCGATACCTCTATTGGCGTCAATAGTGAGAACATTGTAGTACTCATCTTCTTTGAGATATTCGATAGTTTTCAATACTTCTTTGTCAAACCAATTGAGTCGCTCTTCGATTGCATCTTCGTCATCATCTTGGCGTCCACGAGAAAGCATTCGTTCTTTTGCAACAGAACGATCAATATCTAGAAAAATAATAGTTGGACTCTCTATTCCGTAAAATTTTAATGCCCCATCTAACACCTTTGCCTCCCTGATCCGCCGTGGAACACCATCCGCGACTAAATGTTTCTCTCCACTAAAAAAATCAATCAGCATGTGTGACCAAATATGGATAGCTAAAAACTCTGGTTGCAACGCACCGCTTTCTGCTAAATCGGCTGATCTTTCAGCGGTATAGCCGCTCTTTTTCCAAAAGTCCCTGAACTCACCTCCTAGCTCAAGCCTGACAATATCCATTTGTTTTTCCTCCATCTTTTCCCTCAGTAGTGCAGCTTGTGTTCCTTTCCCACACCCCGAGTTTCCTATAAAGATAAATACTCGTTGTTTATTCATACTGCAGTATTATAACGCAAAACAGTCAGTTGAGTTATCCTTTGACAAGTCATTTTCTGCGGGCAATACTAAAAATAGTAAGGGAGAAGCGTATATGCAAATAAATACAAATGTAATATGTATGACCTTGTGCTTTCTTGTGGGCGGCCTATTTGCTGCATATGGAATCTTTAGGTTGTCTAGCGAACAAACTGGCGGTTGGATTCCTACCATTATCGGTTTGATTTTACTCGCAATCTTCTTCGGAAGAATGTTGTGGGAAATAAAGATCATGTACGATATAAGCTCTGGTTAAGCCAGAGCTTTTTATATACTCTCGCGTAAATTGTGCACATTTATTTGACATATTATTATTTATATATATAATATATATGCATTTATATTATTCAAAGGAGCAACAAATGCACAAATTCATAATTCTGGTTTTCCTCCTCGGAACATCCACACAGGTCCACACCACAGCGACTGCACACGAGACGGACATGAACCCAAAAAGGTTGTACGAGATTATTACCAAAAGGGTTTCTTCAAAGGGCGAGTTAATAACCGAGAAGACCCCTTCTGGTCACTGGGAGCAAGAATGGACGACAATGGTACCCATTGAAGATACGACATTTCAATATGAAGTTACATATGTGTCCATGACAGGAGCCCTAAAAATTACTGAAGGTGAATTTGGGCCAGGTGTAGCAAAAATTACAACGCTGGTAGATTCAGATGGTGATCTAATCATTGACTCTTATCACGTTAGATCAAAAAATGAAATTACCGGTGTCGAAACCGAATATACCTGGAACGCGGGCAACCCTCATCTCAGCCTACAAGGAGAGGCTGTGAACAAATACTCTGAAGTCATGTCTCGCTTGGGTCACTCAATAGTTTTCCCAAACGGACCTATCACTTTTAGCTGGAGTAACCAATACACTGTCCGTACAAAAAATTAAAAAAACTACATGATCTAAAAAGATCATCTACGATACAAGCTCTGGTTAAACCAGAGCTTTTTTATTGACTACTCTTGATGTAGTCCTCCCACATTGATTTGAATTGAATGTTTTGTGACATTAATTGATCAAACGATCCATCATCAATCACCTCTCCTTTGTCGAACATAATTATCCGATCAAAATACTTGAGTAAATTCATTTTATGAATAGTTGCAATGATTGTTTTGCCTTTGTATTCTCTGAAAATATTTTGGTAAATTTTAACTTCATTTTCCGGATCAACAGAGCTCGTTGATTCGTCCAGCAATATAATTTCTTTGTTCTGAGCAAATAATAGCGCCCGAGCCAAAGCCAATCTCTGCTTTTGTCCACCTGAAAGATTTACCCCCTTTTCGTTTACTACAGATTCTAAGCCCTCAGGAAGTTGCTCAATCACTTCACTAAATCGTGCAAGATCTGTGACATCTGCAATTTCTTTGTCAGAGTAATCTAAACCAAAAGTTATATTTTCTCTGATTGAAGATGAAAACAACTCTGGCTCTTGCGGTACCAATGTGGTTCCCATATCAATCTCAAAAAACTGTTTTTCTGTTAATTTTGCATCAATAGTAATCTTTCCTACAGCACCTTCATATAATCCATGTAGTACTTTTAAGAATGTCGTTTTTCCTGAACCTGAGTGTCCAATCAAGGCAACTTTTTCACCCTTTTTAAAACTAAGACTCACGCCATTTAAAGCCGTAATCTGCTTGCCCTGCCCGTGATCATACACAAAATGTAAATCATGGACAGAGAATTCCTTTGTTGCTGACCAGTCTGCTTTGTTTACTAGCTCTTCCACGAAATGCTCTTCGATGTCGTCAACGTTCTGCATATTCGTTTTAAAACGTATCATTTCTCCATAAATACCCGTAACCATAAAAAACGAATCTCCCATCCGAGAAAGATACATAAATAATGCTGAAACTGTTCCCACCTCAACTACACTCCCTGAGTCGACCACGCCAAAGAAAAATATAACTAACGTTCCAAAAACAATAAGCACGTTGAACAAGATAGACGAGACAAACCATTTGGTTTCAGAAGTTTTTACCAAATCATAAAACGTTGGCACAGAAGCCCTCATCACCTTGTTAAGATTCTTCTTAATGGGCCTTTTGATATGCAAAATAATTACTGACGAGACATTTGAAAGAGCATCAAACATTTGTGCACTCACCCTATTGCCAAATCTGTTTAGCGCTTTTTGTTTTGGGATCAATACCTTATCGAAGCGCAAAACCACGTATAAAATACCTACCATGATCACTGCCGCAAAAAGTGCTGCTGTTGCATTAAAATAGACTATTGCAATAAATGCTGTCACAAAGTTTACGACAACCTTAATGACGTTTTGCACTCGCCCACCAAATGATTGCATAGACCTGGTAGCTTTATTTATTTTATCGATAGTATCTCCACTATCCCGATCAGTATGCCAATCAAGAGGTAAATCAAAAATACCTTCAAGAAGATAATTCCTATAATGTATGCGAGTGTAGTACTGTGCTGTATTTTTCCAAAACTGACCAAACCATCGAATGGCTACATAAATAAACCTAATTAATGGGATTAAGAGTGCCATGAACAACAGAGTCATCAAATTTTGCTCTGTAATTCCATTTTTCTGTACCTCATTCAACAGCAATGCGAACACAATTGGTATTAATGCATCCATCATGTATGAAACTGCAATAAATAAAATACCAAGAGAAAGCCTTGGTTTTTGTTCGCGAGAAAACGTCCACAACTTTTTAAATAAGTATGTTACCGGTTCTTCAGATAAAATTGTAGAAATACGCTGCAACATAAGAATGGGATTATAACATTAATTGACAAAACTACTAAAGAAACTATACTTCAATCCAGAAAAGGAGTCTTTATGAACATTACAAATGCCCGGCTTGGTCTTATACTTTTGGCGCTATTTACTAAATTATTCTTTGGTTACTGGTTCATCAATGGTGTCAAACTCTTGTTTGGTGGAGACTTTGGTGCCGGAATCTGCATGATACTAATAACAGGAGGAGCAATCCTCATGGTATACAAGTTTGTCAAAGATAAATGGTAAACAAAAAAACCGATGATAATTTCATCGGTTTTATTATTTCTCATCTTAGATCTAGTACTCCCTCATTGTAATTTGAGCATCAAGTTTCTTGATCAGGTCGATGGTTACCGACACAGCGATCAAGAGTCCAGTACCTCCGAGAGCCAGTGATTGTAGTCCTGTCATTCCTTGGATAGCAACAGGTAGAACCGCAACTACTGCCAAGAAGACTGCTCCAACTAAGGTGATCTTAGTCATGACGTTTCCTAGATACTCCTCTGTTTGTCCTCCTGGTCGTACACCTGGAACAAATGCTCCACCTTTTTGTAGATTATCTGCTACCTGTTTTGGATCAAATGTTACTGCTGTATAGAAGTAAGTAAACAGGAATGTCAGTACAAAGTAGATACCTCCGTAAATCCATAGATTTGCTAGTCCCGCCAAGATAGATCGTCCAACGTCTGCTAGTGCAGGATTAGATGATACTGAAAGGAACTGTGCAACCATCTGCGGGAAGATCAAAACAGAAATCGCAAAGATGATTGGGATAACCCCTGCTTGGTTTAGTCGTAGCGGCAAGTAGGTTGCAATATTTCCAATTTGACTACCTCCAGATCTCGATTGCTTTGCGTACGAGATTGGGATTGGACGTTCTGCCTCGGTGATGTAAACAATTGCGTAAATAACAGCAAATGCAACGACCAAGAACAATGCGTACAATGGAATTAACGATGTATCAACCAAAAGGTTTTGGTATAGCGAGAAGAGCTGCCCCGGCAAAATTGCAACAATACCTGCAAAAATTACCAATGAGACTCCGTTACCGATACCAAATTCTGACACAAGTTCACCAATCCACATCAACAGAACTGATCCCGCAACCACAATTAGAATGTTTGTAAACAACTCAAATGTAGAAAGTTGACCAATCACACCTTGTGATTGTAGTAGCTTGATAAGACCAAACCCTTGAATTGCTGCCAATGGTACAGACAAAAGTCGTGAGTACATCGAAATTTTCTTTCGACCAGCTTCTGATTCACGCTGCATCTCTTTAATTTTTGGTGACATCATCCCAACAAGCTGCATGATAATAGCGGCTGTAATGTATGGACCTACACCTAGAAGTGCAATTGATAGGTTCGAGAACCCTCCTCCAGAGAAAATGTTAAGGAAACCAAGAAGATCTCCTCCTTCTCCAGACAAAAGTCGAGCCAAAGCGGCAGTGTCTGCTCCCGGCATTGGGATATTTGCAAGGACTCGGAATAGCATGAATGCAAACAGAACAAACAAGATTCTGTTTCGCAATACTGGATCATTCCATACGATCTTTGCTTTTTGTAAGAATATATTCATAAAATCTATTTTATCAGAGATTATTTAATAGACCCTCCTGCTTTTTCAATCTTTTCACCTGCAGTTTTAGAAACCGCACATCCAACAACCGATACTTTCTTTGAAATATCTCCTGCTCCAAGGATTTTAACTCCAGGAATCTTTGCTTTAACATAATCGATAAGACCCTTTTCCAAGAGAGCTTTTGGTGTAACTTTGTCGCCTGCCGAGAAGTTCTTCTCAAGATCTGAGACATTTACAGGATAGTAATACGTGATGATGTCCCGAGAACGGTTACCATTTTTACCTTGTCCTCGAAGTTTTGGGTACTTCTTAATGATATCTCGCATCTCTGGCCTTTTTGAATTACCAGTTCTTGCATTTTGACCTTTATGTCCTTTTCCAGAAGTCTTCCCTCGCTTTCCTCCTCGTCCAACACGCTTCCTGAGTGTTTTGTTTGATTTTAGTTCGTGTGTTTGCATAAGCCTATTTTGTTACTGCAAAGTTACGTAGTGCCTCAATTGTCACACGTGCATTATTAATATTATTTTTTGATCGTGAAAGTAATTTACCTCCAACTTCGTCAACTCCAGCTAGCTCAAGCACTGTTCGTACTCCACCCCCGGCCGCAAGACCCTTACCTCGAACAGGTCGTAGTAATACTTCTGAAGATTTGTACTTTGCTTGGACATCATACGGGATTGAGTTTTTGTCAGTCAATTTCAAAGTAATCATGTCTTTTTTGGCGATACGTACCGCTTTATCAATTGCAGCAGATGTATCATTTGCTTTTGCTAGACCAAATCCTACTCGACCCTTCTTGTCTCCAATCACTACCGCAGCAGAGAATGAAAATCTTCGTCCTCCAGCCATAACACGAGTTACACGCCGCAACGATACGATCTTTTGTTCAAATTCTGGTTTTTCACGTCGGAAGTTCTTTCGTCGTCCTCCTCGTCTTCCTCGTGGACCACCTCGTCCTCGCCTATCACCCCCACGTCCTCGTGGCGGTCTGTCACCAGCTGGTTTTGCCCCATCAGTAGTAGGTGCTGCAGGCGCCTCAGTTTGTGGTGCATCCACCTTCTTCTCAGGCGCTGCCGCATCTGGTGTAGCTTTTGTTTCTTCTGTCGCCGGAGTCTGTGTGTTTTGTTGTTCTTCTGTCATATATAGCTAATTAGAATTCTAATCCTCCTTCTCGAGCACCTTGTGCAAATGCCGCTACACGTCCTGTGTATCGGAATCCTCCTCGGTCAAAAACCACTGAAGTAATCCCCGCTTTCTTTGCTGCTTCGGCCATTGCTTTTCCTGCTGACCCTGCTTTTTCGGTAAATGTTTTACCTGATGCTTCTTTTGAAGAAACTGCTGCTAATGTGTGTTGCGCAACGTCATCAATGAGTTGTGCTGAAATATACCGGTTTGATCGGTATACAGACAAACGAGGTCGTTCTGCAGTCCCTGAGACCTGTGAACGTACCCGTGCATGTCGTCTTATTCGTTTTTGTGCTTTTTGTGTTGCCATAATATGTCTTTAAATCATTCTGTGTCTCACCCTGTAAAACAGAGATGCCTTTTTCAATCAATGTCCTTCTATACGTTTTTCTTACCTTCTTTTCTTCTAATAACTTCGTCACTATATCGGATTCCTTTACCTTTGTAAGGTTCAGGTTTCTTCTTGAGTCGTACACGTGATGCAAACGACCCTACAGACTCTTTATTAATTCCTGAAATAGTAATTACATTTTTCTCAGATGTAACTTCTAGGTCAGATGGAATTTCCATCTCAACTGGGTGTGAAAATCCAAGTTGCATAACTAGTTGTGAACCTTTTACTTCTGCTCGGAATCCCACTCCCTCAACAATCAATTGTTTTTCAAATTTCTTATTTACTCCGTCAATCATGTTTCCTACATGTGAAGCAATAGTTCCCCACATCGCCTTTGCAAACGTTGTGTTTCTTTTTGGCTCAAAGGTAACCACTCCGTCTTCCAAAGCAATCGTTACCTCATCTCGAAATGTTCGAGTTAGTTCCCCTAGCGGTCCTTTCACTGAAACAGTAGGTCCATCAATTTTTACTTCTGTCCCAGCAGGAACAGTCATTTGTTGTTTTCCAATTCTACTCATAAGCCTACCAAATAGTGAATAATACTTCCCCACCTACTTTTTTAGCGCGAGCCTCTGATCCAGAGATCACACCAAGAGGTGTAGAAAGAACTGCTAATCCATGACCATACTTAACTGGTCGTAGGTCTCGGTATCCAACGTATGAACGCCTGGATAGCTTTGAAACCCTTTTTACGTCACTAATTTTTGGTGTACCATCTTTTTTATATGCAATGGTAATAACAAACGCCTTAGTAACGTCTTTTCCTTTCTCCTCAAAATCTGTAATGTATCCTTCTTTTTTAAGAAGCATTAATACAGATTTTTTTAATTTTGATGCAGGAACTTCTGTAGTTTTGTTGCCTGCCATACCAGCATTTTTGATGCTGATGATTAGTTCTGAAATTTTGTCATTCATATTACGCAAGTGATATTTACCCGGATCGCTCAAATATAAGAGCATCTCTTAATATACTGATAACAGTACTACCAAGATGATTTTTGAATACCAGGAATCAAGCCTTGATTAGCCATCTCGCGGAAACAAATACGACACAATTCAAAATCTCGCATGAAACCATGCTTTCGCCCACATTTAAAACACCGACGTACAATCCGTGTTGAATATTTAGGCTTTTTTTGCGATCGTGCAATAACTGATGTTTTCGCCATATTTTCTGATTAGTAATTAATATACCTACCTTTTGAGATAAGTGGTGGGTATAGTACCAAACGAGAGACCAAAGTCAATAAAGTTCAATGCTATAATGGCTGCATGAAGAAATTGATTATTTTTTTATCAAGGACATTAATTGTTTATTCTATTTTTATTCTTTTTGGGGGAGGTCTCCTTTTTCTCCTAGGTGAATCAACTGGGCACAACCCCCTATTAACTGATGACTGGCGAGGCACTCTTTCGACTATCATTATCATATTGGGTATGCCAGCTGTTTCATTATTGGATTTTATGCAAATAACTGAACCTGGTTTTTTGATAGCAACAGAGTCTAAAGTATCTCTTTTTTTTGAGCATATGGCTCTCGGCTCAGGACTTTTGCTGGCGAGTCTCGTCATCAATCTTCTAATAAAAGAAGACCGGAACAGACTGTTTCGACTTGGACTTATCTTGCTACTTTTTTATGTGCTTGTGTTTTCAATCTCAGAACTCCTTATTTCCATAATGTAAAGCAAACTTTACATTTTATATGGTCCGTGTATAATGGATCACAATTTAGTAACCACGATATAATTAACGCATGAAAACATACGACGCAATCGTTATCGGTGCAGGATCAGGGGGATTAACCTCTGCTGTAGGATTTAAAAATATTGGAAAATCAGTTCTTCTGGTCGAGAAAGAGCATATGGGTGGGGAGTGTACGAATACAGGGTGTATTCCGTCCAAAGCAATCCTTAATCATGCTAAAAAATACCATCTGGCGAAAAAACTAGCTGGGGACTCTCCTTCCCTGTCTTCGTACAAAAATGAAACATTCAATGAAATCAAGCGTATCGTTGATGGAATTCTCGCACACGAGACTCCAGATGTCTTTAAAGAAATGGGTATCGATGTCATTATGGGTGAGGCAACTTTTACTGGAAAAAACACCGTCTCAGTAAATGACAAAAACTTTGAATTCAAGAAGGCAGTGATTGCAACCGGTTCTTCTCCACGCATGATTGACATTAAAGGGCTGGACGAAAAATATGTACTCACTAATCAAAACGTCTTCACCCAAGAAAAAATTCCAGAGAAATTATTGGTTATAGGCTCAGGACCTATTGGAATGGAACTAGGCCAAGCGTTTGCGATGCTTGGCTCTGAAGTGACCATTGGAACCATCGATCACAGATTCGCAAAATTAGAAGACCCGGAGATTTCTCCAATTATTAGGAAGGAATTTGAAGAGTTGGGTGTCACTATTTATGACCATGCATTTATCAGTCACGTTGACGGTGATACTGCACACTTTAATATTAAAGATGACGAAGGTCATGTGCTTGGCAGTAAATCAATTGAATTCGAAAAGGTATTGATTGCAATCGGTCGTGTCCCAAATATTCCTACCGGATTAGAAAATGCTGGCATTAAATACAACAAACACGCTATTGAAACCAATATTCACTACAGAACAACAAACAAAAACGTTTACGCAGTTGGCGATGTTTCGCTCAGGAATAAATTCACCCATACGGCTGATGACGCCGCCCGGCATGTAGTTAAAGAAATCTTGTTGCCATTCACTCGACCGCAGAGATTCAGGCAAGTACCCAAAGTAACCTACACTCAACCTGAAATCGCTGCGGTAGGGTTGTCCCACGCACAAGCAGCAGATAAGTATGGTAAAGACTCTATTATTAAAATCTCTGTTCCCTTCTCTGAGAACGATCGTGCCATCACAGATGGATCAACCGAAAATGGTCTTGCCATTATCACCGCAAAGAAACTGTCAGGGCGCATACTAGGGGCCAACATCATCGGACAGTCTGCGGGAGAGATCCTCTCGACAATCACACTTGCGATGGAACAAAAAATCTCTCTTTGGAAAATTAACTCACTGGTATTTCCATATCCAACCATCTCTCAGGTAATCAAAAAAGCTTCTGATAAATTTTTGGCATATCAGCTAGGAAACATCAAAGGTGACGTCCTTAGTTTAATAAAGCGCAACGGATCCAAACTGTTTGCATTAGTGTTTTGGGGAGCGCTCATTTCAACTTTTTTCTGGTACAAAAATTCAAACAACCTCACGTTCCTAGACATGGCTCGTTCGATCGGAGACATCAACGCTACCGTGTGGGGACCACTCATCTTTATTGTGATTTACACTCTGCGGCCGCTTATATTTTTTACAGCTACACTACTAACTATTCTCGCCGGAGTTCTCTTTGGACTTTGGGGTGGTATTGCATGGACAATGATTGGAGAAAACCTGTCTGCAAACGTCGCTTACTGGGTAGGTAGATTCTTTGGTGGTGACATCAAATTACCCGAAGGTGTCGTCAAACACTTTCGTGACGAAGCCAGAAAAAACTCGTTTATGACTGTACTTGTTGCACGCTTCATCTATCTTCCTTTTGACCTCACAAACTATGCAGCAGGGATCATGAAAATTAAATGGTCTTCATATGCACTAGCAACTATTATTGGGATCATTCCTGGCATGACTACGTTTGTGGCGCTAGGAGCATCATTTCAATCTATCGCCGACTTCGACCCAGAAATGGTGTCTGCCAACCCAAAGACGCTTGCGCTCTCGGCAGTCCTTTTTATTGGATCACTTATACTCGCTCGATTTATAAAAAAACAGCAGTCATCAAAGAAAACTCTTTAATCTCGAGAAAAGGATTCTGTTTAACCCACCATTCGAAAATTAAATACCACTTATCTTGCGAATTTAGATAAAAAAACACTGCAAAAAAAGCTACTGTAAATAAAATCTTAATAACAAGAAAAAATTTATTATCTTGTCCAAATCTAATACGTGTAGTCCCATAAAGAGGTTCTGATTGATCTCTTTGTTGCTTCCTATCTCCCTGTGAACTATAAAATTTCATACAAATCATTATAGCTAGCTAACCACGAAAACAAAACAGCGTGCTACAATGCGCGCATGAAACAAGACTCTTTATATGACCTTATCGTTATTGGTGGAGGTGCATCAGGTCTCATGATGGCAGGAAGAGCCGCAGAGCGTGGCGCATCTGTTTTAGTATTAGAAAAGAACCCTGAACTTGGGAAAAAATTAAAAATCACAGGTGGTGGGCGTTGCAATATCTATAATGCAGAGTTCGATTCCAAAAAATTGGCGTCTCATTTTGGAAATGCAGCAAAGTACCTTTACTCCCCTTTTTCAAAATTTTCCGCACAAGAGTCTGCAGATTTTTTTGAACGACTTGGACTCCCTACTGTTGTGCAGGCAAGAAGCCGTGCGTTTCCTCACACAGAA
>JAHDEI010000005.1 GCA_020628915.1 Minisyncoccota bacterium | reverse complement strand
ATTCAGTTATGTATAGAAGGAAGAGGAAGTTACTCCGGTAACCAATCAGAAAACTATATGTGAGTGAAGATGCTGAAAGAACTGATCGCAAGATCGGTTTTTTCATTGCAATAAAAATAAGACTTGTTATTATCAAGACTTAGAAGCCCTTTGCACAGGGTCTTTTTTCATGCAGGGAGAAGAAAATGCAAGAAATAGAGACGTACGAGCAGTTATGTGAATTTATTCTACACACAAAAGACTTACGTTATCTCGAGAGACGATGGGGTCCTCGTGCCAAAACGAGAACAAAAAAAGGATTCGAAAAAAGAGGGGATATTGGATTAGTTGCACAAAAGAGGAGATGGAAAGAGATCGTCTCAGTCATGTGTCAATCTTTTCCACGAATATCTAATACTTTTGGAGGATTATTACGGATTGATGCCGCCATAGATTCTCATTTCAGTAGAAACTACATTCAGCAAAGAATGGAATGGGTAGTCTTGCGCGACTATGGGACGGATATTTGTGCATTTGCAGATGAATTAATAAGACATGATCCGTCATCGTATACGTTACGAATGTTTGTAAGGCATTATTTGTATAGACATAGAGACGTCATTGATTTAGACTGGACGATTTCTGACTTGGTTTATTTTACTAATGCTGTGGATCATTGGGATATCTATATGGCCGCAGCTGAATTCATTGCATACCAGGTAGTTGAGCATGGATTTTATTTAACGAATCGAGACAGGGAAGCATTGAGTCAATCAAGCAACAAAAACTTATCTGATTCAGCAATTGCCCGCATAGTTTTGTTCACCCAAGAACGGAAATTTAAAAGAGGATGGTAGCGTCCTCTTTTTTTGTATGCTAACCTGAACTTAGATACATGGAGCCAAAATATGTACTTCACAAAACATACATTTTACTCAGGTAGGGGTAAGTCTCAGTTAAGTATTCTTGTAGACGCATCAATATGGACGGACAAATCAGCTCTTGTTGCCGAAGCAAGAAGATTAGATGAGTCAAACTTGTGCCTCATTGATCCCAAAATTATTGATTTAATTAAAAAAAATGACTTTTCTTTTGGTAAAGAAAAAACGCACATGCTTGTTCTTGATCAGTCTCAAGACGAACACGAACTAAAACAGCATCTTTCACAAAAGCGGACAAGGGGTCATCAAAGGGGATTACGAGATTGTGATCTAGAGGTGCTGGTTATGTTAATGATACAGGCCTATCGAGAAAAAATTCCTCTTAATCACGTTCATTATTCTAAAAAGGTAGAAGAACCTAGTAAAAGAAGGTTCTCAAGAGACAAATATCTTTGCGGCTTGGACAGCTCACATGCTACGCCGTACTCGATCACTCCTGACTTGTTTATTCGAGAAGCATTTGATTCTTACCATGAGACATACCTCACGTCTGATGGACACAATAGTCCATTCAGAGACATGGTGTTTCAAATTTAAATCCCGCATATGCGGGATTTTTAAAAAGGAATTTCTTCAGATTGATGAAATATTTTATTTCGAGCTTCTGCACGCCTTTGCTTACTCAGACTCTGTGGTCGACTACTCACCTTACTGCGATGTTCTAATCTGAGCATAAAACAAAACAGCTCTTTGCTAGGACCTCTGGTGTCAATAAAAGCGCCAGAGGAATAACAACGGACACCCCTTCCGGGTATTAAATAACAAGAAGGAGTGTGTTCGTTGGTAAACGGTGAAAGAAACCGGTATTTGTTTTTACTTAAGAATACTTTGTATCCCTCACGTCTCAGACGACGCAAGATCCTTCTTTCAAAGTTATTTAACTTGAAGGTCATTAATTTACTCCTTGGAATACGATGGCGTAGAGTTTGTTCTAAAAGAACACATGTCTCTTGAGAATTCATATTTAGTTTGCTCTCCATCACCCTCGGCAGCTTTTCAGCTACGTCACTAGGTATGAGCCTCTACAGCCATCAATCTAAAAATGAATATCTCTTTGACAATATCACGATACTATCTGTTGAGACTTAGGTCAACCTATTCTAAATACATTGTTTCTTTGAGTCGTTTAAATCGACGAGTAAGGGCTGGGTGTTTTGATAAGAGACTTTTTTTAATAATGGTGCTTGCTTCAGTTCGTGCAGCTTCAACTAATTTAATATTTTTGATGGCTTCCATCGCTAGGTCTGAAACACCTGACTGCTTGTTCCCAAGCATTTCTCCGGTGCCACGAAACTGTAGATCATATTCAGCTAATTCAAACCCGTTCTTTGCAGTTGTGAGTGCGTCGAGCCTTTGTGCGGTAGTTTCTGATTTCACATCAGCAAAGAGGTAACAATATGGCTGAAATGTAGAACGGATGACTCGACCACGTAATTGATGTAGCTGCGACAAACCATAGCGCTCTGAGCCTTCGATAATGATGTTTGTTGCATTAGGTACGTTTACTCCGACCTCGACGACAGTCGTTGAAACCAGGATGTCAATTTTGTGGTCAGCAAAATCTTGCATAACTGAAACTTTCTCATCTTTTTTTAACTTTGAGTGTAAGACACCTATTTGGTATTCAGGGAATACTTCTTTTGAGAGACGTTCGGCTTCTGCAACAGCAGATTTTACGAGGAGAGACTTTTGTTTTTTTGGATCAGCTTCAAAAATACGAGGGCAAATAACATAGAGCTGTCGTCCTGATTGCAGCTCTAATCTGATTTTTTCATACGCTGCTTCGCGCGCTTCGATACTGGGCTCTACAAGTGTTGTCTCTACTTTTTTTCTGCCAGGCGGCATTTCATCCAAGACAGTTAGATCAAGGTCGCCATAGATAGTAAGGGCAAGCGTTCGTGGAATAGGTGTCGCTGTCATCGATAGGAGGTGAGGAAGAATTTCTGAATTGTCAGAAAGCCCTTTCTTTTCGATCTTTGTTTTCTTTTGCTCCTGCCTCTTTTTCTCTTGCGGTTTTGCACGCAGTGCAGCACGCTGTTTTTTACCAAATCTATGCTGCTCATCAATAATTACAAGACCTAAGTTTTCGAAAAATACGCCTTTAGATATGAGTGCGTGAGTCCCCACCAGTACTTGTACCTCACCGTTCGCAACCCATTTTTTTAATTGTGCCTTTGATATCTTGGTTGGACCATCTGAGGTTTTTGACGGGTATTTAAAACAGTCCTTTCCGGTGATCAGTCCAACCGTGATCCCGTGCTGACCTAATAGTTCAACAAAATCTGTAAAAATTTGTTTGGCTAATATTTCTGTAGGTGCCATATAGCCAACCTGCAGTTTTCCAAATGATTGACCTTTTGGTTTCGTGGTTGCTGTTGCGTATGCAGCAAGTGCGGCAACTACTGTTTTCCCGGAACCAACGTCTCCTTCGAGAAGACGACTCATAGGAATATCTGAGCCGATGTCTTTGAGGATATGGTCCACTGCTTCTTTTTGGCCACCTGTGAGCTCAAAGCCAAGTGAATCGGTAAATTTTTTGAGAAGAGCTTTGTCTGGGTTGACCATGAAGGCGCCTGATTGTTCATATAATGCTTTTTGTTCTTGCTTGACCAGTTGGATCATAAAAACCTCTTCAAACGCGAAACGTTTTCTCGCAGCGTCAGCATCCGAGACTTTTTTGGGCGCATGCATGTAAACAATCGCACTGGTGACTGAAGGGAGGTTATATTTCTGTAATAGATCTTTGGGTAGCGTCTCATCAAGCTCGTTTAAATAACCATCAGCAATCAGTTTTTTAACCTTATGATAAATCCATTTCGAGGTAAGCCCTCTGGTTTCTCGATAGACGGGGTAGAGCATGAGCTCTTGTTTGTCATCTGCAAAAAGATCTCCAGATTTTTCAACAGGTATTTCAGCAACCAAATCGAATTCTGGGTTGGCAAGATAAAGAGAACCTCCGCGTTCATTAATAGTTCCTACAAAACGTGCTTGTGTACCAACAGGCAGCATCTTCGAGATATATGGTTGGGAATACCAGACTGCCCTGATAGTGTCACCAGAAGCCTCTTGGAGGGTTGCCTCAGTCATTGTCATTTTGGTCTTCCATGCTTTTTTTGCCTGGATTTTTGTAACCTCCGCGTAGAGAATTGGTGTTTCACCTTTAGAAACGTCTTTTATGTAAGAGAGCTTAGAGTAATCTCCATACCGAACAGGAAAGTAATACAAGAGGTCTCGAGCCGTTAGAATAGAAAGCCGAGCCAAGGCCTTTTTATGCTTATCGGTGAGACGAAAAATTGTAGAGAGAGGTTTGTCTAACATTTGATGATTATATCACCATGATATTTAAGAGATCACTCCTTTCTCAATTAAACTTTTGATATTTTCAAATATTCCTTCTATTTTTTCAATTTGATCTTTTTTTCTATATAAAACCTCTTCAGGAAGATTGACGATTGCGGTATCAAAATTCGTCTTTTCTATTTGGTATCTTGCTTCAATTGCCTGGATTGTTCCAGCGCTGTAAGTATCATTTTCGACATCTAATCCTGATTGCACTTCTGAAAAAAAAGATTTTGCCTCATTAATTGATGCATTAAGCTTTTCTTCTTGATTAAAAAGTTCTCTTTCTTCTGGAGTCATATGACGTTCGATGTATACTTCATCAATTGTATCCACTATCCTGTCGGCAACATGTCTGCGAGGGTCATCTTGGCGATATAGTGCCGCAATTTTATTCTGGATATCTTCTGACTGGATAGGTAGGTGAGGGCCGCCATTTGGGCTATCACCAAGAACAACATCAATGTATGATTCTATTTCAGATCGCAGTTCAGAAGGTAGTTCAGCGTTGTCCATCATACTTGAAAGGCGGGCTGTAAAAGCATCTGGATCTTCAGTTCTGGCATTAAAAGCCTCTGGAAAAACAACGTTATTTTTTGGAGGATCTTCATTCATATACTTACAATACAGCTAATATTATGTTCAGTCAACCGCCAAATTCACTATGCAATTTGTGCTACAATACCGAAATGTTAAAGAAACTACTTGGAGATGAAAACAAAAAAATGATCCGTAATACGGATAAATTAGTCTCCACAATTAACTCTTTAGAAGAGGAGATGAAGGGCCTTTCTGATGAGGATTTATTTTCTAAAACCGCTGCTTTTAAGACAAGAATTTCAGAGGGAGAGACGCTAGACGAGCTGCTTCCTGAGGCGTTTGCTACTGTTCGCGAGGTTTCTAGGCGAGAAACTGGACTACGCCCATACGACGTTCAATTGATCGGAGGTATTTTGATGCACCGTGGGGTAATTACAGAAATGAAAACAGGTGAAGGAAAGACACTCGTCGCTACGCTTCCTACATACCTGCACGCACTTTCTGGGAAAGGGGCTCATGTTGTTACCGTTAACGATTATCTTTCACGTCGTGACGCGGTCTGGGTGGGACAAATTCACTCAAGACTTGGTCTTTCTATTGGTGTGATTGATTCGGAAGGCTCTTATTTATACGATCCGTCCGCCAGGGTAGAGCATGACCAAGAGCGTGATGAGGTGGGTGCATACAAAATTATCCATGATTTTCTCAAGCCTTGTTCTAGGAAAGAAGCGTATGACGCTGATATCACATACGGAACAAACAACGAATTTGGATTTGATTACCTCAGGGATAACCTAGAATTTGAAGCAAAGAACTTACGTCAGCGAGAACTCAATTTTGCGATTGTTGATGAGGTGGACTCAGTGTTAATTGATGAGGCACGAACACCTCTTATTATTTCTGCTACTTCAGCAGACAGTGAAAAGTTGTACGTACAGTTTGCTGGGATCGCAACAAAGCTCACCAGGGAAGAACACTACACAGTTGATGAAAAATACAAAGCAATTAGTTTGACTGATGCTGGAATTGAAAAAGCCGAATCTCTTCTTGGTATTGAGAATATTTATACCGAAAAGGGCATTAAATACGTACACCACCTAGAAACAGCAGTTCGAGCCAAAGCATTATTTGAACGAGAAAAAGACTATGTGATTCGTGACGGGGAAATTATTATTGTCGATGAATTCACAGGAAGAATGCAGCCGGGTAGGCGATGGAGCGATGGTATGCACCAAGCAGTTGAGGCAAAAGAGGGAATCATGATTCAAAAAGAATCAAAGACTGTTGCCTCTGTAACATTTCAGAACTATTTTAGGTTGTACGAGACACTTACTGGGATGACTGGTACAGCTGAATCTTCGAAAGAAGAGTTTTTCAAAGTGTACGGTTTAGACGTGGCCGTTGTCCCAACAAACAAGCCAATTGCACGTATTGATAACACAGATCTTATTTTTCAGACAGAGAAGGGTAAATTTAGTGCAATTGCAAAAAAAGTAAAAGAACTACAAAAGAAAGGTCAACCAGTTTTGATTGGTACTGTTTCGATTGATAAATCAGAGTTGCTTTCTGAATTTTTAAAAGAACAAGGGATCACTCACGAGATCTTGAATGCAAAAAATCATGAACGAGAAGGAGAGATTGTTGCGGATGCCGGACGAAAGGGTGTAGTAACTGTTGCAACCAACATGGCTGGTCGTGGAGTAGATATTAAGCTAGGTGGGGCACAGGCGACAGATGCTGAATACGAGGAAGTTCTTTCGCTAGGTGGACTCTACGTGATTGGTACTGAGCGACATGATGCAAGACGTATTGATAACCAGCTGCGTGGTCGATCAGGAAGGCAGGGAGATCCTGGGGAAACTCAATTTTACGTATCACTTGAAGACTCTTTGATGCGTGTTTTTGCATCAGACACGGTTAAGGGAATGATGGGCCGTATGGGACTAGCAGAGGACGAGCCGATCACAGCAAAAATGATTTCAAAATCGTTGGAATCAGCCCAAACAAGAATTGAAGGATTTAACTTTGATGCACGAAAACACGTATTGCAATACGACGATGTCTTGAATACACAACGTGTTGCGGTTTATAACAAAAGAAGAGCCATGTTGGTTGGGACAGATGAGGAAATTAATGGAATGGTTTCTGAGCTGACACTTTTAGAGGAAGGTTCAGATAAAACGCTAGAACAAAAGAAGAAGGCGCTGGGTGAAGATCGTTTCACAGCTATCTCAAGAAAAGTTTACCTTGATGCCATTAATACATTCTGGATGGATCACTTAGAGACCATGGAATACGTCAGGTCGTCTGTAAGGCTGCGCTCATATGGTCAGCGCGATCCGCTCGTTGAGTATAAACGTGATGGATCAGTATTTTATAAACAAATGTTGGCTGATATCGACGGGACGGTATTGGACACACTTTCGCGACTAGATGTTGATGCAATTTTTGAACTGGAGCGCAGGGCAGAAGAAGCGCAAAAAGAGGCAGAAAAAATTATTGATAACTCTGGTCACACCGAAGAAGGTGCAACAAAAAAACCAGTTGTTAAAGATGAGGAAGAAAAAGTTGGGCGGAATGATCCCTGTCACTGTGGTTCAGGAAAGAAATTTAAGAAATGCCACGGTAAGTAATATGCGTCAAGGTTTTTAAATTGGTCATCTGGGTTAGAATATAATTATTATTTAGTGTAAAGAGAATATTATGAATATTACTGTAATGATTGTTTTTGTGCTTATTGGTGCAATTATCACTCAGGTTTTGGGTGCAATTTGGTACTCGAAACTAGCGTTCGGAAAATTATGGATGAAAGCAGTGGGGAAATCGGAAATGGATATTAAGATGGCTAAAGGGAAGGTCTGGAAGGATATGCTTGTGGGGTTCATTGGTGCACTACTAGTTTCTTTCTTCTTGTTCTCTTATGCCGCAACGGTACCATACCTTGAATGGTGGGAGGCAGTATATAGGGGACTTATGTGGGTAGCACTATTTGCTGCACCTATGGCAATTGCTTCTTATATGTACGAAGATCGGAGTATTCTTGCATTCTTTATCTTTTACGCATATATGGCTGTTGCTGTAATCTTGCAGCTAGTACTCTTTACACAGTTTCTACAATAGAACTTTAGGCTACATATATAACCCACAAATACTCGGATGTTTATCCGAGTATTTTGTTATAGTAGACCTATGGCAAGAATTGATCTCTATTCTAGAAAGAATTTTCCTTGGATTGTTATTGTGGCGTTTGTGGTTGCAATCGCTCTTGTGTTTTTGTTTGAGGACCCACTAGCTCAGCTAAGAGGGTTTTTTGTTGATCAAAACTTTTTATGGTCATCAATTGTCTACACATTTCTGTTAGCAATTTCAGTAATTGTTTCTCCTCTAACCATCGCTCCGGCGGTTCCTTTTATTGCAAAAATTCTTTCGCCTCAGGTTACATTTTTCCTCACTATTATTGGTTGGTTTGTTGGTTCAGTTGGTGCATTCTTGGCAATTAGATTTTTTGGTGAGAGGAAGCTCGGATATATTTTTCCAGTAAAAATCCTGAAAGAAAATAGACAGAACTTTCCCAAGGATGGTAATTTCTTTACACTACTACAGATTAGATTGTTTAGCGCAATTGATAGATTCTCATACTTTCTAGGGTCTCGATCTACTGTCTCTTTTTCAACCTTTGCCCTTGTTTCACTGGCAGGAAGTTTACCTACGGCGTTCATATTCTCGTATTCAGCAGATGCAATTGCCTCAGGAGACAAAGTGCTATTGTTTGGATTATTCTTTGCTGTCCTAATGATTTTTATCGCATATGTATTACAAAAAGGATGGAGAATTCTTGAATCTTCCGCACACGTCATCACCAAAAAGGGATCATTTAGAGCAGGGGAAATATTTGCCGTTGCTGCTCTTGTTTTGTTTTTTGAAAAACGAAGCAAAAAGTATCGCATTGAACGTAAAGAGTCGTTGGAAAAAGATATTTTAAAAATTGAGAAAAAAGATAATGGAATCGCTGATTCATACTTGATCGATAAAGATGCTCCTTATGACGAGGTTCGCAATATGTTTGGTGGTCTCAGAGAACCTGGTGTGAGAGGGAATAATATTCCGTATGGAGTCTTTGGTCTTGTTTGGAAAAAGTTTGGAACTTCAATTGCTGAAAGTGATCATGCCGCTATCAGGTGTGAGCAAGAAGTCGTGTGGGGGATCGACGCAGAAGAGGCTGGAATAACAGAACTGCCTGAGGGAACAACATACATAGAGCAGTGGACTATATCCGAAGTAATTGAGAAAAATTATTATCCAGGAGTAGGCTTATCAAAGCAGGAAGAGCTTGATCGGTATAACGAAGCAATTAATTTTGCAAAAGACTTTCTTGAGCGAGTAATAGATACACATAAACAGACCAAAGAGCTTGAGGATAACTCTCAGAAATCATCATAACCAATCGTGTATAGTTACTACATTAGTAGTATTTAATAGTAGGGATATGATGAAAAATAAAACTTGTGCTCCTGGATGCACAAAGATGTCCTCAAAGTTCGAAATGATTGGACGTGCATTATTGGGTGCATTCTTTGTTTTGGCTGGGGTAGGAAAATTTATGGACCCAGCGGGGACTGCGGCCTACATGGCTTCAGCAGGGATTCCACTCTCTGGTCTACTTGTGTGGGTTGCGGCGTTGTTCCTCGTTGTTGCAGGAGTGATGCTTATTCTGGACAAGATGACACCTGTGGTTGCCGGGTTGCTTGGTGCTTTTGTTGTTTTGGTAACGCTATTATTTCATATTGGAGACGGAGAGATGATCATGTTTATGAAGAATGTGGCAATCTTGGGAGGTCTCTTTATGGTGATGACTGGGGCATGTAAGGGTCGATACTGTGGAGGAGAAGACAAACAACAAGGAAAAGAAGCGTAAAGATGTTTAGAAAAAGACGGACCCTTTGGGTCCGTCTTTTTCTATAGGCCTGTTATAATGCACACACTATGGCATTTGTTGACGAACTAACTATATACGCAAAAGCGGGAGATGGCGGAAATGGCATCGTTTCTTGGCGGAGACTAAAATATATTGCAAAAGGTGGACCAGCTGGAGGTGATGGAGGTGATGGCGGTGACGTTTACCTCGAAGCAACAAAAGACCTTTCGATTCTTTCTTCATATACCGGAAATCCAAAATTCTTTGCGGAAAAAGGGATGCCAGGAATGAAAAACTCAAAAGAAGGGAAATCAGGGGAAGATTTAATTGTGAAATTGCCCGTGGGGTCAGTGGTTACGAATAATGAAACTGGTGAGGTGATTCAGTTATTGCATCCAGGAGAACAGATACAAATCCTGAAAGGAGGGAGAGGTGGTTATGGAAATGAACATTTTAAATCATCTCGTAATGTTGCTCCTACAGAACAGACAGACGGTGGCCCTGGAGAAGAAGGTCGTTACAGAATCGAGCTTGAGCTAGTTGTGGATCTCGGTTTTATTGGGCTACCATCAGCAGGAAAGTCATCGTTGGTGAATGCACTCACGGGATCAAAAGCAAAGGTTGCTGCGTACCATTTTACGACACTTGAGCCGCATTTGGGTGATTTGTACGGACATATACTTGCAGATATTCCAGGTCTCATCGAAGGAGCTGCAGAAGGAAAAGGGTTGGGACACAAATTTTTAAGACATATCAAGCGGACACGAGCACTTGCACACCTTGTCTCGCTCGAGAGCGACACACCACTAGAAGACTACGAAAAAATCAGAAGAGAACTTGCTGAATATTCAGACAAACTTTCGCAGAAAGAAGAAATCATTGTTTTATCAAAGACAGATATGGTTGAGACAGAGTATGTAGAAGATACTAAAAAAATGTTTGAGCAGAAATACAACAAGCCTGTCTTGGTTGTTTCTATCATTAATGACGAACAATTAAAATCCGTCTCGGAATATTTTGTGAATTATCTGGAGCAAAGAAAAAAGCCGGTTGCGTAACCGGCCTTGTTTAAATTCTCACACGGCGTCTCATGGTTGGACCGCCATATCTAACTCGCTGTAAACCGAGCTGTCTTTGTTGCGCTGCGGGTCTTTGGCCTCCGTGGGACCCACCAGTTTTACAATTCTTTTTTCGGTTTTTAATTTCACCAGCTCGTCGCTTCATGGGCGATCCTTTCTTGCTACTACGAAACTATATTTAATATAACCATAATTTTACAGATCGTCAATATTCTTTGTGGATTGCTATAATGTTTGTTATGGATAAGAGAATTTCAAGCGCAATTAGGAACCTGCCGAAATCTCCAGGAGTTTACTTTTTCGAAAGTAAGTCTGGAGAGGTTTTATATATTGGAAAAGCAACATCTCTTCGTGATCGTGTGAGATCATATTTTTCTGGAGACATGATGGAAAAGAGGGGGCCAATTATTGATTCCTTGATTAAAAAAATACACACAATTAATCACAAGACCACAGATTCTGTACTCGAGGCTCTTCTTTTGGAATCACGTGAAATAAAAAAAAATCAACCTCCGTACAATTCACGTGAAAAATCTAATACATCATTTACATACTTGGTTATAACTGACGAGGAGTACCCTAGACTTTTGATCAAGAGAGAGCGAGACATTTTGGAGAAAAAGATCCGAGAGCCGATATTAGATTCGTTTGGGCCTTTCCAGTCAAAGCGGAATTTGGTTTTGGCTCTGAAAATTATTAGGAAAATATTTCCGTATTATTCAAAAAAAGGATCATACGATGAAAAATCAAATGTATACGAACAGATAGGGCTTGTACCTGGCGCATCTCAACCAAGAGACGAGTACATAAAGACAATTAGATACATTCGAGACTTTTTTAATGGAAAGAAGAAAAAAATCCTTAGAGAATTAAAAAAGGAAATGAAAAGGTTGGCAGACGAGCTTGCTTTTGAAAAAGCTGACCAGGTAAAAAAACAAATTTTTGCAATTGAACATATCCAAGACGCAACACTCGTCAGTGATGATTTTAAGATATCTCCCATGGAATCTTTTAGGATCGAAGCCTACGATATTGCCCATTTCGCAGGAGACGCAATGGTGGGAGTCATGGTTGTAATTAAGAGAGGAGAGGCAGATACAGATCAGTACAGGCAATTTAACATTAAATCATTTGACGGAATAGATGACCTAAGGGCTTTAGAAGAAGTTTTGACGAGGAGACTGAAACATCCCGAATGGTCATACCCAGACTGTATTGTTGTTGATGGTGGAGCAGTTCACAAGAGGCATATGGAAAAAGTATTGCGTGACCATGAAATGAGTATCCCAGTCATCGCCGCTAAAAAGAATAATAAACACAAGGTGGAGGCATTTATTGGACAAAAGAAGTTAATTGAAAGATATTCAAAAGATTTTTTACTTGCGAATTCAGAGTCACACCGATTTGCAATCAAGTTACATAGAAAAAAAAGATCGCAATAAAAAATCCCTCATACGAGGGATGGAGAAGGGGGTCGGTCGCTTATTCTCGAGCGCCGCAACCCCCTTATCAAGCATTTTTATAAAGAATTATCTTTATTGTAAATACCTGAGATCAGCACCTACTGTAAACACGCGTTTTATGTCTTAACAATTATGGACTACGCAGTCTTGCATATTATTGTTCTTGTTGCACAAGATTTGGCCTGTGTTTGTTTTAGTGCGCTCACTCAACTATCAATATTATATTTAATTAAAACATAATGTCAAGTTTTTTTAATGTTCCAATTAATTGCTACAATTGGTAAATGAAAAAAATCCGAGTAGGACTATTTTTTGGTGGAGTAGACCAAGAGCGCGAAGTCTCAATCAATTCTGCACAAACAGTGCGAGAGCATTTAGATACCAATAAATACACGGTCAAAAATATTGAAATCATGCCAGACGAGTCATTTGTTGTGGATGGGGTAGCCACCAGCCAAGATGAGGCATGTGCAGGAATTGATGTTGCAGTTTTGGCACTGCATGGATTATTCGGTGAAGATGGAACAATGCAGCGACTGCTAGACGAACATTCAGTTCCACATACAGGTTCAGACGCATTGGCGTCAGCTGTTGGGTTTTCTAAACTGTTAACAAAAAAAGTTTTTGATAATTTTAAAATTCAAACGCCAACATATATTCAGGCTGATCGTGATGAGTGCACAACTCCACAGGAACTTTCAGACAAAGCGGGGGAAATCTTCTCTACATTTCCTCAGCCCTGTGTTATCAAGCCCACATCAGCAGGATCATCACTGGGGGTGTCTATTTGTGGGAATAAGACCGAAATAAAAGCTGCATTGAAAAAAGCATTCGCAATTGGAAAGTTAGTGGTTATTGAAGAATACATTGAAGGATGTGAGACTACGGTAGGAGTAATAGACGGATTCAGGGGAGAAGAGATCTACGCTTTACCAGCTGTTGAGATAATCCCACCCACAGGAAGGTTTTATGATGAAGAAACTAAATATGATGGATCTACGATGAAAAAATGTCCAGCTCAATTTGAAGAGGAGGTAAAAGAAAAACTTGCTGATATAGCAAGAAAGGTGCACAGCTCGATTCACTTGAAGGACTATTCACGTACGGACTTTATTATTCATCCTCGCAGAGGGATCTTTGCTCTTGAAGTAAATACACTCCCAGGCATGGCAGAACAATCTCTCTTTCCAAGGGAGCTAGCAGCCGTGGGGATTTCAATTAGTGAGTTCCTTGACCATATCATCCAACGTAATTTGTAAAAAGCTAGCATGCATGGTTTAATATCCGTAGCAAAAAGAAAGGGAGTTGCATGAATAACAAAGTGATTTTTAATCTTCCAGACAAAGATAATTGGAAGACTGCGGATATGAAAAAATTCATAATCAATGAATTTGCTACATACCTTCAGGGCGACAATGGACGAAAGCGTTTTTATGAACCGTTCCAGCCCGTTGGATCAGACAAGTGGCAGATTGACGACAGTAATGAATTTTGGCTTCGCATTAATATCAAGACAGGTGAGGTGCGGCTAGATTGTCGTTACCCGGAGTCCCAATTGGCAATAATTTTGGCGATGGTGAATCTGTTTAAGGCCAGACATATCGAGAGATATAAAAATCCTTAGATCCGTTCCCATACAAAAAAGCCCCTACATAGGGGCTTTTATTTTTTTACTATAGAGACCGCTCTGCGAACTCTTTACCTTTTTTTAGTAGAAAAGAGTATCCGTACGGACCGTCTTCGAGACCTTGTTTTAATTCTGTTGGGATCCAATCAAGACCATATTTGGCTGAAAGAATTCCAACAACAGGCGAAGCAACAGAATCAGTATCTCCTCCCAAGAGGATTGATTGCTTGAGTGCCTCAAGAGGGTCAGTGCTGTAGTGATGCAGTATATGAAGTACTGCCCCTGCGGTCCTCATACCATCGCATGGGATCCCTTTGTTTGGGTCCTTTGGATGGCAGAGTTCATCAGTTGATGATACCCACGGAGCGCTGTCAAAGTGTTCTGCTGATTCAGTACATATGTCTTGCACGAGGTCAGCACAAAAAACACTGAGGTCATCCATGCAGCCTTTTTGCTGCAGTATGTAGTAACTTGCAGCTGCAACACACACCGAAGAGGCGATGCCTTTTGGTGTGTTGTGCGTAACCAAAGCGTTATTTGCCGCAACAGTTTTAACAACAGGAATGTATTCTGAGTAGAGACCAATAGGCACAGCTCGCATGCACGCACCATTGCGCTCTGAGTGAGGTTTAATTTTTTCAAGTAGTTCAGCCCCAGAATCAATTGAGTCTAAAAATTCTTGAAACCTTCGGGCATATCCGTTGCGTCGGTCACGTTTGTAGCACTCGACGAAAGCGAAAGCCAAAGCATTAGGAAGGTATTTTGGTAACCTCAGTATGGTTTCAACCACAGCGATACTCATTTGGGTGTCATCCGTGTATTGTCCAGCAGAGATACCTTCCCATCCTCCGTATTGACCACCAATGGGCCGGTCAAAGTAATTCCATCCTTTTGATTTAAATAATCGAGCAACTTGTTTTTGCGTCAACATTTCATAACACGCACCATAGGCGTCGCCGATTGCAATTCCAACAAGCATTTTATCTAGATGATCTGTCATTTTTTCTCCTATAAAGATCTTCACAGGTAGTATAAAGCATTGAGACTAAAACACAAATTTATTATTTGTAAATTAAACTAGTTGGTATTTCTGGCATAATCAAAGTATTAGAAATAATTTTTTGCTTATGTTTAAAATGAAATCTCTAACTGGACGAGTTTTTGTTGGAAAGGTGGTAGGTCTGGTTGTTGGATTAATTGTTATGGTCTTTTTGCCAATGTTTGGATATCCTATCTTTAGCATGGTGGGGTTTGGGACACTGCTCATGTTTATTCTCATGGGAGCAATGACAGGATTTATGGGTATCTTTGACAGACATCCAATCTTTGATTTTAAGATGCCGTGGTGGCTCAGAGGTGCACTCGTGGGTATTGCGTTCATGCTGATGTACATTTTACTCAATTTTGATGAACTTGAGAACGTCATGGAGTCAGCACTTATTTCTTGGATGGGACTCAAGTCTCCGTTCTGGGCACTAATAGATGGGGTTTTTATCGGAGGGATTATGTCGTATGCTGAAGACAAAATTGCTGGAAAGGGGAAAGACCTACCAGTTGCATAAGCAAAAGATCCAATAGTTAAAACACCGCCTATTGGCGGTGTTTTTAATTTTAAAAATTACCAAGATAATAGCAAAGGTGAGACATAATTATCTTTAACAAAAAACTCTTCTTGCGGAGGATTCCATACAAATTATAGACCTGACAAGACTCACTCGAGATATGCTTCCCGAGTATAAACTTCTCGTCTTGTCATGTCCTGCATTTTATAAAATAAAATAGCCCATGCGGACGTATTCTAAATAAAATGTGGACCTTATGGGAGGAAGTTCGAACTAATCTCCAACCTTAAATCTCTTTATGCTTTCTGGAAGAATCAATAAGGTTTCTTTTGTAACAAAGTTATCTATTGATGTATCTCTGATATCTTGTTTAATATAAGACGGATACATATCAATGAAAAGCAGTTCAAATAATTGATCAACCAACCGCTCTTTTTCTTGGTGGGTAAGATTGTGTTCATTTACGATATTTTCTTGAATACCCATGTGAATTATTTCATGGAGAATAGTATGAGAAATATTTTCATCAAAAGTACCTGACTCATTCACTCGAATTAAAAGTTCTCCAGTATCATAATTGTAGGAACCTCCTGGCCCATACTTAGTTAGTTTTAAATTATATGTATCAAATATACGAAAACCCCAAGACTCTTGCAATGGAGTGAACCTTTTTAATAATTCATTTATTTTCTCAACCTCAAGACTAATTACCCTCTTTGACTTTTCGAAGAAGGGAGGAGAAAATTCCTCTTTCCTAAATAGTTCCTTTAATATAGTAAGATCTTCTAGATTTTCAGGAGTAAATTCGTTTTGTTCAGGAAGTATCAGTGTGTATCCATTGTCATCAAACCATTCTTTTTCCTGAAGCAACTCAATGACTTCTTTAAATTCATCATCGAGTCCAGGTAAAATTATTTTTATATGCATTAAATTCATTTTAACAAAAGAAAACACCTCACGGTGATTTCTTTCTGTTCTTAAAAACGGCTGTGGACCTGACAAGACTCGAACTTGCTACCTTCCGCGTGCAAAGCGGACGCTCTACCAGGTGAGCTACAGGCCCATTTCAATGAGAGCTATTATATACATAGGATGACAAAAAGCAAATAGATCTGTGTGATAAAATAAATTGACTATGTCAGATTTAATTGTACGAGGAGGAAAACCAATTTCGGGAACTATCAGACCGTCCGGAAATAAAAATGCTGTGTTGCCGATGATTTGCGGAACACTTCTCTCTGAAGAAAAAATTACTATTACTAATGTTCCAGAGATTACAGACGTTGAAAAATTTCAAACATATTTTACCGAGCTCGGTTCAACATTCCAGTGGGATAGAGAGTCAGAGACGCTGATTGTTCAACATCCAGCTGATTTAAAAAAAGCTGATCTTCCAATTGGAATTAGATCTGCAGTGCTTTTGCTCGCGCCAACCATCATACGGAACAAAGAGCTTGTTTTTGACACGAGCTCAAAGGGGTGTACTCTTGGATTGAGAGAGATTGACCCACACCTACAAATCCTGCAGCAGTTTGGATGTGATCTGGTTGGAAAACATCCATACCAAATTAAACTTGATGGGGAAGTGACAGGCAGTGATGTATGGGCTGATTATGCATCTGTCACATCCACGGAAACCTTTGTCATGATGGCAGTAAAAGCAAAAGGAGTTTCGACATTGACAAATGCTGCGTCTGAACCACATGTTCAAGAATTTTGCCATTTCCTTAATTCAATGGGGGCAAAAATTGAAGGGATCGGAACCTCAAAATTAACAGTGACTGGAGTAGAGACTTTAGGGGGGTCTGAATTCAGAGTTCCTGACGATCACCATGAAGTTGCAACGTTTTTGGCAATTGGAGGTGTTACTGGTGGGGAGCTGCGCGTAGAAACAAACATTGTTCCACATATGCCATTGATTGTTCGTCAATTAGAAAAACTAGGCTTGCAAATCAAAACCGAAGATGACGCACTGACAGTTACTGGTTGGAACAAAACTATTTCAGAGCCATTAACATCAGAGATGTTGCAAAAAATAGAGGCTGCTCCATGGCCGTATTTCCCAGCTGATCTCTTACCACAAATGATTGGTGTGGCAGTTGGCTGCGAAGGCAATATATTATTTTGGAATAAAATTTATGAGGGAGCACTGGCATGGGCATCTGAGATGGCATCATTCGGGGCAAAGGTGAATTTGGCAGACCCACATAGATTAATTGTTTTTGGAGGAAATCCTTTGCGTCCAGCGACAGTTACAGCACCATACATTATTCGTGTAGTTGTAGCCATGTTCATCACAGCTGTGCAGATAGAAGGTGAGTCAAAAATTAGAAATGCAGATCCACTCAGACGTGCACACCCAGGCTTTGTAGAAAAAATGATCGCAATGGGAGCTGATGTTGAATGGGTTGATTAAGAGTTTGGTATAATACGGCGACTATGGCACTACTCACTACAAAAATTGGTATTGATCTCGGTACCGCAAATATCTTGGTATACGTTCCTGGAAAAGGAGTGATTTTAAATGAACCATCTGTTGTGGCCGTATCTGAAGTTGAAAAGAAAATTTTGGCTGTTGGGGCAGAAGCAAAAACAATGATCGGAAAAACACCAGACGATATCATTGCGTACCGACCAATGAAGAACGGTGTTATTGCAGACTATCGTGTTGCAGAGGCAATGCTTTCTTACTGTATTAAAAAAGCAATGGGAAAAATGAACCCACTCAAGCCCGAAGTTCTTATCTCTGTACCAGCAGGAGTAACATCTACAGAGAGGCGAGCAGTAGTCGAAGCAGCGATTAGGGCGGGAGCAAAACGAGCATACGTGGTGAAAGAACCTATTTTGGGAGCGATTGGATCAGGAATTAAAATTGAAGAACCAGGTGGACACATGATCGTTGATATCGGAGGTGGAACAATCGACGCAGCCGTTATTTCACTTGGGGGGATTGTTACTTCTACATCTGTGAAGTGCGCAGGAGACAGGATTGATCGAGCAATCATCGATTACATTAAAAAAGCACACAGTCTCGCTATTGGTGACAAAACAGCAGAAAAAATTAAAATCGAAATTGGCTCAGCGTTAAAAGTGACAGAGTCAAAAGAGATGAGAATCAAGATCTCTGGTCGTGATTATATTTCTGGTCTACCACGAACTATTGAGATTGGTACAAATGAGATCGTAGAAGCAATTTCACGAGAACTCAAAGAAATGACCCAAGCAATCAAAGACGTTTTGGCAGAGACTCCACCAGAGCTAGCTTCAGATATTATTGATCGAGGTATTTTAATGACAGGTGGGACATCACAACTGCGCAACCTTACCAAACTGGTTGAAAAAGCAACTGGCGTCAAGGCGTATTTGGTAGATAAGCCCCTACATGCAGTTGCTCAAGGTACAGGTCAGGCACTTGAACACTTGGATGTCTACAAGAAAAGTATTATTGCAAAACGATAATGAGAGAAGAGCTGCAAAAACAAATGAACAATCGTGCGCATGCGTACGTTATTTTTGGCGACAAACATGTTGCCGGGCAAGAAGTTCGAGATTTTTTACAACAAGACATCGGAGTTGATTTAGAAAACAATCCTGACGTTTTCACTTTTAATACAAAGTCGTTTTCTATTTCGCAAGCCCGAGAGGTTTCAAAAGTTGTATCAAGGAAAACGGTTTCGGATCAAGAGAGGTTTGTGGTGATCGTTGCTGATTCGATTACAGTTGAAGCACAAAATGCGTTACTCAAAACAATTGAAGATCCAAATTCAAAAACAAGTTTTTTCATCATTATTCCGACAGGTGGCTATATTTTAGATACCATCATCTCGCGCACACAAATTCTTACCGCGGATTCTGATCGTTTGGGTTCAGTTGCGGCACAATTTTTTTCCAGTGAATTTGTTGATCGCTTGGAGATAATTGATTCATTTAATGACGATGAAGGCAAAGTGAATAAAGGGGAATTGGTTCTATTCTTTTCTGAGCTAGAAAAACTTGTTTTAAAAGAAAAAGAAAAAATTAAAGATGTCTCTGGTGTATACCAAGATTTTATAGACATCAAGCAATATGTTTTAGATCGTTCATCAAGTGTTAAGCAAATTACGGAATTTATTTCACTGAGGTTGCCCGTGCTAAAATAGTTGCATGAATTTTCAAAACCTTATCTTTTTAGATACTGAGACAACAGGACTTGGGCCGGAAGATAGACTGTGTCAGTGTGCATATATTTATCAAGACGTTGAATACAACGAATTGTTCAAGCCTCCTTTAGAAATTTCTATCGAAGCACAATCTATTTCGCACGTTACAAACAGGCATGTAGCAGACAAACCGCCTTTTGATAGGTCAGAGATGCAAAAACACCTTCAGGATATTTTTGAAAGTGATGAATCAATTATTGTCGCTCATAATGCCCGGTTTGATATGGGAATGTTGGCACGAGATGGTGTTGAGATCAAACGATTTATTGATACAAAAAAAGTAGCAGCTGCATTGGATGAAGAGGGAGTGATCCCAAGATACAACATGCAGTACCTGCGATATTATCTGGATTTACAAGTTGAGGGTGCGCAAGCACACGATGCGTTAGGGGATGTCCTTGTACTCAAGGCCTTGTTTGATCGTTTGTATTCAAAAGTCTTTGAGAATATGAGTAACGAAAAAGAAGCCCTCGATTGGATGGAGGAGGTTTCAAAGCAACCCAACTTTATTCATACATTTACGTTTGGTAAACATAAAGGGCAACGAACAAAAGAAATTGCAAAAACAGATCGAGGGTATCTCGAGTGGCTACAGGGGCAGAAACAGCAACAGGTTGCCGCAGGCGAAATATCAGAAGACGACGATTGGGTTTTTACATTAAACGAGTTGTTGTCATAATTTGCGCATTTTTATTTCTTCGTGCATACTTGAATTTGGAAAATTTTAATGGAGAACCATTATGACAATGGCTGTAATTTACAAAAATCGAATTGTATCGCCCGGGCATGTTGCAACTCAAGCAATGTATGATTTCGATAGGTATCACGCTGGTTACACGAACGGAATGCGCCAACGCATCGATAATGATCCATCCTTTTTACCAAAGTTTGGATGGATTAGACAAAACGCTGAAGAGGTCTCAGAAGAATTTCTGATTGAAGCTGGTAATCAGTTTATTGCTATGTTCAATCGGTACTATCAAAAAAAGGAATTACCCGAGCGCTTGCTACTGCCTCTATATTAGAGCTGGAGCTTGGCTTTAAAACCCTACTTAAAAAAGTGGGGTTTTCTTTCTTTATAAGCGATTTGATATAATTGTGCGTACTTAATATATCTCATTATGCAATCAGCAGAAATAAGAAAACGATTTTTAGAATTTTTTGAGAAACGAAATCACGCGATTATTCCATCAGCACCACTTATCCCGGAAAATGACCCTTCGGTACTTTTTAATACCGCAGGGATGCAACCCATTGTTCCTTATCTATTGGGTGAAAAGCACCCATCAGGGAAAAGACTCGCGAATGCTCAGAAATGTACTAGAACTAACGATATTGAGGAAGTGGGAGATAACACACATTTCACATTCTTTGAGATGCTCGGAAATTGGTCACTGGGGGACTATTTTAAAAAAGAGGCGATTGAGTGGTCATATGAATTTTTGACAAGCAAGGAAGAGGGACTCGGTCTTGATCCAGAACGACTGTACGTGACTGTCTTTGAAGGAAACGATGATGCACCACGAGATGATGAGGCAGCAGCAATTTGGAAAGAGCTTGTGCCTGAGAATAGGATTTACTACATGGGGGTAGATGACAACTGGTGGTCAGCTGGTGAGAACGGACCTTGTGGACCAGACTCGGAAATGTTTTACGATAGGACAGAGGAAGGGCTTGGAGACCTGACATTTGACGAATTTAAGGCTGCAGATGACAGGCAAGATGTTGTTGAGATTTGGAATGATGTGTTCATGCAGTATTTGAAGGAAGCTGGAGTGGTCACAGGAGAGCTTGATAATAAAAACATTGATACAGGAGCAGGTCTAGAGAGACTAACCGCCATCTTGCAAGACAAGCAGTCTGCATATGAGACGGATTTATTTTCTGATGTAATTGCATACATGGAAACGCATGCGCAGCATGCCTATGAGGATGAGCATCTTGCTTATAGGGTTTTTGCAGACCATATGAGAGCAGCTGTGTTCCTTATTGCTGATGGAGCAACCCCTTCAAACAAAGATCAGGGTTACGTAGTGAGAAGATTGCTCAGGCGTGCTGTTAGGCAAGCAAAAAAAATAGGATTAGACACAGAACATGTCCAACCAATAATTGATTTATATGTTCAAAAATATGGCGATGTTTACAGCAACCTTCATGACAAACATTCTGTAATTGTAGATGAGATTACAAAAGAAGTAGCTAAATTCAAAAAATCTCTAGAACAAGGTCTTCGCGAGTTCGAAAGGCTGGTTGATGTAAAAAACAAAAAAGATAACATTGCTATTCAAGAGTTTGGTAAATTTAATTGCAAATCTAAAGTTAATGAGATCTCAGCTGACGAAGCATTCACGCTTGTTACTACCTACGGGTTCCCATTTGAGATGATTGTTGAAGAAGCTTTTAGTCGTAATTTATTTGTTGACGAGAAAGGGTATAAACAACTACTCGCAGAGCATCAAGAAAAATCAAGAACCGCTTCGGAAGGTAAATTCAAGGGAGGATTAGGAGGGGATTCGCCAAAGATTACTGCTTTTCACACATCAACACATTTATTGCTGGAAGGATTACGACGGGAACTTGGGGACCATGTGAACCAGGCTGGGTCAAATATTACAGAAGAAAGAACACGGTTTGATTTTACGCACCCAGAAAAGGTAGACCGAGAAACACTCGACAGAGTCGAGGAATACGTTAATAGTGCTGCAGCTTCGGGAGCTCGAGTACACATCGAAGAAATGCCAAAGAAGCAGGCCCAAGAAGAAGGAGTCGTTGGTTCATTCTGGGAGAAATATCCAGAAACAGTAAAGGTGTACACTGTTAAGGACGACAATGGGGTGATCTACTCAAGAGAGCTTTGTGGTGGACCTCATGTTGAGCAAGCAGGTGATATCGAAAAGTTTGGTAAATTCGTTATCAAAAAAGAATCATCTTCTTCTGCAGGTGTAAGAAGAATCAAAGCGGTATTTGAATAGGTACATTCATTTGTGGATAAGGTGGGTGAGGGTATAAAAAACGCGGCTTAGGTTAGCGTTTTTTGATTTTTAATAGATTTCATGTTGTAACTGTGAATTTCTTGTGGAAATCCTTGATCTGCATTTAACGCCTAGTTTTCAACATATTTTTGGGGTAGAGTGTGGATATTTCTGTATATATTCCGAAATGTAGCGCACTAAATCTTGGAATAACAAGTAGGACAACAAAAATACATATGCGTACAAAAACTACTACAACTACTACTGATTCCAAGATTTAGTGCGCTAACAAGTCGAACTCTAGACTTTGGGTTAACAAAAACGAGCAACACAGAAATGAAATTTGAATAAAGCGTTTTGAACCCAAAGTCTAGAGTTCGATAAAAGCATGCTTATGTTAATAGGAGAATTCAGACACACAATTGATACCAAGAATCGAGTTTCGCTACCAGCGAAATTCCGAAAGGAGATGGGTAAAAAGGTCTACGTCACACGTGGGCTTGATAACTGTTTGTCTGTGTATACCGAAAAGTCGTGGAAGGTTATCCTTTCAAAACTAGAAGGACTTTCTATTTCAAAAGCATCAGAGCGAGGATTTAATAGATTCATGCTTTCGGGGGCAACAGAAGTAGATGTTGACGGAAATGGTCGGATCTTAGTACCAGAATATTTAAAAGAATTTGCGAATATTGAAAAAAAAGTAGTTTGGACTGGTGCTGGTGATCGAGCAGAAATGTGGGCAGAAGGAGTATGGGATTCGTACCTTTCTGCAAAGCAAGAAGACCCTGAAGCAATGGCAGAGAATCTAGAAGGAATCATTTAGTACATGATTTGTTATGACTTCGCACATCCCAGTTCTTTTACAAGAAATTATTGATCTGACAAAGCCAGAACCTGGCATGACCATCTTTGATGGAACGCTGGGGGGAGGCGGATACGCAAAAAGGTTTGCACATGTAGTTGGGAAAGATGGTTTAGTGTCTGGTACAGACTTGGATCCTCTAGTTACTGAGCGCTTAGCGAATGAGAGCTTTGGTTCAAAGACTGCATTTTTTAATAAACCATTTAGCGCAATTGCTGACGTGGCACGTGATCTTGATGTTCAGTTTGATATAGCCGTACTAGACTTAGGACTTTCGTCAGATCAACTTGATTCTTCTGGAAGAGGTTTTTCATTCAAGAACAGGGAAGAGCCACTTGATATGTCATTTGCCCATGCAGAACAATCAGACATTACAGCAGCAGAGATTCTTAACGAATGGTCTGAAGAATCGATTGCAGACATCTTGTATGGCTTTGGTGGAGAAAGATTTTCTCGACGAATTGCACGTTCAGTGATTGAACATCGAGCAGAAACACCATTCGTGAATGTTGGTCAGTTGTTAGATGTCATTGATGATTCAGTTCCACACGGATACAAGAGAAGAAAAACTCACCCCGCAACAAAGACATTTCAAGCTTTACGGATAGCAACTAATTCTGAATGGATGCACCTAGATGTTTTTCTTAAAACGGTATTAGATGTTGTAAAGCCAGGTGGATACATCGCAATCGTCTCGTTTCATAGCGGTGAAGACAGGAAAGTAAAACATACATTCAGATCATGGAAGGATCAAGAATTAGGGACAATTATTAATAAAAAGGTCGTCACTCCAAGTGAGACCGAACTGAAAGACAATCCAAGGAGCCGATCGGCACTCTTGCGAGTCTTTCAAAAAAAGTAGTAAGGTAAATATGAAATTTATACAACATATAGCACAAACAAATAATGAACAAATCCTACAGAGGGTGGTTATGTTAATTGGATTCTTGGTTGGTGTGTTGTTCTTTGTATATATTTCACAAATGTATCAGGTTACGCAGGTCGCTTACGAAATTAAAGAGCAACAGAGACAACATTCAGAATATCTTGAGAAAATTGCTATCTTAGAAAATGATTATCATCAGGCAAAACTTGAGTTAACAACAAAGTCAGCATATGAGCTAGGATTTGCTAAAATGAGTTCACCACAGTACGTATCTGTAGAAACAAAGAGATACACACTGGCGCGCTAATTGCCAAACAGTTATGGCTCGATCAAGAAAGAGTAAAAAACAAAAAAAAGGACCGGTTCAGAAAACCGTTTCTTTTTTTGTTTTTCAATACAGCCGCATGCAAGACTTTTTTGCAAAAAGAAAAATATTTTCTTCGATTAACATAATTAACGTTTTTTTTGTCTTGGTTGCCATGCTTTTTGTGTGGCGACTTTATGATTTGCAGGTCGTGAGAGGAGAGGAGTTTCGTGATCGAATCGATAACCAGTACACAAAAGAAGAACGAGGTAAGAGCATCAGTAGAGGAGACATTTTTTTTCAAACCAAGGACGGGACTGAAATCCTTGCTGCAACTATGCGGCCGCTTTATACAGTGGCCATCGAGCCTAAAAAAATTCAGAACAAAGAGGCTCTATACTCTCAGGTAAACGCGATATTGCCAATAAACAAGGCAAGTTTTATAAAGAAAGCATCAAAAGCGAATGATCCGTACGAAGAAATCGCAGAAAAGATTGACCGAGCAACTGTTGATGAGTTAAAAAAGATAGAAGAGCCAGGTATGGTGTACGTGTTGCAAAAAGATCGATTTTATCCAGGAGGCTCACTTGGTTCGAACCTTCTTGGATTTATGTCTTTTACTGAAAATGAGTTCAGTGGGTCATATGGTCTTGAAAAATATTATGACCACATCCTCAGGAGAGACACGTCTGTAAAAACAACTAGTATTTTTGCCTCATTGTTTTCGGGAGAGAAAGAGACAGAAGAATCAAGAGCTGATATCAAAAAAAATATTGCAAAGGAGGGATCACTAGTGCTGACAGTTGAGCCAACAGTTCAATCATATCTTGAAAATCAGTTAGACGGGATTGTTTCTCGATGGCGCTCTAGATACGCTGCCGGTGTCGTGATTGATCCAAAAACGGGAGCAATTGTCGCGATGGGGGTATCTGATAATTTTGATCTCAATAAAAACACGAGACACTATAGAAATTATCTTGTCGAAGATCGCCTTGAGCTCGGTTCCATTATTAAACCGCTTACTGTTGCGATTGGCTTAAATACTGGAGCTATCACGTCAGACTTTTCATACAACGATAAAGGAACAATGACGTTGGATCGTTATCCTATTTCAAACTATGATAAAAAGGGTCGTGGACCGTATACCGATTTACAAAAAATCCTAACGAATTCACTCAACACAGGGGTTGCCACAATTGCGTTACGTATCGGCCACACAGACTTCAAAAAATATTTTTATGGACTAGGGTTCGCAGAAGAAACAGGAATTGATCTGCCATTCGAGGTATACGGCCTTACTTCTAATCTTGAGAGCGGCAGGGATGTTGAGATTGCAACAGCTTCATTTGGTCAGGGGATAGCGATTACCCCAATGGAGGCTGTTCGAGCACTTTCAACAATTGCATATGATGGTACTCCGGTAACACCGTATCTCGTTGACTCTATTGAATACGGAGACTTGATTCCTTCAAAAAATATCGTGCCTCAAACTGCTGATCAAGTATTTACCAAACAGGTAGTCTCTCAAGTCCAAGACTATATGGTTAACATCGTGGATGATTCAGATACGTTTAGACCATATTCGAACCCCAACTATTCTGTTGGGATTAAGACAGGGACAGCTCAGATTGCAAAGCCAACAGGAGGGTATTACTCAGATAGGTTCCTGCACTCGTTTGTTGGTTTTTTCCCAGCAAAAGCTGCGCCTGACGAAGACCGATACTTGGTGCTGTTATACACCGTTGAGCCAAAGGGTGTACGGTACTCATCTACAACTCTGAAAGATCCTTTCTTTAATATAGTTAATTTCATGATTAACTACTACGAATTACCACCAGATCGTCTCGATAGTTTTGATACACTAATCATTGAATAATATGAAATACATCAGAAAATTTTTTCAGTCTGTACTAGAAGTCGTTTTTCGTATTCTTGCTAAATTAGTATTAGCTAAGTACAAGCCGACAGTCGTAGCGGTAACCGGGAACGTTGGTAAGACTACGACCAAGGACGTAATCGCAACTATGCTTGCGTCGCAAATGAATGTGCGTGCAACCATTCGTTCGCAAAACTCTGACCTCACAACCCCTCTGTCAATTTTTGGGAGAGAAGTGCACAGCAAAGAGCGTAATCCACTCGTTAGGCCATCTATTGGCAGGGATTTCGTTAGTTATTTTTAAACATGATTTCCCAGAGATTCTCGTACTAGAGGTTTCAGCGGGAGGGCCCGGAGATATCACGAGGCAAGCCTCATGGATACGCCCCGACATCTCTGTTCTTACTGCGCTCCAAAAAATTCCAGTGCATGTTGAATTTTTTGAAAGTCGCGAGCAACTGTTTGAAGAAAAAATGGAACTAGTGAGGTTTACAAAGCCAAACGGCGCTTCAATTTATAATGCTAATGATAACTTCTTGCCAGAGCTGATGAAGGGTATTGAAATCCAAAAGATTCCAGTTGGTGATAATAGTGACATACATGCTCATTCAGTTGAGAACACTGACCAGGGAGTACAAGCAAAAATTGTCATCAATGAAACAATACATGAGGTTTTACTACCTGGTGTTTGGGGAAAAACGTATATCCAGTCGGTCCTTTTGGGGTGCGGTGTTTTGCACAAGTTGGGCCTTGATCAATCCGAAGCATTGAGAAAAATTGCTGAGAACTTCTCCCCGATAGCAGGAAGAAAACGAGTGCTCTCAGGAAAAAAGAACACCACAATTATTGACGACTCATACAGTGCATCCCCGGCAGCAGCTGCAGATGCTTTGCGGGTTCTTGAGAGTGTTCCTGCTCGTGGCAGGAAGATATTCTTGTTCGGAGATATGTCCGAACTAGGTGAATTTACAAAGCAAGCTCATCTCGAGATTGCAGATCAAGCAAGTGAGTTCGTGAACATTCTTGTAACCGTCGGTGACAATGCCCGCATCACTTTCGATCGTGCAACTATTACCGTTAAAAAACACTTTGATACTTCAGATGAGGCAGGGAAGTGGTTACTCGAACAAATCAGAGACGGTGATATGATTCTTGCAAAGTCTTCGCGACATGCAATCAAAATGGAGCAAGCATTAAGGCACCTTGTGACAGAAAACGATAAACAGTACCTCTCTCAAGAATATCTGTAATTTTTGGTATACTTCTTTGCACCATGGAACGAATAATCATCATCATTTTTCTTTTCATCCTGCTTCCGTATGTGGGACTTCCTAGCAACTACGATACACCAATCGTGATCTTCCTCATTGTTGCTCTTGTCTGGGCAATGTGGACGTTTGTTCAGTCTTTAAAAAAAGAATCTGATAAGCGAGTTGTCACTAAACAGACATCTCCAAAAAAGCAAAAAGAGACAAAGTTGAAATCCGCCAAAAAACAAAAGAGTTCCGAAACAGAACTTTTGTCACAGGCAGATAAAGATTCAATAAAAGCCGCTGTTAAAAAAACTAAAAAATAGCCTTTCCACAGGGCTTTTTTATTTTTCTCATATAAAATAAAGAGCATGAAGGACTTAAAGAAGTCGTACTCGAGATTATATTTACTGTGTAGTATCTGTATTATTTCCGCAGCTGCTTTTTTCTTAATTCATGAGATAAAAACTCATCCAACCTGGTTAGGTGAAGCGGGAGTAGTAGCCTTGTTTTCTGAGCGAGACAATGAAATCGCAACAGCAAGAAAAAAATTTGATTTTGCACGAGCTTTGTCTCGTGTAGAGTTTGATGGCTGTGAACTTATTTCTGTTGACTATGGAACTTCAACATGCTCATCTATAGAAACAGGAGGATTTTCTCATTGTCTTGATTTGGTAACACTACGATCCCGTTCAGAGCCGGAATGTCTTATCTATGGAGTAGAGCACATCAAGACACCAGATGTGGTTCGTGCAATTTATCTGGATCCAAGATCACTAGCTGATTTAGAGGAGAGAAAAAACCTTATACAGTTAATCGGGAGGTCTGAGTTAAATGCTGTTGTTATTGATATCAAGCCTGAGTCCGGATGGATTCCGTTTTCTGCGGATAGGGAATTTAATGCAAAATATGCTGACCAGATTTCAAATGAAATATCAGACATGCTCTTCGTTATTGAAACCTTGCACGACCGTAATATATATATTATTGGGAGAATTTCGTTATTGCGAGATGATTGGTTCGCTGCGCGCTATCCCGAGCAGCTTCTCAAGAGAGCAAATAAAAAAGATGCATGGAAAAATTTTGACGGCACTGTTTGGCTAGACCCGGGTTCTCCTAATGTTTTGAATTACAATGCTCAGCTTGCCGTTGATGCAATAAACCTCGGTTTCGACGAAGTGAATTTTGATTACGTTCGATTTCCTGGAAACATTAGTGAGACACGAACATACGCACCTTTTTCTACAGACCTGTCTCTTGTTGGTAAGGCGCGAGCAATCCAGCAATTAGTAATCCAACTGACAGACAAAGTTAGAGACAACCTTGACGGAGTTGTTCTTTCGGCGACTACCTTTGGGGGGATATCTGCTGCCACGGTTAGTACACAAAGCGTTGGTCAGACTTTCGGGACATTTCTAACCCACTTTGATTATGTGACGCCAATTTTTTATCCTTCATATTTTCCATATGGATTTATTGGTATAGATGCTGATCCAGATGAACAACCATTCTCGGTAATTTCAGAATTGTTAGATCGTTCTACTCAATTCATAGAACAGCTTAATGAGACAATTGAGGAAAGAAATGAAATTCTTGCTGACAGGTCGGGGTCACGTTTACTAAGCATTAGATTTAACGAAATAGAGGAGGCACTCATCCAGCAAACTGGAACGAATGATGTGACTCAAGTTGTCTCGTTTGACACAGTCAGGCCCTGGCTGCAAGATTTTATTTGCTTTGAATGTACTACACCACACGATTATGGTGTTAGGGAAGTGCGTGCAGAAAAGAATGCAGTGTATAATGCAGGGTATGACTCGTGGATGTTGTGGAATCCTGCCGCACAGTACACAACAAAGGCGATCGACTAATTGTATGAAAAAAGTAGGTTTTACATTAATTGAGCTCTTGATAGTGATCGCAATCTTGGGGATTCTTTCTGTGGTTGTGTTTACTTCGTTGCAGTCAGCACGAGAAGGAGCACGTTCAGCCGCTGCGGTTCAGCAGCTACAAAAAATATATGACGCAATACGTTTCCAGCATATTGATACAGGGCTATATCCAAACAATCTTACGTATCTTTGTGAACCACTGGATGAAATATCTTCAACAAACGAGTTTCGTATTTCTGATCCAAGCACAGGATTGGTGACAAACGGACGAGGATGGGCTGGCTGGGGCGGTCCGTATATGGCAACGATACCACTGGATCCTTGGGGAAATGAATATTATTTTGATGATGACTATAGATGTCTCGCAGAGACACTTGGCTGCAATGGAGTAGAAGACCCATCGGGACGACTCAATTCAAGCGCTATTGTTTCTTGTGGTCCAAACGGTGTAGTTTCAAGCGGATCTTGTTCTTATGATGCTGACAATATTGTCTTCGTCTTATGTCGGCGATAGCTTGCGATTAGATCTGGTAATTTACAAAATTTAAACTCATGGTATTCTTTTGTTAGGTGAAAGGAGAATACAATGAAACAACTAATAAAGTGCTTCTTACCAGTACTAGTAGTAACTGCAGGTTGTGCTACAGCACCACCTCCATCAGTGAAAGAACCATACAGACGGGCACAACAAAGCCAAAAGCCTGTTATTGTTGAACGGTTTTATCTTGATCAGTCCGGTTTTATTAGGGATGAATCAGGAGAAATCAGAATCACAAAAACTTGTTGGTACTGGAAGGAGACTCAACCAGATCAATGTTGGAGATCGTCTTGGCAAGACACAAAAGAGAATTTTCAGGACGCAAAAAATTTTGCACAGTGGTGTGATGAAATGAATTGTGTGCAGTACACATGGGATCAGCTAGTCTCAAGGAGAGGACGATAATGAGAATTGGAATACTGTCAGCTGTCGCGATGAGTTCATTTCTGGGCATCCTTGAAAAGATTGATCGATCACGAGAGCAATACGATGAAGAGGGGAATTTAATTTTTGAAATCATGCCCTTAGATCTACCTCATGCACACGAGTACCAGATTGTTTCTCCACGAAGTTCTCTGCGAACAGGCAAGAGAACTGATCCGTTTACTGAGCAAGAGCCTTTCGGATTGCCGCCTCGGAAAATGGGCAGTGAGCCAAAAAAGATGTATCGCAAACGAATTAAAATGGTTCGATAAAACAAAGCCAAATGTGCTGTGCACATTTGGCTTTTTCTGTTTATAAAAAACGCTTGACATTTGTTTTCCTACGACTATAATACGCGGTATTGTTTTTTGACAATTTCATCTGATCAGCAGCAATCGATCAGATGAGCACATAATGAAATAATATATGTGATACCCATCACATATATAGGTAAGTACATTCCAATTATTGCTGTGCGCAATAATTGGAATTAACAGAATTCCTCATACGTATGTATGAGAGAAAACTGGAACAAAAGAATATTTTCTTTTGTCCCGTCTAGAATTCCAAAATAACACAATGTTAAATCATTGAGTAGGATTATATATAAGAGTTTGATCCTAGCTCAGGATGAACGCTGGCTGTGTGGATAAGGCATGCAAGTCGAATGGGTTTAGACCCATGGCGAACGAGGTAGTAACACGTAGGATTACTTGCCCTTGAGTCAAGGATAACCTGGAGAAATCCAGAATAATACTTGATAGTCTCGCAAGAGTAAAGATTTATCGCTCAAGGATAGGCCTGCGGAGTATCAGCTTGTTGGTAGTGTAAAGGACTACCAAGGCTATGACGCTTAGGGGAGGTGAGAGCCTGACCCCCACCGATGGTACTGAGACACGGACCATACTCCTACGGGAGGCCGCAGTCGAGAATCTTCCACAATGGACGAAAGTCTG
>JAHDEI010000027.1 GCA_020628915.1 Minisyncoccota bacterium | reverse complement strand
TCCAAGTATGCTGGTGGACCAGCAACCATGACTATATTTGCAGGCGCAGGTGGTGATGATGCAGAAGATTTTGCAAGAATCTTGTTCGAAATGTACAAAAAATTTTCAGACAAGCATAACTTTGAGTTATTGATTTTGGATACAACCCCCAATGAATTAAATGGATATAGAAACATTTCGTTTGAGGTGGTCGGGAAGGGTGCATATGGAAAGCTACAAAACGAATCAGGCGTGCATAGGTTGGTACGTAAATCTCCGTTTAATGCAAAGTCCAAACGACAGACAAGCTTTGCTCTTGTCGAAGTTCTACCGAAGATTGAAACAGATGATTTTGAAATGGATGAGTCAGAATTAGATATCTCATTCACAACCTCGGGTGGCGCAGGAGGGCAAAACGTAAACAAACGAGAGACTGCCGTGAGGGTTGTACACCCAACTACTGGCTTCTCTGTGTTTGTATCCAAAGAAAGGACACAGGAGAGAAACAAAGAGCTAGCGATTTCCATGATGCGCGCAAAGCTACACAAAAAACATCAAGAGGATGAAGAAAAACGTGAAAAGGGGCTTTCTATTTCAGATAAGGTTTCTATTGAGTGGGGTAATCAGATGAGATCGTACGTTTTTGATCCATACCAAATAGTAAAAGATCATAAACATAATATTGAAACAAGGAGAATCGATAGTGTCTTGGATGGAGACATAGAGATATTTCACGATATTGACAAGTAATTAGATGTTCGTTATTATTTTTTCTAGCAAAAAGAAAGGAATAACATGGAATCACTTCCTGTCGCGATGCTTATTCTTGTGAGTATCATATTATTTATTGAGCTGCCATACTGGTTGGGTTACGTCTTTTATGAAAAAGAGCCTAGAGGGTTTCTCGGAGGGCTGTCTAGATGGGGTCGCCATGATCAAGCAAATTATGCTCCAAAATTTGGTAATTACTTCGCCTTTAGTCGAGGGACTGTGTATGTAGGGATTTTCCTGGCGATATACGGAATTATGCACCATCATGCTTTTGATCGCAGTGTATTGGGTGTAATATTGGCTATTTTGGGCGGTATGTTCGTTGGGATCGTAATATCAATCGAGACGTTTGTGCGACTTGCATATGCGCGCTAACAATTCTTTTCAAAGCCGTCACAATGTGACGGCTTTTTTGTTGGGTATATCTGTTCTTTAAAGAACTTTTCATGTTGGTATAATAGGTGAATATGATTTATTTGGACGGAGTATCAAAAAAATATAAAAAAGGAGATGTAGGGGTTAAAGACGTCTCAGTCTCAATTAATAGAGGAGAATTCGTTTCTATTGTTGGTCAATCTGGAGCAGGGAAAACATCCCTCCTTAAAATACTGCTTGGTGAAGAAAAACCCACAGCAGGAACGGTATTTTTTGATTCAGTAGATATTACTAAAATCCCTTCTCGAAAGATGAATCAGTACCGAAGACGAATCGGTGTTGTTTTTCAAGACTTTCGATTATTACCTGACAAGACTGTGTATGAAAACATTGCATTTGCAATGGAAGCTTCTGGGAAAAAGAATACACAAATAAAAAAAGATGTCTCGTATGTTCTCAAGCTTGTTGGACTAGAAGAAAAGGCAGATCGATTCCCGAGTGACCTTTCTGGAGGACAAAAACAGCGTGTTGCTATTGCACGAGCAATTGTAAATCAGCCGGACCTCATTATTGCTGATGAGCCAACGGGTAATCTTGACCCAATTAATACGTCAGAAATCGTTGATATCTTTAGAAAAATTAATGCTTTAGGAGCAACTGTTATTTTAACTACTCACAATAAAGGCGTGGTTGATAAATTGGAGAGTAGGGTTATTACGATGGAAGATGGAAAAATTATTAGAGACACAACCAAAGGAGGCTTCGTGTTATAATCGAAAAAATCATGTTTACGACGTTAAATAGAATTTTGGCTGCAGGATTTAAGGGGTTTTATAGAAACTTCACTATTTCTTTATCAGCGATTTTAGTTATGGTTATTTCGCTATTATCGTTCGCTGGTATTTATCTCACTTCCGAGCTTTTAAAGCCTTCTATCGCTCAATTGGAGAAAAAAGTAGACGTCAACCTTTATTTTGAAACTGATGCAGGTGACGAAGAGATTAACTTCCTGAAAGCTGAACTTGAAAAAATTGATCAAGTTGCCTCAGTAGAATATGTGACACGCGATCAAGCACTACAAAATTTTAAAGAACGACAAACTAGTGATGTAATTCTGCAGGCACTTGATTCAATTGGCGAGAACCCTCTAGGAGCAGTTTTTAATATCAAGGCAAAACAAATTAGCCAGTACGATGAGGTTGCTTCTTTTTTGGATGTGATAGAAGGTTCACCTGAGTATGCACCAATAATTGAACGAGTTAATTACAACCAAAACAAGCTAGCAATTGATAAGTTAAATGTGATTATTACTTCGGTACAAAGATTTGGTATCGCAATTTCCGCACTGCTTGTGATCCTCGCAATTATTATTACGTACAACACCATTCGTCTTGCAATTTACACTGCTCGTAATGAAGTTGCTGTAATGAGACTCGTTGGTGCGTCAAAGTTCTTTGCTCGAGGGCCATTCATTGTTGAAGGTATTTTCTATGGTTTAGTTGCAGGGATTATTGCACTTTTAATTCTGTGGCCTGCTATCTACTATGCCGCACCATTCTTGCAAGAGATCTTTATTTTAAATCTATACGATTTCTTCTTAACAAAAGTGTGGGTAGTAGGTGCATTCTTGATAATTGCTGGAATGATTTTGGGAGCAATTTCCTCACTCTTAGCTATTCGAAAATATCTCGAAATTTAATATGAAACACAAAGCATCACAAACAAAGAAAGCCCAGAAGAACTCTGGGTTTTCTTCCTCAAAAAAATCAACCAGGACAAAATACATTTTTGTTGTAGGTGGTGTTATGAGTGGTGTAGGAAAAGGAGTAACCTCTTCTTCTATCGCAAAGATCTTGCAATTCAGGGGATTACGTGTATCAGCAATCAAAATTGATCCGTACGTAAATGTCGATGCAGGAACCATGAATCCCACTGAACACGGTGAAGTATTCGTCTTGGACGATGGATACGAAACCGATCAAGATATGGGGAACTACGAACGCTTTTTGAACACATCTTTGTCTCGGGATTCATACATGACTACTGGATCCGTGTATTTAAATGTTATCCAGAAAGAACGTGCACTCAAATATAAAGGGAAATGTGTAGACGTAGTTCCGCATGTTCCGCTTTCGGTCATTGACCAGATAAAGCGCGCCGCAAAAAAAGAACAAGCAGACGTAATGATCATTGAGATTGGGGGGACTCTTGGTGAGTATCAAAATATTTTGTTCCTCGAGGCCGCTAGAATGTTACGAGTAAAACAACCCAGAGACGTCGCAATGGTGATGGTTTCGTATCTACCAACCCCAAAGACAGTGGGAGAGATGAAGACAAAGCCAACACAGTATGCTGTGCGCACGATGGCTCAATCAGGATTAGCTCCAGATATTATCGTGGGGCGGTCTGAAATCCCAATGGACGACAAGCGCAAAGAGAAGATTGCTTTCTCGTGTTCATTACAGCCAGAAGATATTATTTCTGCGCCTGACTTGGAAAGCATTTACGATATCCCTGGTGTATTTTTGGACCAACAGCTTGATAAACAAATACTCGGAAAACTCAACATTCCTATTTCCAATACACGGAGAAACAGTAGGGCGATACATGCGTGGAGAGATTTTGTGACAAGCTCTAAAACAGCCAAGAAAGAAGTAAAAATAGCAGTTGTAGGTAAATACTTTGATACAGGTGACTTTGTACTCTCAGACGCCTATATTTCAATCATAGAAGCTCTCAAATACTCTGCGTACAAACAGGAGGTAAAAGCAAAATTAACCTGGATCAACTCGAAAGACTATGAGACAGGAAAAAGAAAGGTTTCAGAACTAAAAAAGTATGATGGAGTCCTTGTTCCAGGCGGATTTGGGTCTTCGGGTATTGAAGGGAAGATACATGCTATTAAGTATGTCCGAGAAAACAAGATTCCATATTTTGGAATTTGTTACGGCATGCAGCTTGCTTCGGTAGAATTTGCCAGAAACATGGCGAATATTAAGGGTGCAACGACATACGAAATTAACCCTCGTGCAGAAGAGCAGGTAGTAACGATTTTGCCTGAACAAAAAAAGAAACTAGAGAATGGTGATTATGGTGGCTCAATGAGGTTGGGGGCATATGATGCGAAATTGATGAAGGGAAGCCTAGCCGCAAAGTTGTACGGCACGGAAACTGTCTCAGAGAGACATAGGCATAGATATGAATTGAATCCTGCTTATACTGATCGATTAGAAGAGGCGGGTTTGGTAATATCGGGGACTTCACCTGACGGAAAATTGCCCGAGATCATCGAGCTTCCCAAGAAAGAACACCCTTTCTTTATCGGAGTGCAATATCATCCAGAATTTAAGGCACGTCCACTTGATCCACATCCTATTTTTACTGGATTTATCAAAGCAGCAAAGAAGAGACAATAAAAAAGCCGCGACTTGTCGCAGCTTTACTCTTGTGCTATTTCAATTCGCAGAGAAAAATCTTGTCACCAGAGAGCATCTCAGAAAGAGATAGTCGGAGTGTTCCTTCGAGATGACCTCTGTCTGAGTTAGAAAGGGGTATGCTGATTGATGTTTGGCCAGATTTTGTCTTATCGACTTTGTGAGGCCCTGCCTCAAAATGAATAAACAAATTTTTACCAGCTATTGCCGCTGCATCTTTGAGCGCCTGTGAGGTAATATTTGAGGCTGTACGCAGTCGGAACTTTTTCGGGAGCGGGTTTTGAGTATCCCACAGTTGTCCCCAAAAGATATCTAAGGTTACCTGTCCTCCCATTTGTCGTTCCATGGCGGTGATCAATTCAGTGTCGATGCTTGTGCCTGCAAGATGCCATGTACCACTATCAATCTGTGATACTAATTCATCAATTGTCCAACTAATGTTATTGCACCGAACATGTGTTCCATCGTAACAAAGAGGGATAGGCTCTCTACGAGGATACTCGTATTGCTCAGCAATTTCTTCAGAATTGCTGAATATGTACGAACCCCGTTGCAAACCATGCTTATTTTTTGGAAATTCTGGAAAGGTGTCTACTAGTCTAATGCCAGGGTATTCAATTATCTGTTCTTGCATGTCATTTGCTCCATAGCTGTTTAAAGAACGTTAACGAAACTTTAGTATAAACACGAGATGCTGTCAATACCTTTGTTTAAAGCAAGGGGTTCCTTGATAAGCAGTTTTTTGTGTGGTATTGTTTCGCCAAGCTTTTAATACTTGTGTGGGACTTTTAAGCAAAATAAGAACATTACTACCTGCACATCCACATGAGATTTCTCTCATTAAACTACAAACAAATACATGACAAAAAAACACCGACCACGCCGGAAGAAATCTAGTGGTGGATTTAATAATTCCTCAAAAGGTCACTCTGGTAGAAAGCGGGGTAATCACCGTCGATCTTCTGGTCGAAAAAAACAACCATCATTTAATCCGTCCCAATTTATTAATAAGAATCCAGTAGAAGAAAAAGTGGAGGTATACGAACCAACGTATGCTTTTAATACTATGGGACTTAACACCAAATTGGAACAGGCACTTACTGCTATGGGTATTGTGACACCGTCTCCTATTCAAGACCAATCAATCGTTCATATTTTAAAAGGGAAAGATGTTGTTGGTTTGGCTGAGACGGGGACTGGGAAAACCGCTGCTTTTTTGCTGCCTCTCATTGATAAAACTTCGAGAGAAGACAGAAGGATGACACTTATTTTGGCACCTACTCGTGAGCTAGCAATCC
>JAHDEI010000026.1 GCA_020628915.1 Minisyncoccota bacterium | reverse complement strand
TAGTATTTTGGGGAATTGTTTTCATTGCTTCGTTGGCTGCACTGGTAAAAGGGGCAGATTTTTTACTAACTAGTGCTGAGCGAATTGGACATTATTTTAGATTGCCAGCTTTTGTGATCGGGGCCCTCATTGTAGGAATTGGGACATCGTTACCTGAGCTTGCTTCATCAATTGCAGCTGTGTTGGGAGGCGAATCAGAAATTGTCGTTGCTAATGCAGTTGGGTCAAATATTGCAAATATTCTTTTGGTTGCAGGGCTTTCTGCCATTGTTGGTAAAAAGATTGTATCGACGAAAAACCTTGTGAACCTAGAGATCTCACTTCTGATGCTTTCAACGGTGTTATTTATAGGAGTCTCATACGATGGCTTGGTGACTCAGGCTGAGGCTGCATTAGTTGCTCTCTCTTTTGTTGTGTATCTATGTTACTTGTTGTTTCATAGAGAAGATCTCGAAGAAGAACAGCCTGGTGAGCATGTCGAGAAAATCACTGGGAAAGATATAGCATTATTGGTCGCTGGCTCAGCGGCACTCGGTTTGGGTGCAAATTACCTGATCGAGTCCGTTGTACAACTCTCAAATGTTCTCAACATTAGTCCAGAGATTATTTCTATTTCAGCGATTGCAATAGGTACTTCACTACCAGAGATTTTAGTATCAGTCACTGCGGTCTTAAGAGGGAAGACAGATATGGCGTTTGGTAATGTATTTGGTTCAAATGTATTCAACATGTTGATGATTGTTGGGTCTGTTGGCTTATTTACCGCACTTCCTCTGGACGTCAAAACACTAACTATTGGACTGCCTGTCTTGGCAGTGACCACAATTACCTTTATTATTGCATCAATGTCAATGAGGATTTACATTTGGGAAGGTTTCATGTTCCTTATTTTCTACTTATTCTTTATGCTTAAGATCTTTGGTGTTCTCTAAGATTTTGGCAAAATTAGTGTGGATAATCACCCTGTTGCCAAGTGTTGACAAACGTGTTATTCTATAGCAGAAAATAATGTGGTTTACTATTTTCAATCAATTTACTAAGAATTTATTACAAGAATTATGAAGATCGTTAGTTTTAATCCAAAAGAAATTACCGAAAGAGTACTTGCTGATCTACCAGATAGATCACGAGACGTGATAGAGAAACGATATGGCTTGAAAGGCTCACAGCGAACGCTTGAGGCTATTGGTCAATCTTATGGAATTACACGAGAACGTGTACGACAAATCGAAAATCTCGCAAAGGATCAGATCCGAAAAAGCGATGTGTTTATTGCGCATGCACAACATGCAGTTGATGAACTACATAGGGCTATTGAAGCGTTAGGAGGTCTTGTTCAAGAACAACACTTGTTGGACACAGTCTCACCTGATGATCATTCAGAAAACCACATCTATCTATTGCTTGATTTAGCAAATCCATTCATTGACCACAAAGAAACTGATGAGTTCCATAAAACATGGTATACCAACCATAATAATCACGAACAAATCAAGCGTTCACTTAATCATTTGTATGAAGACCTTGAGTCACATGAAATTGTGACAGAAGAAGAAATTATTTCGCGGTTCATGGACAAAATTGAACACGACATGGTCGAAGGACAGGTCAATGACGATCTTGCTCGACGATGGCTCGAAATTTCAAAACGAGTTGATAAAAATCAACTAGGAAAGTGGGGTCGTGCTGATTCTACAAATATCAAGACTCGTGGTATTCGAGATCTAGCGTACCTTATCTTGCGAGAGCACGGTAAGCCAATGCACTTCCGTGATATTGCTGCTGAAACTGCAAAAGGTTTCGAGCGAAAAGTTAATATCGCAACAATGCACAACGAATTGATCAAGGATCCTCGATTTGATCTAGTGGGACGTGGACTCTACGCTCTCAAAGAGTGGGGACTCTATGGAGGAACGGTAGCAGAACTTATTACAGAGATTTTGAAAAAACAAAAAACTCTTTCTGAAAGTGACATTATCGAGAAAGTACTTGAGCGAAAAATGGTAAAAGAATCAACCATTAGAATCAACCTCAAGAACAAGAAATTATTCAAGCAAAACAAAGATACAAAAAAGTACAGCTTGGCTAAGAAATAAAGAACAGGGCACGCACGAGGCGTGTTTTTTTCTTTGCCTGTGGATCAATTTGTGCCTGCGAGTGGTATAATTGAATAAATTATGAGAGACCTTATCGGAGATATCATTTGGTTTATTTTGCTGATAGCGCCAGTATTTATTTTCTGGTGGTTTTTAACTCAAGCATGGGGAGCTTGGAAGTATTATTTAGCAAAAAAATATCAAGACGACATCGATCGTATTGTTTTGGAAATTAGAACCCCACGAGAAGTAAACAAGACGCCGCTGGCTATGGAGCTTGTGTTTAACGGATTGTTTGAGCCTGCAGGTGGTGACTGGTGGCAGTGGATTACCAGTGGTAAAACGAGACCGTATTATTCTTTTGAAATGGCCTCAATAGGAGGTGAAGTACATTTTTATATCTGGGCACAGCGTGATTACAAAAAGCGGATTGAATCACACTTTTATGCACACTATCCAGAGGCTGAGTTAGTTGAGGTTCCCGACTACACCAAGATGATTGATTTTTCATGGGACACCCATAAAGTGTATGGTTTTGAATTCAAATTAGCAGAGCCGGACCCAGTACCAATCAGGACGTATCGACACGCAGGATTAGATAGGGGAGGTCTCAAGCCAGAGGAAATCATTGACCCAATTACTCAAACAATTGAATTAATGTCCAATATCGGCCCAGAGGAGCAAATGTGGGTGCAAATGGTTGGACGAGCACACAAAGGCACAAAAACTGAAGCTATCAGTCTTTGGGAGAGGATTGCGGCGTTTTTTGGAATCTTTTTTGCTTTCGAGCTAGAAAAAATCCACAAAAACTGGGGATTATTCTGGACAGGTACTAAATCATACGACTGGAAGAAAGAAGGAGAAAAAATAGTAAAAGATATTAGAGCAAAGTATGAGCCAAAAGGGGATGCGAACACAAGAGAGCCAATGACTCGTGCCGATCAGTTGCGCATGGAGGCGATTCAAGAAAACCTTACAAAACCAGCGTATGATTGTGGGATTAGAAGTATTTATATTGGTAAGAAAGAGCATTTTGACTCAAGCTCAATGATTCATGGGATGGGAAGTATTTTTAAGCAACATTCAGCAGGAGACATTTATAATGATTTGCGACCGGGACTCATTCCTTCATTTAAATATCCGTGGCAAGACAGAAAAGGTACACTCGTCAAACAAATTCGAGAGGATAGCCTCAAGAACTACAAGAGAAGAAAATATTTGTTAGAAGGTATCCATGAGTATCCTCATGGTAAGAAGTCATTCCTCACGTTCACGCTGAGTACCGAAGAGATGGCTACGCTGTACCATCTCCCTGGCCAAGTTGTTCAGACACCAACATTCGAGCGAGTAGAGTCAACAACTGGACAAGCACCATCTAATCTACCTATTTAATCGTTTACATGTTTAGAAAATACCCCAAACGGAAATCATCTTTTGGTACGCTTTTAAAGATATTGGCGGCTCTTTTTGTATTAGGAGTTTTGGGTCTCGTGGCCGCAGGAACTTTCTTTTATTATCGCGTGGCGCAGCCACCTCTAGATTTTCCAACACAAGAATTCATTACCATCGATAACGGTAGCTCGCTCTCATCGGTGGCAACTTTATTTCAGAATAAGTCCTTAATTACGAATGCTGATGCATTTAAGGCGCTAGTGTATTTGACCGGACGTGAAAATGAAATCAAGTCGGGGACATATTATTTTGCGCGACCGCAAGACATGCTTGGGCTTGTGCAGACTGTGCTTGGCGGTACGTACAACGTACCGGTACATAAGGTAACGATTTTTGAAGGAGAGGCAGCATATAAATTTGCTCCACGTGTAGCAGCAGAGCTTCCTTTTGTTAATGCAGAGGCACTAACAAAACTAGCAAAAGAAAAAGAAGGGTATTTGTATCCTGACACTTATAATTTTCCAGCTGATTCAAACGAAGAAAAGGTAGTGAGCATTATGGAGAAAAACTTTAATGACAGACTTGAGGATCTTGCGTCTGATTTTGGTAAATCAAAATATACGAAAGAGCAAATTATCACCATGGCTTCTCTGGTTGAAGGAGAGGCAGGAGTTGCTTCCTACGAAACAAAACAAAAGGTTGCTGGCGTGTTGTGGAGACGGCTTGATATCGGTATGCCAATTCAGGCAGACGCGGTATTTTCATACATTTATCAAAAGCACTTACCACGAGTGCTCTTGAGACACCTTGAGGTCGATTCACCATATAACATATATAAAAAATCAGGTCTGCCACCAGGCCCAATTGGAAACCCAAGCATTGACTCAATTCGTGCTGCTCTGAGCCCAATTGATACTGGAAATCTCTTTTATCTCACTGGTTTTGATGGGAAATTCTATTACGCAAAGACCCTTTCTGCTCACGAGAGAAATAGGCGCCTTCACCTAAATTACAACAATTAAAAAAGCGACCGTTGGTCGCTTTTTTTATTGACTCATTACTTGAAGTTTTGATTTTCTGTCTTTGTCAATCTTTGGCAGCTTGAGAGTCATCAGTCCTTCTTTGGCGCTAGCGCTTGCCGCATCAATATCAATTTCTCGTGGTAGTAAGATTTTCCGAGAGAATGATCCCCAGGTGAGCTCTCGTTGGAAATAGTCTTCTTGCTCAATACTAGAATCTTTAAATTTTTGTCCTCGAATTGTAACCATGTCTCGCGAGATATCAATATCAAGTGTTCCAGGGGATACAGATGGAATAAAAGATTTAATGTAAATATTTTCTTGATCTTGGTAGACGTCAACCATCAGTTCTTCATCTTCATCTGGTTCAACCCATTGTGCCTCTTGCTCATCGTGGTCGAGCATTTCGAGGTTAATTCCTACTGATTCTTCTTCTGGAGCGCCTCCTGTTAATTTGTCGAAAAAAGCCTTCATAATTTCTAGTATTTATGCAAATAGTAATAGATTTAGTATAGCATTCGGCAACTATTTACCAAATGGATTTTCCCCGAATGTGATTCCGAGAGCTTCCTTACGTTCTCTCCTGGCTTTTCTCAGATAGCTCTTGAGAAATTCAAGCGCAGCAAGAATTAATAGAAATACCACCCAGACAATAATAAATCCGTTGATAACACTACCTGGTTCGGTTTTGGTAACAAAGATATTAAACATGGCATGTAGTGTGACTGCTGCTCCTAAGCCAATTGGTAAAAACAGTGGCCTCCATTTTTTTCTTGATCCGTATGATAGGGAGAGCGAGATCCCAACTAATACCGAGGAGAGAACATGCAACAATGTTGCACCAAAGAATCGTTTACTTCTCTCTAGCAGGGAGTTTAGGAGGTCAAAGTTGTTCAGGTAATCAATCAAGTACAGAGTATTTTCTAGCGCTGCAAATCCAAGAGCCGCAGTCAGCATATAAATTATTGGATCGAATGCTTCGTCGTTTGCGGGATCACGTAGGGAGGTGAGCTCTACAGAGAAGAGTTTCATGATCTCTTCGACGAATGCAAATACAATAATACTGACAGTGATGGTCGCAGCCGGAAAGAGTTTCGCAAATAGACCTTGGAAAGGTAATGCGAACAGGGCAGAGAGCGCTCCAAAAAGAAAAGCCCCCAAAATAACACGTGTTGGCTCTGGGTTTTTGCTGTCTTCACGCAGCCAAAACCATAGCCAAATTAAAGGGGGAACAAAGCCTCCAACGAATGCATATAAATATATGTTTTGGTTGGTAACTTCAGGGAGTGAAGTAATTAAAGCTTCCATGGATTAAGTATAGCTTGTTTTGGGTATAAAAAAAGTTTTTGTCTCCTCGGCAGGAATTGACGCCACTTCTAAACTCACTTCGTTTGTTAAGAAGTCGCTGTCCCGACGCTCGCATATTTGAAACAAGACAAACAGGTTTCAAATATACGTTCACTCTTTTCGATCCCTGACGAAAGCAAATAAATTTGCTTTCTCCGAGAATACAAAATTGTAGTTTGTTTAATTTTGTCTCCTCGGCAGGAATCGAACCTGCATCTAGCCCTTAGGAGGGGCTTG
>JAHDEI010000025.1 GCA_020628915.1 Minisyncoccota bacterium | reverse complement strand
TTGGTCTTGGCTCAACAGCATCGGGATCACTTGCGTTTGCTACAGGTAGGGACACTCTTGCATCCGGAACAGAATCATTTGCTGCTGGTAGAAACTCAGAGGCAACTAACTCATGGGCATTTGCAATTGGTAATAATACTGTTGCATCAGGAATTGGGGCTTTCTCTGGGGGTACTAACGCCCAAGCTCTAGGAAATTACTCATTTGCGTTTGGGAATAATCCAATTGCGGCTGCCTCGCAGTCACAAGCATTTGGTCGATTTACAACTGCCGGTGGAGTATATTCAACAGCATTTGGTACAGACACTACAGCTTCTGGTACTGCGGCGATAGCCTTTGGTAATACAACCAATGCTCTAGGATCTTATTCTGTTGCCTTTGGTAATACGTCAGAAGCAAATGGCACAGGATCGATTGCGGGTGGTTTTTCTTCAGAAGCAAATGGTAACTACTCTGTCGCAATCGGTAATGATGTTACTGCAGGGTCACAAGCTGCAGCATTTGGTGCAAATACAAACGCATCAGGGCAAGGATCACTAGTATTTGGTAATGCTAGCGTTGCAAGTGGAGCGTATACGTTAGCTGGTGGACAAACTAATACAGCAGTTGGACTTGGTTCAATTGTGATGGGTAGGAACTCAACATCAACAGGACCTTATTCGATCGCTGTTGGGGATGCTGTGGATTCTGGTGATTATTCAGCTGCTTTTGGTAGGGATACTATAATTACAGGTCAATACAATATTGCAGCCGGAGATGATGTAGATATCGTAGAAAATTATTCAGCTGGATTTGGTCGAAACGTAGCTCTTAATGGTCGATACACACTCGGTGCAGGTTACGGAGTCATTGCTGACTCATGGAATGAGATCGTTGTGGGTGCGTTTAATGTCGCATCAGGAGGTTCAGCTACGAGTCGTGTTCTGACTGAACCTGTGTTCGTAGTAGGAAACGGATCGTCTGATGCAGCACGGTCAAATGCACTAGTGATTGCTAAAAACGGAGATGCAACATTCACAGGTACTGGAGGAACTTGTCTGATCGATGGTTCTGGAGCATGTACCTCTGACGAACGACTCAAAAACATCGTAGGAGACATTGATTCTCCGCTAGACAACCTGCTTTCGATTGAAGGTCTAAAATATTCATGGAAAGATTCGACAACCTGGGACAAAGAGGCTGTTCATCTAGGTGTTCTCGCACAAGATGTACAGGCTGCATTCCCAGAAGCAGTTATTAAGAAGCCGGTACGATTAGCAAACGGGACATTTGTTGAACGACTTCTCGTTCGATACGATAGGTTGATTGCTCCAATCATTGAAGCTATTCGAGAACTGTTTGACTGGAATAAGGAACAAGACGCACGAATTGCTGAACTTGAAGAGCAGGTTGCTGAATTACGAGAACTTCTTGATCTTGAGGACGAAGAGCCAGAAGAAGAGACTCCAACCGAAGAAGTTACCGAAGAGCCTACTGAGGAACCAACAGAAACAGAGGAAACTCCAGAAGAAACAACTCCAGAGGAAGTAGTTGAAGAACCAGCTGCTGAGGAGCCAACAGAATAATTAGTAGTGTATAATTACAATAAATATGGAACAGAAAAATAATAAAAAAAAGATTAGATCACATCACATTCCTTGGATTATCACAGGTCTAATTATCTTTGTCACATTACTCGCATCTCTCAATATTTTTGACTAATCTATAGCGTATGAATAACGAATACAAACACGATAATACAGAACACAAGAAGCACAAAAAAAGCTGGTTCTCTTGGCTCATTACATTAATCCTTTTGGTCATTTTTGTACTATTCTTCCTTAATGGGAAGGCAGTACATAATCAGACAGGGATTGATGATAGGGATGTGTCAGTCTTCTCAAGCTAACAAACAAAATCGACCAATGGTCGATTTTGTTATAATCTAAAAATGAAAAAAACTCCTTGGTACCAGCCATACTTTAAAAACAAGAAAGTAACCAAGATGGGACTTGGTCCACTTGGGCGTTCTTTTGGTGACATTGTGTTTCTGGCACAAGCAGGAGCACGTGTTTTGGTTACTGATTATCGAGATGGGGAAGACTTGAAAAAATCGAAGCAAGCACTTAAGAAAAAGCTAACCTCTTCAGAGTATAAAAACTTATCTTTTGTCTTTGGAAAACATCGGTTAACCGACTTTCGGTCAGCAGATTTTGTACTGAAAGCGTCAGGGGTCCCATTAGATAGTCAATACATTGCCGCCGCCAAGAAAGCACGGGTGCCAGTTCATACGTCTTCAGCTTGGCTTTTTGATTTATGTAAAAAAGAAGGTGTAGACGTTACCACAATTGGTGTGACAGGGACAAAAGGGAAATCAACAGTCACTGACATGATTGAGCATCTCCTAAAGACCTCAGGACAAAAATATCATATTGCAGGTAATGTTAGGGGTGTGGCGAACTTACCGGTTTTAAAAAAGGTAAAATCTGGTGATATTATTTTGGCAGAATTAGATTCTTGGCAATTGCAGGGATTCGGTGATGCAAAAATTTCTCCAAATATTTCTATATTCACAAATTTTTTCGAAGATCATCTCAACTATTACAAGGGTTCGATGAAAAAGTATTTCTCTGATAAGGCCAATATATTTAAATACCAGAACGCAGGAGATATTACTTTTGTTTCTTCACAAGCAAACAAGCAAATAAGTAAATACCATACAAAGAAATTTGTAAAAAAGACTGTTCCCCGTACTACTTTGCCAAATTGGAAATTACAAGTACTTGGGGATCACAACAGAGAGAACGCAGCGCTGGCATACTCAGTTGGACAGAGACTTGGAATCAAGGAATCGGTTTTGAAAAAAGCACTAACAACATATAAACCAATGGAAGGGCGATTACGATATCTAGGTATGTTTGATGAGGTACATTTTTATGATGATAATAATTCTACGACACCAGGGTCCACGTTGGCGAGTCTCCGAGCTGTTTCAGGCAGGCATGCTAAAAAGGTAATCATGTTGGGAGGTGGTGCTGACAAGGAATTTGATTATTCTGTCTTTGGTAAGGGAATTAATCGTTACGTTTCCTCTGTGGTTTTGTTCGAAGGAGCTGCTACAAATAAAATAATTGATGCTGTCTACAAGACCTTTGTCCCAAAGATGAAAGTTGTTAGTTCAATGAGGGATGCATTCGCGGAGATTCGAAATGTTGCTGACAAAGGGGATGTAGTCATTCTTTCGCCTGGAGCGGCATCATTTGGAGTTTTTAAAAACGAATACGATAGGGGTGACCAATTTAATAAAAGGGTTAAGCAATTTAAAAGAAAATAATCTGCATAGCAGATTATTTTCTTATTTTGTGCGAATGCCAGGATTCGAACCTGGGACCTCGTCATTATCAGTGACGCGCTCTAACCAACTGAGCTACACTCGCATAATGAGGACAAGTATAACAAAAAAATGAGTCAGTTCAATATGATAAAATCGATAACATGATACCAAAAAAAGCTCACTTAATTGGTGCGGGGGGTGCCGGAATGTCAGCCATCGCAAAATATCTCTATCAGCAAGGTTACACCGTGACAGGCTCAGACGCGACCGTGTCACAAACAATTACTGACCTATCCGAAAAATACTCATTCCAATACATGGGCGACCATAAGTCAGACAATGTTAGATCAGATCTAGAATTTGTTGTATATACACCAGCTGTGGGCCCTCAGAACCCTGAATATCAAAAAGCACAATCACTGGGAATACCTTTATATTCATACCCAGAGTATTTAGGAGTTATATCAAAGGACAAAAAGACAATCGCAGTTTCTGGAACCAACGGAAAAACAACGACCACAACCATGGTTGGTGAACTTTTAGTTGACCAAGGCTTTGATCCGACAATTATTGTTGGGGGTGTAATGCAGGAATTTAGTTCAAACTACAAAGAGGGTGGATCAGATTTGTTTGTTGTTGAGGCTTGTGAGTACAAACACTCATTTTTATCATTGACACCTTCTGTCTTAGTGATCACAAACATCACTCCGGATCATATGGAGTATTTTGAGACTTTCGAGAATTATCAGAATACATTTGTGTCTCTAGTTGAGAGGATGAGTGAAAACGGAGTTGTTATCTGTGACCCAAGTGACGAAGCACTATTACCGATCGTTCAAAAGGCAGGGGAGCGTGGTTTGAGTGTATATGACTATACCCAGAAATCATTTGAGAAACAATTATCCGTTCCAGGGGAACATAACCGAAAAAATGCATTTGCTGCACTGTCTGTTTTAGATACCTTGGGTGGGGAAATGACACGCGGTCAAAGTTATCTGCAAGAATTTTTCAGGGGATCAAAAAGAAGATTTGAGTTGCTTGGACAAACCAAAGACGGATTTTCTGTATATGATGATTATGCCCATAATCCAGAAGCAATTGAAACACTCGTTGGTGGCCTGCGGACACGATACCCAGAAAGCTCTATAGTGATGTTTTTTCAACCACATCTATACTCAAGGACCAAAGATTTATTTGAAGGGTTTGTACAGTCGTTATTACTGCCTGATCAAGTATTTCTTTTACCAATATATGCAGCTAGGGAAGAAAGTGACGACGATATTTCTTCCGTTATTTTGGCTGAGGCGATGAAGATCCAGAATCCATCGGCAGACCCAATCGTGTGCACAGATTTTGACGATGCCCAGGCACAGTTTGAGTCATATGATTTCCCAAAGAGCACAATTGTACTTGTTGTTGGTGCAGGGGATGTCTATAAGCTAGGTCAACAATTGGTACAATAAAAAAATATTATGAGACAAAAATTTTTAGATTATGCAGGTTCAGTTGTGCTAGGGCTATCTGATGCTGTAGTTTCAATTACAGGTGCTTTAGCAGGCTTGTCGTGGTCGTTTCACGATTCAAAGATTATTGGATTTGCTGGGGCGGTGATTGGGATTTCAGCTGCACTTTCTATGGGGGCGTCTGAGTTTTTGTCAGAACGAGAAGAGGGAGTTAAGTCTCCGATAACGTCTGGGTTATTCACTGGAGGGGCGTACCTTGCTGCAGCTGCACTGTTGGTGCTGCCATATTTTGTGATACCTGATCCAATTTCTGCATTCTGGGTTGTTGCTGTTATTGCAGTTGCAATTGTGGCTGCATATGCATGGTATGTTTCAAGGCACAAAGAAGGAAGTTTTTTTAGTAGGTTTGGCATCATGATAGGTGTTTGTCTTTTTGTTGGGGTTCTTAGTTTTCTTTTTGCATCGGGATTCCAGCTTCTTACTGGTATTGAAATTTAGTATGGCTACTGAATTTCAAAAAAAAGTATGGGAAGCGGTTGAATCAATTCCATTCGGTAAAGTTACAACATATGGACATATAGCTCGGGCGGCAGGCAAACCAAACGCCGCTCGGTATATCTCACGCATCATCGGTCAACATCCAGATGCACAGAGTCTGCCGTGGCATAAAATTGTCTTTTCTAATGGGACCATCTGGATTAGTGACAAGCACGAACAATACCGACGTAAAAAATATAAAGAAGAAGGAATTATCCTTCAAGGGAAGAAGATAGTTAATTTTAGAGACGTGTTGTATACTTTTGAGTAATGAAAGACTATACAACTATTTTGGAGTGGTCAGATGAAGAGATTTGGGAAGAGATTTCAGCCATTCAATACTTGTATCGCCTTAAGGCTGTTACCCGCTGGGGGCTTGATAGAAAAGAGGAGTTCAAGAGTGAAACTGTTGCGGAGCATGTTTACGGAATGATGACTTTGGCAGAATATTTTTTACCTCTGGAAGACCCACAACAAGCACTTGATCATAAAAAGATACTAGAATTAATTATCTGGCATGACGCTGATGAAATTGAGAGCGGGGATATCGTTACCTATAAAAAGAGTGATGCTAGTTTAGTACAAGCTCAAAGTGATCTACAAATAGCTATCCAGAAAGCACCCGAGCTCATTCGAGATAAGTTTGAATCATTGGTGCTCGAGTATGAGGCACAACAAACACCGGAATCTCGTTTCGTAAAAGCACTTGATAAAATTGAACCTGAATTTGAAATAGCAAACGAGGAAGGAAGAAAGAAACTGGTCGAGTATATGAAATTTACTAAAGCTGAATTTCATAAAGTTCAAGATTCTTTGACCTCATACATTAAGGACTATAAATATCTTGTTCGATTTCATGAATCAATCAAGAGGTTTAGGCAAGAGAATGATTATCATTTATATGAATAAAGAAAACTTACAAATTAGAATCCAGCAAATTGAACAGGCAATGGTACAGCCTGATTTTTGAAGGGATTCTAAAAAGGCTCAACAATTGATTAAGGAACTACAAGACCTCAAAGCTGAGCTAGAGGGTGGTTCCAAGTATGCTGGTGGA
>JAHDEI010000024.1 GCA_020628915.1 Minisyncoccota bacterium | reverse complement strand
ACTTGAACTCTCGACCTCTGCGTTATGAGTGCAGCGCTCTAACCAACTGAGCTACTCCGACAATATTGATTAAAATTCAATGTGAGAAGAATATCATATTCACCATACCCTTTCAATCATTTGCGAAATACGTACCTTTTGCTATACTGGCTCTCATTCAGATATCGCGGAGTAGAGAAATGGTATCTCGCAAGAGAAATTATAGACTCATAACTCATGTGGTTATGAGCTAAACACCTCATAAAACTGTTGTTCAAAATAAAATATATCGCGGAGTAGAGAAATGGTATCTCGGGAGGCTCATAACCTCCAGAAGTTGGTTCGATTCCAACCTCCGCAACAAACAAACAAAACACCCCTTCCTGAGGGGTGTTTTGTTATATCTAATTTTTAAGACAATGAAAAAACCGATCTTGCGATCAGTCCTTTCAGCATCTTCACTCATAGCCTGCAGAGAGTCCGAAGATTCCCCACAACCTATAAATGAATGAAGATAGTCTTAGTATACATACCTTCTTGTAAAATAATCCTCTAGTCGCGTGCATATGTGTGTAATCTGTGGACAAGAGATAATTTGACAAATAAATTATATAATATATGATTACAAACATGGTAAATATTATGAACAACACAAATATCTACGGAATTACCCGAAAAGCGGCTACTTTTTCTGGTGTAATTCTGCCATCACTACGTGGCTTTTGGGCAACCCAAAAGACAGGAGGTGTTTGTAACGTTTATAATATGCGGTATCTCAATTAGTATCTACTTATTTTCTCAAACGTTGTAAAAACATCCTGTCTTTGACAGGATGTTTTGTTCTTTAAATTACTAATTAATGGAGAAATTTATGTCTCAAAAAATGGATTGGGATAGTTCCCATGATATTGCAGATCAAACGGGTGCGCTTTTTGCACGAACAATGGGTATGCTGTGGCGACTGATGCAGAGCGAGAAAAAGATCTTTCTCTGGGCAGTTTTTGCCACAGTAGTTATGCAGACCATTGTGCTTGCCTCACCCCTGAGCTTTAAGTTTCTTTTGGATTACATTCAAGAAAATCCAGAAATAACTATTAGCTCTACCCTACTCATCATTGTAGGAGTCGTGGTGATGACACGGTTCGCACAACTTGCGTTTCGCTGGTATATCATCGAGCCTCTGGTGATCAAGCCGATTATCAAACTTGAGAATAGATGGCCTTTGTTTGCACAAGGAAAATTACTCTCCTTGGCAGCAAGCTATCATGCCCGTGAAAACACAGGGAAAAAGGCAGCAAAAGTTGCCAAGGCAATTGACAAGCTGGTAGGCATTCTTGTGGATAGTTTCCTCAACATGTTGCCCGCCCTGCTCTACATTGCAGTGAACTTGATTATTCTCTTTGTGCTTGATTGGCGTATTGCTGTAGTCATGCTTGTTGCACTGCCTATTGCTGCACTGATTAACCTCAAGGCGTACAAGACCCTCTACCCTATCTGGGACCAGTGGGAACGCCTCAAAGAAAAATCAAACGGTGTTTTTGTTCAGTCTCTTATTAACTTGCCGACAGTTCAGTCGTACGCAAAAGAAGAAACCGAGCAAAGCAGGCTCTCTGTGATTCGCAAAGAAATGGAAGACGTTGATACAAAAGGAATTATGTTGATGCGTCATTTCCACTTTTTTGTAGGAGTAGTACTCGAATCTTCATTCGGAGCATGCGTAGTGCTAGGAGTATTCCTCCTAAGTATCGAAAGTGTCAGTGTTGGAACCCTTGTCTATATCTTTATGACAGGCAACGCAACTAACAATTTGCTACGAAATATGATTCACAGCTACATGAGAATCCTGAAAGATTCTGTGGCAGCAGAGCGACTGTATCACCTCTCAGTTGAAGACGAAGTCATCCCTAGTGGAAACAAAATCTGCTCAACTGATCGCAACGGTGCATTTGATTTATCACGAGTTTGCTTTGGTTATGACCAAGGGAGTTCTGTGCTGAAAGACATTTCCATGTCTATCAGGCCCGGATCAATGGTTGCCTTTATCGGGCGCAGTGGTTCTGGGAAAAGCACTCTCATTAGTCTTTTGTCTCGTGTATACGATGTCACCTCTGGTGCAATCAAATACAAGGAGGTAAATATCAAAGACTTTAATTTGTCTGAGTATCGCAGGCTTTTTGCTCAGGTACACCAGGACATTGATATCTTTGAAGGAACCATCCGTGACAATGTTGCGTATGCGTACCCCGAGGCATCTGACGCATTAGTCAGAGAAGCACTCGCTGTTGCACATCTCAAAGATGTCTATGAATCAAACGATCGATTCGCTGAAGGTATCTTTACCGAAGTTGGCGAACGAGGAATCAAACTTTCCGGAGGTCAGAGACAGCGTGTTGGAATTGCGCGTGCATATGTTGCACTCAAATCTGGCGCTCAAGTCTTGATTCTGGATGAGGCCACTTCAAGTCTTGATTCAGAAGCTGAATCACACATTCATCAATTCATCACGAATATGAAACGTGAGCATGAAATCACAATTATTGCGATTGCTCATAGACTTTCAACTGTTCGTGAATCAGATGAAATATTCTTGATGGATAACGGCATTATTATCGATTCGGGTACCCATACTGAACTACTTGAATCAAGTAACCTGTATAAACATATGGTTGATTTGCAAGAACTATCATAAAGTGCGAGGCCTTTCGGCCTCGCACTTTTTCTTTTTAGTTTGTTGTCTCCATTCCAGAGGTGATTTCCGAAATCTCTCTTGTAATCGCCGCCTGACGTTGTTTGTTGAATTGTCTTTTGAGGTCTTTTGCTACCTCCCCTGCTTTATCTGTTGCGTTTTTCATCGCAACCATTCTAGCGGAATGCTCAGACGCTTGTGACTCAAGAAGAGAATAATATAGTGAAGTTGTCAGTAGATACGGAACCATCTTTTCTAAGACTGTTTGTGCGTTTGGTTCAAATTTGTAATCCTCAGGCATATCTTTATCAAAATCATACTCGCCTGCTTTATCTGAGTATTTCCCATGCTTTGGAATGATTTCTGAGATAAATTCACGTAGCCCTTCTTCGGTAATTGGTAATACTTGCCTCGTTAGAGGAATTTGTTCAGTCGTAGTGATAAACCGTGTATGCAAGACATAAAATTCTTTATAGTCACCGTTAAAGAACATGTCAGAACACATCCGTGAGATATCTTCGAATGCATCCAGTTGTTCAGTTTCTCCTAATTGAGCCACATGATGTAGCGACTCATATCCTTGCCGTTTAATATACTCCGAAGCTTTCTTCCCAACAGTGATAAACCCTGTGTTCTCTGTCACCAAATCATGATCTTTCATAAATCGATCAAGTTCTTTAAAAAGATTTGTATTGATTGCCCCTGCTAAACCCTTATCTGAAGAAACCAAAACAATACCTGTCTTGTCTCCTTTTTTGTCTGAGAAATACTCAGATATATCTTTACCTGCAGCATGAGCCAGCCTCTTGAGAGCCCAGAAAGCAAAGAACGCATATTCTCGAGCCTGCAAGGCAACCTCTTGTGCCTTCCGCATTTTCACAGCAGAAACAGACTCCATGGCTTTGGTTACCTTGGCTGTCTTTTTTACTGATGCAATTTTGTCTTTAATATCGCGGAGTGCCATAGATGTTGTTATTCAGCTTTTCTATTCTTCACAAATGTTTCAATAAATGAAGTTAGCTTTTCTTTTGTTTCATCTTCTAGTTTCTTTGAAGTTCTGATCTCATCCATAATTTCAGGAGATTCGTTTTCAATTTTTTCAAATAGTTCTGACTCGATTACAAGCATTTGGTCTACTGGAAAATCTCGTCCAAAGTTATTAGTGATAAAGAATAGTGAAACTACTTGTTTTTCAAACGGCAGTGGTGAGTTATTTTTCTGCTTGAGCATTTCTACTGTGCGCACTGACGACTCAATCTTCTCTTTTGTTGCATCATCAAGGTCGGATGAAAACTGCATAAACGCCTCTAGTTCTCGGAATTGTGCCAACGAAAGTTTGAGAGGTCCTGACACTTTTTTCATAGCTTTGGTTTGTGCTGCTGATCCCACACGTGATACTGATAGACCCACATCGATAGCTGGACGAATACCTTTGTTAAACAGATTTGAGTCAAGGAAAATTTGCCCGTCTGTGATTGAAATCACGTTAGTGGGAATATACGCAGAAACATCCCCCTCTTGAGTTTCAATGATTGGTAATGCAGTAATAGACCCACCACCATGCGAATCATTTACTTTTGCTGATCGTTCTAGTAGCCTCGAGTGCAAGTAAAATACGTCTCCGGGATATGCCTCACGTCCAGGTGGTCGTCTCAATAGTAGTGACATTTGTCGGTATGCCGCTGCTTGCTTTGAGAGGTCATCATAAATAATTAAAACGTCCCTCCCTTTGTCCATAAAGTACTCAGCAATCGCAACACCAGTATATGGTGCTAAAAACAATTCGGCTGCTGGTTTAGATGCTGCCGCGGATAGAACTACTGTGTAGTCCATCGCCCCCTGCTTTCGCAATTCCTCAACGATCTTTGCTGTCTTTGATTCCTTTTGACCAATGGCAACGTAGACACAAACAGGACGTGTTTCTTTTGGTTCATTCTTTTGGTTAATGATTGTGTCGATCGCAATTGTTGTTTTTCCTGTTCCTCGGTCACCAATAATAAGCTCTCGTTGTCCTCGTCCAATTGGAACCATCGAGTCAATTGCTTTGATTCCTGTTTGTAGTGGAGTATCCACTGGAGCTCGATCAATAACACCAAATGCAGGTCTCTCAACGAGCATTTGTTTATCTTCTTTGATTGTACCTTCTCCATCAATAGGATTTGCTAGCGAGTCTACTACTCGACCCAGAATTTCTTCTGAAACTGGGACAGAAAGAATTTTCCCTGTTTTTACAACAGAATCACCTTCCTTGATTGATTGTGGGTCCCCTAGGATTACAGCCTTAACTGAATCTTCTTCGATGTTTAAAACTAAACCAAAGGTGCTTCCCGTTTGGTCTAATGATTCTTCTACAGATTTTGAACCACCTGATGAAAACCGAACCATTTCGGTCATTTGGACTCCTTCAAGTCCTTCGATGTTCACCACACCATCTGCTGTTTCAAGCACTGTCCCGATACTCTCGGGTGCAGACTCTACTTTGAAATTTTCGATCTCCTTTTGGAGTTTTTCAATGATTGCGTTCGACATTACTAAAATTGATTATTTGCTAGCAAAATTATGCGCGTATTGTATCAAATTTTAGCTTCTTTTCGAAAAGAAAAAGTGGGTCGCGTAGCGGCCCACTGTATATTTCTATGATTTTAGTCTTTGGTACATCTCTAGTAGTCCTTTTTTAAATGATCGATCCAGTAGATTTGTATTGTTCTTTGCGATAAATCCGCCCACAATATTCTTATCTTCTTTGACAGTGACCTCTGAGGTATCAAACATTTCAGAAAATGATTCGAGTGCCTTTTTTGCTGCGACAACAGAATCTGAATCTCGGACGATTAATGTCGTGCCTTTTCCTTGCGATTCTCGTTCGGTCTTTTTTTCAAGCTCAGACAAAATAGTAGGTAAAAGTTTTGTCTCTTTCTTTTCTTCTAGTCGTTTCATAAATTGGGAGAAGAACGTGCCCAAATCAGACCCTGACTTTTCCTGAGAAACTTTATATAACATTGCTGCGTATGTAGCTGCTTTTTTCATGCCTGTATTTTAACTCAGTTTTAGTAATTCTAAAAATTTATCTGCCTCCTCGTCCGATTTATATGAAATTCTATTCTCCATCAAGTCATTAAATACAGGTCTGTCTCCTTCATCGTCGTTACGTGGAAGCACATGTACATGAACATAAGGCACTTCTTGTCCAGCACTTGCTAGATTCCTTTGGTACACCGCAACGCCCACCCCAAGAGTATCGTGTACATGTGCAGCAATTTTATGAACAGTTGCCTGCAAAGCCATGTACGTCTCCTGATCCATATCCCAGATAGTTTCGAATTTCTTTTTTGCCACAACGATTGTGTGCCCCTTATCAAAAGGTGCGATATCCAAAAAAGCGATTGTGTATTCATCTTCATATACTACTCTTGATGGAACTTCTCTATCAATTATTTTTTCAAATATAGTTTTTTCTGACATATAAATATTCTAACAAAAAAGCCATCAAGATATTGATGGCTTCTCACCGCGCCTCAGTACCATAACAGAACTAACTGTTTCAAAATTTTGTTCTCCCCTGATACCTCTGGCGAAATCTGCAAACACTTTGTCCAAGTAAATAATATTTTCTTGAGGTATGCCTTTGGCTGCACTGATCGTCTCACAAAAAGCGTTCAAGTCGCCAAGCGGAGTCTGCTTCTCATCAAACCTCCCAAGATACATAGTCTTTAACGCCCAAATAGCTGTAAACTTTTCTTCTTCGGTTTTATATTTGCTATGGTCTAATTTATCGTAACCAATTGTTGTCGAGCCAATTTTAATGATTGTTGAGCCAGCACAGAAGAAAGCTCATCAATTAACTCGATCGCGCCGTTCATTTTAATACTTTCGAATGAACTTTTTAGTTCACTAATGTCAATATTTTTTCTCATTGTTGCCTCCTCATCTGTTGATACAGTATATTGAAATAAAATAATGTCAATTTTACTTGATTAGGACTGAGTTGATGATATTATTCTCTTACTTGGGTGATTAGTTTTAGTTTGCGTAGCGCAACTTATTACTAGTCATTCTATAACACACAGATTAATTATCTGTGTATATGGGTGATTAGCTCAGTTGGCTAGAGCGCCTCATTGACGTTGAGGAGGTCACAGA
>JAHDEI010000023.1 GCA_020628915.1 Minisyncoccota bacterium | reverse complement strand
TCACATTCTGAAAAGAAACAGTAGACCTCTACTGAGACGCGGTCGATGAAGTTTATGTCCATGTCTTGCTGTGCGAATGTAGAAAACGGAACAAGTGAAAAAACACTCAGGACAAGAACTGCTATTTTCTTTGATTTCATATACCCTAATTATAAAAAAGAAAAGATGCTTCTCGACCGATGTTATCCCCACAATCATACAGGCATATCAAGATATAATTAGGACATATGAATGAAGAAAAACAATACAGCTGTCCTATTTCTGAAACCGCAGGACACACAAAACTAGAACGGTCAGACCAAGAATTGTCTAAAAAAGAAGTTGGCTTACAGCACTTTGAAGATGCGCACACAACTGAGGAGTTTTTGGCAATGACAGAAGAAAGAATGATTCAAATCAACAAAGAGCTGAGGCAAGCCTTTGAAACTATCTCGGCCTATCCTAAATCTGTGACTTTTTTTGGCTCAGCGAGATTAAAAGAAGGTTCTGAATACTATGAAAAAGCCCGACGCCTAGGAAATATGTGTTGCCAAGAAGGATTTGCAGTAATCACCGGCGGTGGACCAGGAATTATGGAGGCTGGAAACCGTGGAACATTTGAAGGTTGTGGGTCAGGAGTTGGGTTCAATATTGTGTTGCCATTTGAGCAATCTGCGAACAAATATGTGACCCACGGTGTTGATTTTCAATATTTCTTTACTCGGAAATTTACGATGAACTTTACAGGAGAAGCTTATCTGTGTTTCCCGGGTGGTTTTGGAACAATGGACGAATTTTTTGAAATCCTCACATTAGTGCAGACAAAGAAAGTAGAGAGGGTCCCAATTATTTTAGTGGGATCAGAATTCTGGCAACCAATTCTTGATTATTCAAAAAATGTATTGTTGGATAAATTTGGAACTATTTCTCCAGAAGACCTTGATCTCTTTCACGTGATGGACGATGATGAAGAAATTATGAATCTAGTAAAACAAGCGCCTTTGCGTGAGAAATACTACAACTAGTTTCGTTTCTTAAGGATCATCCACAACAAAAAATACAAAACATACACAAACACCACACCCAAAACAGACAGGTGTGGTGTTTTTATTGTCGAAAAAGGCATCTGAGAAAACCAATCAACCAACATTAATATATAGCCAAGTAGAATCCATGTGCTTAAAATCAATGGCAAGGCCACGTTAATTGAAATATATGAAAACACAAAAACGATAAAGCCTAGCAGCATAGTTAGTGGAACAATCCACAGCACGAGAATGTTAACTAGCGGCGAAACCAAAGAAATCTCACCGCTCATCCATACAAGCATGGGGAGTACAAAAATCTGTGTACCAATGGATGCTGCAGCTAAACCCCTCAAATCAAACTTAGTTCGTGGGATGAGTCCTAATTTTGAATCAATCCAAGGGACAACAACGATTAAGCCAAGCGTGGCCAAAAATGACAGCTGGAATGACGGATCGTACAAAAGAATCATGGGGTTGTGCAAAATCATCATGAATGCAGCAAAGAACAAAGCTTTGATTATCTTTGACTCATAACCTGTTGCTCGAGCAATAATCACTAAAAAGGCCATCAGTGCTGCCCGTACCACCGTTGCTGAGGCGCCTGTCATGATAGTAAAAAGAAGAATTGCCACTGACCCAAAAAAAGTCGAGCCGAGTACACCAATAAATGCGAGAACGCGCATAATCGCCTCTGCAATAATTGTTACGTTAAACCCCGAGAGTACGACAATGTGTATCACCCCTGTTTGACGGAATTGATCCAATAAATTTGGACCCATAGATGCCTTTGCCCCCACTAATAAGCCGCCAAGCAACGACGAATGAGGTTCCGGAAATAATTGCTCAATCCGGTGTATAAAGGCTCTTTTAACATCAAGTAGCGTTTTGGTAACTTTACTCCCCCGCGTGCCCTCAGACACTAAGGTTATTTCTGGATACCTCGAGACAAAATAAATCTTGTCTTTGAGAAGAAAATTCTTGTAATCAAAAACTCTGCCTTGATCCGTCTCAAATGACTCAGGTGTCACCAAAACCCCATCAAAATACAATAAATCGCCATATCGATATTCTGGATAATGCGGGAGAGTCACCAAAACTTTTTCGTATGATCCATCGATTGTGAGCGTTAATCTAGTATGAAATTCTCGATAATCTGGTTCTGCTGAGACATATGCTGACACTCTTGTCTTCCCTGCATTCAAATTTGTCTCTCCATATGTCTGGATCCACCAATCAGCTCTGATGAACCCAATCAGTAGGAAAATTGACAACAGTACCAGACGAATCTCAAAAGAAAAGAATACGATAGCTAAGGAAAAAGCACCGGCAACAAAAACAAGAAAAACAAAATTCGAGAGTCCAAGCAGGCCTAAAATTATTCCAAGACAAAATGCAGGAACAATTAAAAAAACCGCATGAATCTTTCCCAAATTATTCATGCGATCAGTGTATCATGAAATTTAGTCTTGCAGGTAGTCTTTCTGAGAACCTGTAAATAGCTCTATCTTTTCGCCTTCAGCAAAACCTCGTGCAATATCATCTGCACGTTCATTATGCCTATGTCCTGCATGAGCCTTTATGTGCTCAAGAAAAAGTTTATTGTCTGATTCTACAAAAGAACGCACTCGCTGGATATCTTCCCACAGATCTTTATTCAAAACTGGTTTTTTATCTGATTTTTTCCAACCGTTTTTCTCCCACCCAAACACCCAATCATTCAAGCCGTTCACTACATACGCCGAATCAGAATAAAGCGTAATCACATAATCAGAAATTGAAAGTTCTGCAATCTGTTCGAGTGCTTTGTACACAGCCAAAAGCTCCATTTGATTGTTTGTCACATCGTCAGCTTTATCTCCTATTTCTAGCGCCTGCTTGTTCCCAATCAAAACAGCCCCCCAGCCCCCCTTCCCTGGATTTCCTAATGACGATCCGTCTGTGTAAATAGATAGTTCTCTCATGATGTAATTATATCCATAATTGCAAAAAATACACCTAGACACACTGCGACTACCGTAACCATAATCCACATACCCAACTGTGTACCAAATAACCCCCAAACAATAAAGTTCTTAGCTCTATCTTCTCGTTCGTCCTGAGTGTATTTTTTTTCTGTGGTGTTCATTACAGTTCAGTATAAGCTCTACGTAACCGGTTTGTAAATACGTCCGGATTTAATTTATACTTTTTTGACTCCGTTTCGAAGAGTGTGTGCGAAACATAAACGTGGTCATACGTCTCTGCATCTAAAAAATATCTAGGTTTAATTATCTTTGGTGATCGATCCCCCAGAACGCCTTGTTCCCCGACAAATTCACAAGCATCATGAACTAATTCCGAACAATAATAGTTCTTTTGATGTGTTGAAAAGAAAAAGTCAAAAGGAATCCCTCGTTTCGATTTAAGAAACTCGATCTTCTTTTGGATTGTCTTTGCATCCAAATTATTGTTGTGCAAGATAATCATTGTATCGTATTGTGGAACAAGATCCTCAACTGGCAACTCTGCCACACCATCAATCGAAGCATGGACAATTTTCCCATCACCAATATACATTGTGCTGTGTGTGATAAAGCTCTTAATCAAAATACTCGCTAATGTTCTTTGTTGTCCGCACAAAATGATATCACCTGTTTGCAGCAAGTTGGAAACCTCATCAAGCACCTGAAGATCATCAAGGTGTCCTGACCTTTTTGTTATACGGGTAGCCCCTAAAAAGAAAAAAATATTCGAAAGGATTGCTTCCCAGAACCATCGTTTTTGCGGAACATTTGAAATAAAATGACGTTCAGCATATTTGTATTCCCCGTGGCCTGGAGTGTCTACAAAAATGTAATCTATATAGTCGCTGTAAAGCAGCTGCGGATAGTGATGCGTATTAAAAATCTTGTGCAGACCAAGCGCACGACCAAAAACCATCACCTCTAATCCTTGTTCTTTTATTTTTTTGCAATCATCAAAACGAATTCTGACATTCATGATCACCCCACCCCCTGTTTCTTTCAGGATAGTAATGATATCTTCTGGTACACCAGCTTTATCAAAAAAGACATAATTACTTGCTTTTTCAGAGAGCACGGATGGATCTTGATAATTTTTTTTATTTAAAAGCCTAATTGGTAAAAACGCAGAAAAGAGCCTGCTTCCCCAAGAACTATTATATAGCCATTGATGGAATTTCCTCCACAATGCATCTGAACGTAAATAACCAAAATAGAGCGGGATGTATTTCTCCTGCTGTTGCATATACTCATACAAGGTAAAGATAGTCTGTGGAATTGCACTTGTCACGTGCACATTTTTTTCTAGGCCATGCGTATACACACGATCTAATAAATCCTGCTCTTTTCCGTAGTCCTTCATGTCCAGAACCAAAACCTGGCCATCTTTCTTATTACGAGAAAATTCACTGAGAACATCATCAAAAAAAGCATAGTGATATCCTGTTTTCCTACACGTCATTTCCCTGAGGGTTTCAGAGTCAATCTCGGATGTTAAAAACGACCCCTTATTCGTTTTTATCTTTTCTCGATGGTAAATAAAAGGCACACTATCACTAGTGTAACGGATGTCGATTTCAATATACTGATGTGACGAACCGATAGCAGAAGAGATCGCTTCAAGGGTATTTTCTGGATGTCCCAACCCTTTAGCACGATGGAGGATAAACTTTTTCATTGCGCTATATTAACACATCCACTAGACGAATTGTCACGTATTCGTATCCGTTATACGAGTCCTTTTCAATACTCCCAATAATAGAAACTGTGTCTCCTTGTTTGATTCCTTTTGCGATCAAATCTTCTCTGAAAAAAGCGGTTGCCTTGATAAATTTTCCCCGTGCATTCAAAAATTTTAGTTCGATATGGTTGCCTGTTTTTCCAAACTCACGTACTGATGTGACAACCTCGTCAATCAAAAAAAGTGGTTTCTTGTTACCCATTCCAAATGGTTCAAGCTTGTGCACTAGTTTATGCGTTGTGACATTTATTTGATTAATCGTCAGCTTTGCATCAATGTGGATTTTGTCTTCGGTAATCCTCTCCGCTGCATCTACTTTTTTTGCAAGCTCTTCCTCAAGAAAATGAATTTTTTCTCCATCTGTTTCAAAACCACCCGACGCTGCATGCCCACCAAAGCCAGAAAAGCTGTCTCGGACATGCTGCATCAATGAGAACACAGATATATTTGATCCAGATCGAGCAGAACCCTTGATTTCGTCACCAACTCGCCCCCACACAAATGTTGGTTTTTTCATTCGATCTGCAATTTTTCCGGCAATAAGACCAAGAATACCAAGTGGCCACTCTGGATTTCCGATCACTATTACTGGCGACCCTGGACGTTCATCCAATTTACCCCACACTTCTTTCATGATCTTTGCGGTTAGGGACTTACGTCTATTATTGAGTTTTTCAAGCATCTCTGCTGCCGCAATTGCCTCAGCGCCATCTTTTGCGAGTGCCGTAAACGCAATCATTGGATCGTCCAGACGAGAGGCCGCATTAATTCGTGGACCAATCATAAATGCGATATCGTCTGTCTGGAGAGCTTTTTGATTCAGGCGTGCTTTTTTGAAAATAGTATGAAGACCCGGACGAGGTGACATCGATAGAATAATTTTTCCAAAATGTACTAATAATCTATTCTCGCCAACGAGTGGGACCATGTCGCACACTGTTGAAATTGCAACCAGATCAAGTAGGGTTTTCTCCCAGCCTTCTGGTGTGTCTGTAAACTCCTGTATTTTTCGCTCTTTACCAGTTGTAATAAGTGCACAGACTAGTTTCCACGCAACAGCAGCCCCACACAAATTGGGATCCGGATAATCACAATTGTCTTGCTTGTGATCAATGACTGCGTATGCAGCAGGGACATCTCCCTCAGGCAAATGATGATCTGTCACGATCACATCAATGTCATTATTCATCAAGAATGCAATCTCTTCGCTGTCGGTGATTCCACAATCAACAGTGATAATTAACTCGACATTATCTGACACAAACCCCTCACAGGCTGACATATTCAATGAATATCCTTCGGTATTCCGATTTGGAATATAGTTTGAAAAATTCTTGTATCCAATCTTTGTAAAAAAATCATACATCACTGCACCTCCAGGAATACCATCCGTGTCATAGTCAGAATAGATTAGTATCTTTTCATTTTTCTCAATTGCATCTAAAATTCGATCAACTGACTTTCCCATGTCCTTCAAAAGAAATGGGTCGTGAATTCCAGACCAATCAAACTCAAAAAATGAATTGACCGTCTCTGGATCTGTGATCTCTCGATTATAAAAAAGCTGCGCCAAAAGAGGATCCATCTCTGGCCCATATAACTCTTCTCTTTTTTTGTCATCTAGTAAAGGAGGTATTTCGTAACTATCGATTTCTGACATTAGCCTATTCTAACATTTTAAAAAACTTCCTATCGGAAGTCTTTTACTTAAATTCTATCTTTTATTAAACCTATTGCTGAGTCTACTCCTCGATTAATTGTTATTTTTGCTCGATCAAATCCTCGATCTGCTTGTGAAGCCAGCTCCCTATCAATCCCTTTCAGGTCGCTCTTGAGGTCTGAAAACTCTTTGTCAATTTCTGATTTGATATTATCTGCAGCTTGTGCGATACGATTCAAAATATCTGTTCTTGTTTGTTGTTCATCCATATACAAAATTATAACAAAACAAAAACTACCTTTTGGTAGTTTTTGTTTTGTATCAAATACTCTGTGCTGGCATCTACCTACTCTCCCGCGTCGCAGTACCATCGGTCGTAGAGGACTTAACTTCTGTGTTCGAAATGAGAACAGGTGTGACCCCTCCCGCAAAATACCAACACAGAACATTTGATTTTGAAATAGATATCTTCAATTTCGTAAAAACTGTAAAAAATACAACGTTTACATGCTTTGTAATTCCCTCATAGTAAGATTTTCTTGACGTATTAGTACTCTTCGGCTGAACACATTACTGTGCGTACACCTTGAGCCTATCACCTAGTCATCTCCTAGGGGTCTCAATGATTTCTGATCTTGGAGTTGGCTTCCCTCTTAGATGCTTTCAGAGGTTATCCATTCCCAACTTAGCTACCCGGCGGTGCTGTTGGTACAACAGCCGGTACACCAGAGGTCAGTCCACTTCGGTCCTCTCGTACTAGAAGCA
>JAHDEI010000022.1 GCA_020628915.1 Minisyncoccota bacterium | reverse complement strand
CATGCATTGCAACAATTTCTTTCAACAAAAAGCTATCGGGACCTAACTGAATTTCTTGAAACGGAGTATCCTTCCGGAAAAATTTATCCAGATTTGGAACATGTCTTTCATGCGTTCAGTCTCACACCCTTTGGGAACGTCAGGGTGATCATTCTGGGTCAGGATCCATATCACGGACCAAACCAGGCACATGGTCTCGCGTTTTCTGTTCAGAATACATCTCCTATCCCCCCGTCACTAAAAAACATATTTAAAGAACTGCATGCCGACTTAAATATCCCCCAACCAGCCAATGGAAATTTAACTGATTGGACAAAGCAAGGAGTTCTCCTGCTCAACTCTGTATTAACTGTGCGACACAAATCGCCGGGATCACATGCAGATAAGGGGTGGGAAAAATTCACAGACGAAGTCGTTCGAGTGTTATCTGAGCAGAAAGAACACCTAGTGTTTATCTTATGGGGATCATACGCGCAAAAAAAGTGTTCCTATGTAGACGAATCAAAACATCTTGTTATTCGGTCTCCTCATCCATCACCTCTCTCTGCTTATCGTGGATTCTTTGGATCAAAGCCATTCAGCCAAACAAATGCATATTTGCAAAAACACGATTTAGAAAAAATAAATTGGTAGCTTGACAGATTTATTCATTCATGCTATATTGTATTTACCGGCAGGACCCAGCCCCGGGTCGAGCTATGGCTCCAAGCTTGAGTGCCCCACATCATGAAAGCTTGTCTGTCGGTACTTGCACGTCACCTCTAGCAGGTGACTTTTTTCTATCCCCATATTTTTTCGAATACTTTCTGATAGAATAATGTGATTACGAGCTAAAGAGAAACTATGCCTGCCAAAAAGCAAACTACAAAAGCAAACAAGAAAACCGCACCTAAAAAGAAACCTGCGGCAACAAAAACAAATTCCCCCAAAGAAAAAATGCCTACATCAAAAATCCAAGTAATTGGAGTAGGAGGTTCTGGGAAGTCCGCAACCAATTACATGATTAAAAAAGGTGCCAAAGGAGTTAAATTTGCAGTTGTTAACACCGACATTCAAGACCTAAACCAATCAAAAGCAACAAAGAAGATCCATATTGGAAAAACCCTTACTGGAGGAATTGGAACAGGAATGAATCCCGAGGTCGGAAAGCAGGCAGCAATGGAAACCAAAGAAGAGCTTATTAAAATGCTCAAAGACGCTTCCATCGTCTTTATTACCGGTGGTATGGGAGGTGGAACAGGAACCGGTGCAACACCTGTGATTTCCGCAATTGCAAAAGAACTTGGTATTTTAACTATTGCTGTTGTCACCAAACCATTTTTCTTTGAAGGTAACCGTCGGTCATCTTTAGCTTCTGCTGGGATTGATGAACTCTCTAAAAATGTTGATGCTTACATTGTCATTCCTAATGACAAGATTTTGGAAGCAGCTGATGGTGACGCAACCATGAACGAAGCATTTGCTCTCTCAGATGAAGTTCTTCTTCAGGCTGTGACAGGTGTCTCGAATCTCATCACAACACCGGGACGAATCAATATTGATTCGTCAGATATTCGAACAGTCTTAAAAGACTCAGGAATGGCACTGGTTGGTATTGGATCTGCGCGCGGTGAGAAACGTGCTGAGCAGGCAGCTCTCAAAGCAATCAACTCTCCCCTACTGGATGTTTCCATGCATGGAGCAAAGGCAGTGTTGTTTTCAATTTCAGCAGGTGATGACCTGAAAATGACTGAAGTATCAACAATTGCTTCTCTCATCACAAAAGAAATTGATCCAGATGCAATTGTGAAATTTGGAACAATTCGTGATCTAAAGCTCAAAAAAGGTGAAGTCAAAGTAACTGTTGTTGCATCAGGTTTTGACAGGGACGCAGTTCCGTCCCTTCCCCAGTCATCCGAAGCTGATGACTTTGTTGTAGAGGAAGAGGTTGATTCGGAGCCTGTACACATTGTTGATGAATCAGTTGAATCAGAATTTTCTGTATCAAGTGAGAACATCGATATTATTGACGGTGAAGATAAAGATGTTTGGTCATCTGTACCTGGATTTCTCAAAAAAAGAAGATAATATCAAAGAGTCTTTCTGACTCTTTTATTCACAAAGATAAAGTAAAGTCTACTTTACATGTGTGATATACTAGTAAGATATAAATGTAATTAAATTTTGAAATATGTTTGATGTAGCAATTTTGGGTGGCGGTCCTGCCGGGTGTGCAGCAGGAGTATACGCAGCTCGTAAACAACTGAATACAATCTTGATCACCGAAACGTTTGGTGGACAATCTATCGTCTCTCCTGGTATTGAGAATTGGATTGGTGATCAGGTTATTCCAGGGACGGAACTGGCAAAGAAACTAAAAGAACACGTAAAGAAATACGAAGCTGATGACTTTGTTGTAAAAGAAGGTGCACGTATTGAGGACGTCCAAAAAATTGAAGGTGGCTTCAGGGTAATTACTACCGCTGGTGAATACGAAGCAAAGACAGTGCTGGTGACTACCGGTTCCCACAGACGAAGATTACCTGTTCCAGGCGCTGACGAATTTGAGCACAAAGGAATTACTTACTGTGCATCTTGTGACGGCCCTTTCTTTAGTGGAAAAGATGTTGTTGTTGTTGGTGGAGGTAATGCTGGGTTTGAATCTGCAGCCCAATTGCTGGCGTATTGTAAGTCGGTAACGCTCCTCCAACGTAGTTCACGTTTCAAAGCTGACGCAGTTACAGTTGAAAATGTTCTAGCTCATGAGAACATGACTGGTGTTCTCAATGCACAAATCAAAGAAGTGCGTGGAGAAACAATGGTTAACGAAATTGTATATGAAGTAGACGGTAAGGAAATTATCTTGCCCACAGGAGGTGTCTTTGTTGAAATTGGAGCTGAACCCACAACCGGTTATGTAGCTGATCTAATTGATCTAACTCCATACGGTCAGGTAGTAACTGACCCAAAGACCCAAAGAGCTTCGCTTGAAGGTGTATGGGCTGCTGGAGATTGTACGGATGGGCTATATCACCAAAACAACATTGCTGCTGGTGATGCCGTGAAAGCACTCGAAGACATCTATCTATACATAAAAGCACACACAAAATAACTAATTAAAAAGCGCGCAAGCGCTTTTTACATCACAAGATATATTAAATACGACCCGAGCAGCGGCATGGTCAAATTATCTAACCCCCACCTTGTAAAAAACTCAATGGTGGTCATAATGAATGCAATTGCAATTATTGGAATCGCTGACTGTGTATAGAAGACTGTAATCAATATCATCCCAACAAAAAATACAATTGAGCCTAGAATGCTTTTTTTAAAGCGTGGTATCTGTTTACCATGCAGTGATCCAAATACAGCGGCTGCCGCATCAGGCACAACTAGTATCCAAATTCCGTATCTCAATAGTTCTGGGTGCTCTCTGAACCAAATGACCGTTAACAGTAATGTAACTAACGCAAACAATACAGTACCTACAGACTTCCTTTTTACCTGGTGAACAGTTTTAAATTTTAAAATTCTTGTAGCTAAAGCACCGATAATAAGAGCACATGAGAACAAAATCATCTCAACATAAGCCAAATGAAATGATGCAAAAATAATTGTTAAACCTGAAAGTATGTGGCCATACTTTCTATGTATTTCTCGCGGCCATTTTGTCTTCTTATCCAAATACTCATTTGAGAGAACAATAAGAAGAAACGGTATCAAAAAAATAAAAAGCGCGTTGAAGTCAGTTCCGCAGAACATATTCAAGTTGCATGAGATTGTATTTAACATAACTCTTTGATTACTGATACAAGTTTTTCGATATCTCTCCTTTTAGAAGATCTGCCAATTGATATTCGAATATTCTTTTCTGCATCATTATTTATCGCTTGCTGCACATATGATTTTTGTGCGTGAGCACCCATACAAGCAGATTTAGAAGATAGTTGAATTCCCTTAGTATTGAAGAACGAAACAAGTTTTTCAGAATCAAGATCAATATCTGGAAACGAGAGACTCGTTGCGCGTGGCAATGGATCAACACCACTGAGCACGTAATTAATATTATTTCTCTCTAATAGTTCAAAAAGATATACCTGTAAATCCATAGTTGCCTGTATGTACCTTTTTCTGTCCCCTGTGGCATCTTTGAGAGCTTGTGCAAAGCCCGCAATTAAAGCAACTGACTCGGTACCAGCACGAATACCAAATTCTTGTGACCCTGGAAACAGCGGGCTAAGCTTGACGTCAGGTGCAACATATAACAAGCCAATCCCTTGAGGTCCATAAACTTTCTGTGAACAAAGGGTCATCAGATCAATACCCAAGGAATCTACATGGCAAGAATTGTGACAAAAAGCCTGCGAGGCATCAGTGTGCATCAGTATTGCTTTATCATGAGCTTTTACCAGTTTGGTAATTTTTTTAATATTTTGAACTACACCAATTTCATTGTTTACCAGCTGAATAGATACCATTTTGGGTTTATGGTTTTTTACTATTTGCAAAAGCTTGTCTGTGTCAATCAGTCCCCTTTTATCAACAGGAAGAAATACGAAGTCTCTGTCATACCTATCAGAAAGCTCCCTGATTGACGAGTGCTCGATCTCAGAGACAACAATAGTATCGCCAGCCTTGGTTGCGCCGATAAGAGCCAAAACATTTGATTCAGTGCCCCCTGAGGTAAATATGATTTGAGAATTATTTGAAGCTCCCATTGCTTGCGCTATTGTTGCTCTTGCATCCGAAATTGCTTTTTGAGCCTTTCTCCCCCTTTCGTGGATTGACGAGGCATTTCCAAAGTGGGTTCCATCTAGCCAGGGTTTCATGCTCATAAAAGCCTTCTTAGAAACAGGTGTTGATGCTGCGTAATCCAGATAAATTGAGGACTCTTTTTTAAACATGTGCACTATTATAACAAGTGTCTCCGTTTGATATAATGCAATTTATTATGGAATATCTTACACCCCAATTTGCGACCCCCCTACTAGCTTTGTTGATGGCATTGTTCTTTATTATTCAACTTCTCATGATTCGTTCCCTAAAGAGCAAGATCTCATCAATACCCCAAGTCACACTCGAGACAGACTTTAATAAACAAATTGTTGATCTCGAGCAGAAAATTTCGGTACTCTCTGGAGAAAACAACAAACTTGCTCAATCAGTGTCCAACCTGATACCTAAATCTAAGACGATCAAGAACACGGCCCTAGTGCGCTATAACCCATTCCGTGATGCTGGTGTTGGTGGGCTTCAATCTTTCTCTGTTGCAACAGTTGATGAAAATGGTAATGGGGTTGTCATTTCAAATCTTTATTCAAGAGAAATGACAAGAGTAACCGCCAAAGAGGTCCGAGAATGGAAACATACTGACCAAGAGTTCTCACCAGAAGAACTAGACGCTATTAATAAAACTAAATAATTATTATGAAAATAACCCCACAAGCACTCCAACATTACGCAATATCCCTATTGCTTCCTGCTGGTATCATTATGGTTCTTACTGCAATTCTTAATGCACTCTTGGGTATTTCTGATTGGCAATCTCCTAATCGTCTTGCGCTAGGTGTTATCATTGCGATTCTTTTCTATCTTCTTGTTTGGTTTTTTACAAAAAAATCAAAAGATTTTTTTCTGAAGCGTAGTGATCTAAATTATAAAAAAGTATACTTCTACTCGAGTATCTTGGTTTTAATTACTCTATTGTTGGTTTTGTACAAAGTGATCACAACAGAACAAACACTTTTTAATACTCTATATCAAATAGTTAGGACAACGATCCCGGCGGTTGTGTTTTGGTTTTTTGGCCGAAACTAGTTTTTGCTTGAAATCTCCTCGATAACTTGGCGATTCTTCTCTCCTAAATCTATTTCAAAATCTACAAACGGAAGCACCTTTGCATGAGTGTGCCTTTTTATATATGTTCGAAAGTCATTACGCTTTCTTCTTAAAAAATGAATTGCTTGCTCCTCCTGATCAGTTGGAAAAACAGAAACATACACAGTTGTTTTTTTTAAATCCGGCGAGACTGTTACTTGTGTTGGTGTTATTAAATTACCTCTTCCAGCCTCCATAGCAATGAAATCTCCGGCACACTTACGAATCTCTTCTGCTACTTTCTTTTGTCTTGTTGATGGCATATATTTTCAAACTATTCACTAACCATTCGTACCGCATGCAAACGATCACCTTCTGCGATTTCAATTTTTGAAGAAATCATCATTCCAAACTCATCACCATCTGTAATCATACTTGCCTCTTGTTTAGCACGCTGCAACCCTTTGATAGTCCCCCTACCAATTTCAATATCACGCCTAATGATAGCAACTTGATCTCCAGTCGATAATTCACCTTCTTTAACTTTACCTCCGACAACTCCACCCTTATTTGTCCATGAAAACACTCGGATTATCTTTGCTTCACCAAAGACCTTTTCTGACTGAATCCTGGTTCTTCGTGATTCAAGTGCCTCGGCAAGAAAATCTGTTAGTTCATAAATAATGTCGAACCGTTTAATCTCAATGCTCATTTTTTGTGCAAGGTCAGTTGCTGCTCTTTTTTCGCCTACATGAAATCCAACCACAACTGTCCTCTCATCAGTTCCTGCCTGTTTAATATCCCCATCTGTAATGTCTCCTACTCCCGCTTCGATAATTTTGTACACTGCTGAGGAAGTCTCCATCTTATCGATCTGATGCTTGATCGCATCCAAAGATCCCTGAACATCAGTCTTAATAATGAGAGGGACTGTCTCTTTATCAGTTTTAGTTTCTTGTTCTTTTTCGGGTGTTTCTTTCGATAACTTCTTAAGATAATCTTGCGCTGCTTTTTTGTTTTCCAAAACCATAAAATCTGCCCCCGCACTTGGTAGCTCGTCAAATCCGATGATTCGAACAGGTTTTGAAAACGACGCTTCTTTCAATGAAGTTCCTTTAAAGTCTTCCATGATACGAACTGGAGCAGATGAACTCCCAGAAAGAATATAGTTTCCAGAATTTATAGAACCATTTTTGATAACAAGCGTCGCTGAGATCCCCTTTTTCGAATCTAAAGATGACTCCAATACATAACCTGATGCAAGAGCATTTTTGTCACCTTCTAGCTCCTCTAGGTCTGCAGCTAAAAGAATTGTATCTAATAAGTCGCCAACATTTTCTCCTGTCTTTGCAGAAATTTCGTTGTATGAGATATCTCCACCCATACCTTCAAGATAAATACCCTTTTCAACTAATGAATATTTTGCTTGTTCTGGGTTTGCCTTTGGAGAGTCGATCTTATTAATCGCAACAATGAACGGAATCTCTGACTCCTTAATGAACTCATACGCACCCATTGTTTGCTCTTTTACTCCGTCTTCAGCTGAAACAACTAAGATAGCAATGTCAGCGATTGAAGCACCTCTCGATCGTGCGGCAGCAAATGCCTCATGCCCAGGAGTATCCAAGAAGGTGATCATTCTTCCGTCATGCTCTACCTCGTACGCAGAAATATGTTGAGTAATTCCACCTGCCTCACCAGCAACGATATTTGATTTTCTGATGTAGTCTAAAAGAGTAGACTTTCCGTGGTCAATATGTCCCATGATTGCGACAACAGGGGCTCTTGTTTCAATTTTAGGTTGTAGTGCTTTTTTCTTAGCCATAGTTGGATGACATCATACCATATTGATCACGTATCTACATGACAAGTAGACCTAACATTATGATACAATTGCATTTATCTAATCTAGTAACATTATGAATGAAAAATATTTAATCCCATTATCAGTAGTAATTGCGGGTATCATCATTGGTGGAGCCCTATTCTTTGGGCTTTCCAATCAACAACAAGTTGTACAAGCACCTGCAAACAACAACGCGCAGGCACAAGCCCCTCAAAATCAGAATCCTGATATTAAAAAAGTTTCTGATGCTACCGACCATATTTTTGGAAACAAAAATGCAGATCTGTTCGTTGTAGAATATTCTGATATTGAATGTCCTTTCTGCAAGAGATATCATGACAACGTTCTTACACGACTCAAGGAAGAGTACAAAGGAAATGACCGAATTTCATTCGTATTCCGCCACTTCCCTCTTGATGCTCCATTCACACGTGAGCTTCACCCAACGGCTACCGAAGCAGCTGTTGCAACAGAGTGTGTTGCGCAACTAGGTGGAGATGAAAAGTTCTTCGAGTACATCAGCGCCTTGTTTGGAGATACTACTACCGCACAAGCACGTGATGCTGAACTACTTGCAAAGTTCTCAACTCATGCTGAATCTGTGGGAATCAACAAAACTGCGTTTGAAAATTGTTTTGCTTCAGATGACCAAACGAAAGTTGCAGCTGATTTCCAAGATGGTCAGCGTGGAGGTGTCCAAGGAACTCCAACCGTCTTTATGCAACAAGCAGATGGGACAACGTTCCTCGCTGTTGCTGACTACAATGTCCTTAAGCAAGCAATTGATGTTTTCTTAGCAGGAAATTAAAAGACCCCAGGCCAATAGATCGATACAGAAAAACCTCGCATGCTTGCGAGGTTTTTTAATATTTATCCATCAGTTCGATGCGCAAGACACAATGATCGTTTGTTTGAGCAATGATGCCATATGCTTCAATGTCAAAGGTCTGAAGTTGGCTATTTTGCCCGTCTAGGTGTGACTGACTCTTGATGTGTTTAACGGCTTTATCTGGGTCTCTAAACGCCATATTAGTAAATTAAACATGGCTATTGCCATCAGGTGTATCAACATTCTTGAATATGAGGTGTATAGTGCTCATTCTTGATCTCCTTTTCTGATTTTAAAATAGCGACTAAACCAAATCTTGTCAATGCTTTTTCATGACCTCTAATAAATCTAGAAGCTCCTTGTTTGTTTTGTCGGGAAAATACATTTTATTAAGAAAACTTGCTGAAGAAATATCTTGGGCAAATTCGTTAATCTCTTTCTTGAGCTTATCGACATGGTCAGCAGTTACCTCCATTGCATATCGCTCGTACTCACCTTTCTTGTTCTTTTCAACAAAATCCAGCACTGCCTCACTCATTTGGTATCTACCACCTGCATATCCATCCAAGAGTAGTTTATAAAAGACTAGTTGCCGTTCTAGCCCTGCCCTGTCTTCTTTTGATTTCTCTGACCACGGCTTTCCTGTTTTATAATCAATAACTCTGTATGTTCCATCATCTTTACGTTCCAACTTATCAATGATTCCTCTCAAGACAAGAGACGTTCCATCATCCAAGGTGAACTCAACCGCTTTAATGAAGTGTTCTGTTTCACCAGCAGTTAAAAAACCATCTTTGTAGTGATCATGGTAATCTGCGAGAGTCTGTCGCCCTCTTTCTAATAATTCTTCGTAAATATCATTTGGTACTTGGGAATACTTAATTGCATCTTCAAAGCTGGCAATCAAAAATCCCTTCTCTACAATTTCACTATCCTCAAAAGTCTTTTTAAAATAAATTTCAAGTGCTTTGTGTATCAAATTTCCGAAATATAAAGATTTCGTTTGATTAGATGGCAATCGCAAAAATGAACGGAAAAAGTAGAGCAATGGTGATTTAAAGTAATTATTCAGTGAAGAAACCGAAAGCGGCATCTTATAAAACTGTTCTGCAATGTAATCAGGATCTAACAGTGATGCCTCGTTTAATTGAACACTTTTCAAAGAGAACCCGTGATTCTCAACCTCAGGAGCTTTCAGTTGGTCAATGTGTTCTGAATTCAGGGATTCGATAAATCTGCTCGGAAGTTTATTTCTACCCTGTTCGTCACTTTCAGCACATGAGAGTGTTAAAT
>JAHDEI010000021.1 GCA_020628915.1 Minisyncoccota bacterium | reverse complement strand
CTGGATCAATCACAAGGATGTTGTCAGTGGTTGTTCCAGTCCCGATTGGGTCAAGGGTCAGGTTTGCAATAGTTGTAGTTGCGAGTGTTGTATCACCTGTAACGGTCAAATCTACTGTCTGTGTAGTTGTTGCAGTAATGTTATCTGCAAACAGATTGTCAAAGAATCCAGTTACTGCATCAATGATGTTGGTAACGATCGTATCAGCAGTTGTTGTTCCAGATAGCGTGGTTGGACCCGCCAGAGTAGTTGTCCCTGTCACCTCTAGCGAAGATAGCACCAGAGGAGCAGAGGATGAAGCAAGCAAGTCTGCAACAGCAATTGTTGTAGTAACACCATCTTCATCTACGTACGAGAATGATCCGTCTCCATTGTCCGAAAGGATTGTTAGTGTCTCTGTTGACGAGGCAACAAGATTTAATGGATCAATATATTCGATCTCTCCGGTTACAGGATCTCGAACCAAGACCTGGGTAGCAGACGTTGTTGCAACAATTGGATCAAGTGTTAAATTTCCTACACTAAATGTATCTGCAAATAAATTTGTGAAATATCCTACATCTGGATCATTCACACCAATTGGCGTGTCATCAATTTGATCAATCTGTGTTGCCGCTGCAATCAATCTTTCGATTCTGTCAATTTCATTATCAATGATGTCGTCAATGTAATCTTCGAAATCATCCAAATCATGTTCATGATCTCCTACCTCGTCGTGCTGGTGAGTCCCCACGTTAGTACTAACGTTTGAGTGCGAGTGGTTTGCGAATTCACCTTCGTGCCTGTGGATCAATTCGTGCACCTGCGCTTCGGTGAGACCTCCACCTGATTGTGTGACGTACACTGTTCGCTCTTCTACACGAGGCACATATACTACTTCTGGCTCAGACGGTTGAGAAATGATTGGTGCCGGTGCAGGTTCTGGTTGTGGAGCAGGCTCAGAAATTTCAAATTCCTGCTCGAGCTCAGGATCAGAGACCTCGAAAACTGAAGGGGTCTGAACTGGAGCTGAAGGTCGCTCAGTTACAGTTACCTCTTGGGTGATATTCTGTACGCCCTCCTCTTGACATTCCGTGAAGAAACAATAGACCTCAATTGAGACTTTGTCCACAAAATTAAGATTTTCAACTGTTTGTTGGGCATGCACAAAAGACGCCGCACCAAAAAGCAGGATGAATAATATAAATAATTTATTTTTCATGCATATGAAGTTAACTAACAAAACTAAACCTCGCAACTGGTTTATAAAGAGAAGTATAACAAAAAAAAGCGGATATTCCGCTTTTTTGTGTACTTTTGTTGTATAAATTAAGTAAAAGATACTTTACGTTATATCTTATCGCTTTACCCACGCTGGTGCTTTTCTCGCCTTGAGCAGCCCAAACTTCTTTCGTTCTACTGATCGAGGATCTCGTTTGAGGTAACCTTTTTGTTTTAATGGAGACCGTAATTCTTCATCGATCTGAACTAATGCACGCGCTGTACCAAGCCTAATTGATTCTGCTTGTGCATTTGGTCCACTTCCTTTCACATATGCTGATACTAAGTAATGCTCTTTTTGCTCTTCGATTGAAAGTGCCTGTCGTGCAATCATATTCAGTTGATCAGTGCCAAAATATTCGTCACATGGTCGCCCATTAACATGAACTTCAGTCTTTTTTGCGGGATACAAACGAACTCGTGCAACTGCCGTTTTTCGTCGCCCTAGAGCTTCTGTGTAGTCTCCTTTTTTCGGAATAATATCAGCCATCTTCTCTTTTGTTGCAGAGTGTACTTGTGACTTTTTATTTTTCTTGATGTTTCTGTGATATCTGTCAGCCATAGGCGTATATTATTTAATAATTAAATTCTTCATCATTCCCGGTCGCAACTTGTTTCCAGGGAGCATACCATACACAGCTTTTTTGAATAGTTCTGCGTGTCCTTTATCCGCGACTACTTTTTCCATATTATATTCGCGTCTTCCTCCTGGGTAACCAGTGTAGTGATCGTATGTTTTTTCTTCCATCTTCTTTGATGAAATCTCTAGTAGGTCAACATTTTCTACTGTTACAGAAACGTCTGCGATACGATCACGACTGAAATTGGGTAAGTTTTTCCCCATAAGCAAAACCGCAACTTCTGAGGCTAGTCTTCCAAGTCGTTTTCCTTGCGCGTCAATTGTGTATTCTTGTTTTGTCATACGATAATAATTAATTTTCTACGAATTCGATGATTGCCATTGCAGCACCATCAGAACCCGTTCGGTTTCTTGTTTTTACTACTCGAGTGTATCCACCAGCCCTATCTTTGTATCGCTTTGCTAAGTCCTCTACTAGTTTCTTTGCAGCGATGTCTCCCCCACTACCGAGTCGCGAATTTAAAAGTCGACGAGTAGCAAGTGAATCATCTTTTGCTTTTGTTACAAGTTTTTCAACGTAAGATCTAATCGCCTTAGCCTTTGCTTCGGTTGTTTCGATATGCTCCTTGGTAATCAAGGCAATAGCAAGTGACCGCATCAATGCACGTCTTGTGTTTGTCTCTCGACCGAATTTTTTGTTTGTGTTGTGATGTCTCATAATATTTTCGTTACTCTGTTTTATTCACTTGCCTCTGGAGCCATTGCTTGGAGTTGTTCGATCATGATTTCAATTGATTGATCAATCACTTCTCGAGGAGTTAGTGTCCCATCAGTCTCAATTGAGAATTTGATTCTGTTAAAGTCAGTTCTATCTCCTACACGCATATTCTCTACCTCATATGAAGCTCGACGAATTGGTGTAAAAGAAGTGTCAAGAACAATTGTTCCAACTGGGACCTTACCTTCAAATAATTCTTCTTTTGAAACATATCCAATCCCTCGCTTAAGAGAAATACTGATTGTAAATGAGGCTTTTTTGTCATTCACCGTCAGAATGTGTGAAGTAGGAGTAACGATCTCTACCTCAGATGGTGCAGTAATGTCTTTTGCTTTGTACATTCCATCACCTTTTACTTCTAAAGAAATCTCTGCCTCATCAACTCCTTGCAGTCTAAACACAGTCTTTTTCAGATTAAGAAGGATTGCAATCACGTCTTCTTTAACTCCATCGATTGTTGAAAACTCATGTGGTACTCCATCGATCTTTACTGAAACTACTCCAACACCTGGGATAGATGAAAGAATAATTCGGCGTAGTGAATTACCAAGAGTATGACCGTACCCTGGGTAAAGATTATCAATTTGGTATGAACCTTTATTTCCGTCTTCAGAAATTGTTTGTGGTTTTGTTGGTAGTGTGATGCTCATGACGTTTTTGTTATGGTGGGCTGACAAATATTTCTTGTCCTATCGAGTATAGAACTCGATAATTCTTTTAAAATTAAATTCTCGTTGCTCTAATACAGGTAGTTCAGCAACTGTAGTTTCCATTTTCTTAAAATCTGTTTTCATCCATGCTGGTGTTTTGTGATCTTTTCTTCGTTCAGCAAGGTGCTCAAAAACTTTTTTGCCCTGGCTTTGTTCTCGAATTGCGACCACGTCTCCAGCTCGCAATTGAACTGAAGGGACATTGTTCTTTCGTCCATTTAAAGTAATGTGTCCATGTGATACTAGTTGCCTAGCCATTCTTCGTGAATCTGCGAAACCTGATCTGTATACAACAGAATCAAGCCGTCGCTCTAATAGCTGGTAGAGGTTTGTAATTGTGTCGTTTCCAGAAGCAAGTGAGTCTTTAACATAAGATGAGAGTTTCTTTTCTTTCAATCCGTAGGTTAATCGTAGCTTTTGTTTTTCAATAAGCTGCTTGTTGTAATCTGAAGGAGCACGCCGACCTCGTGTCGGCTTTCTCTTTTGTTGTCTGATCGCAAACTTTTGTGTTTGAGTCTTCGGGAAAATTGGTCCGAGTCTCCGTGCGATTTTGTATTTTGATCCAATTGGTAACATAGTATTTAAATATTAATGCTTATACCCTTCGTGGCTTAGGTGGACGAGGTCCGTTATGTGGAACAGGTGTCTTGTCTTTGATTGTCCTGATGTTGATTCCTTTGGCAATAAATGAACGTACAGCTGATTCTCGACCTGCTCCTACTCCCTTAACAACAACATCCACATCTTTTACTCCTGCACCTGATGCTTGCTCACCAATCAATTCACCAACCTTAGCTGCAGCAAATGGAGTACCTTTTTTGGCACCCTTGAACCCTAATGCTCCTGCAGAAGAAGTAAACACGACATTTCCCCCCATGTCTGAAAGAGAAACTCGAGTATTGTTGTAGGTTGATTCTACGTGCAACATTCCTTCAGCCAACTTCTTTTTTGAGCCCCTCGAAAGAGTACGTGCCTTAAGAGCATTGTTTTTATTATCTCCCCCTTTAGATGCAATTCTTTTTTTACCCATATGCTATTTCTTAGTAACTTTGATTTTTCCTGACCCCATAGTCTTTCTTCCTCCTCCACGAACTGTTCGTGAATTCGTCTTTGAAGTTTGACCACGCACAGGAAGTTTTAATCGATGTCTTTTCCCTCGGTAACACTCAATATCCATGAGACGTTTTATATTAGCTGATTTTTCTCGCTTAAGATCACCTTCAATTGTGTACCCTTCAATCAATGATCGGATTGCCGCCTCTTGGTCTTCAGTAAGATCCTTTGATTTGATTCCTCGGTCAATTTTTGCTTCATCTAAAATAGTGTGCGCTCGTGCACGACCTATACCGTGCACAGCTGTTAGTGCAATCTCAATTCGTTTTTCATCAGGTAATGTAATTCCAGAAATTCTCATAATATATATGTATTATCCTTGTCGTTGTTTATGTCGTGGGTTCACACAAATAACACGCCCCCGCCCTCGGCGCTTTATTTTTTTGCAATCTACACAACGTAGCTCTAGTGAATTTGTTACTTTCATAATCGTTATTTACGTCTTTGAATTCTCCCTTTCCCTCCGTACGGATCTCGAGCCACCTCTACAGTATCCCCCACTAGCACTCGTATTCTGTGGAGTTTCATCTTACCTGCGAGATATGCAAGTTCTTCGGTTCCATCCTCATACTGAACACGAAACATAGTATTAGGGAGTGCTTCTGTTACAGTTGCTAATACTGGTTCTGGTTTAGTTTTCTTATCGGTCATAAAGTCAATGCCGGGTATTGTACCAGAATAAAATAGTAGTGCAAGGCTTTTTTAGAGTAAAAAATACGGACTTGTTTGTCCGTATTTTTTTTAACTAATTTTTTATTTCTTCTTCCTTAAGATTATAGATCTCCTCAGCCTTTTTATTGTAATCTTTCACGATTTCTTCCATATCCTCCTTGAAAGAATATCTTTCGTCTTCTGTAATTTCTCCGTCTTTTTCTTTCTGCTGAATGTCATTCCAAATCTTATCCCTCTCCTGTCGTATAGATACTCGTGCGTCCTCTAGTTTTTCCTTAGCAAGTTTCCCAAGCATTTCGCGCCTCTCTGCTGTTAAGTCAGGGAATGAAACTCTAACGCCAGTATCAGACCCCACAACTGACACACCAAGATTGGCGTCAATAATCGCTTTTTCGATCTGCTTCATCTGAGACTTGTCGTACGGAGAAACAAAAAGACTCTTTGCCCCCTCGATAGAGACAGACGCAACCTGCATAAGAGGCATCTGTGCTCCATAACTATCAACCGAAACATTATCTAAAACAGCCGGAGAAGCCATTCCAGTCCTAATTGATTGATATTCTTTACGTAGCCAATCGATGACTGCGTCTAGTTCTTGTTTAAATTGATTAAAATCCATGGCGATATTGTAGCAAATTTTTCACAATCAAAAAGGCGACCAAGATGGTCGCCATATTTTATGGTCTCGCTAATTCGATCCATAAAGCCTTTGTGACGTCAGCCACATCATAGCACTGACCAAAGTTCATTCCCAGTTTGTGCATATCGCCGTTGCGAGTAACACCCATTTCATTCATTGTCTCCTGGTACGAACCAAAGAACAACGCGCCTATACAAGCAGTACCTGATTGCATATTAATGAAATCTCTATTGGCCCAAATTGTGCTCTTGATATCCCGAGGAGTTAATTCCCCCCCGAAATGATCACACAATTTAGAGAAACCGGCTGAGACATATTCACGGTACTGGGCAGTCCACAACGGATCTTTGTTTTCAAACCAACGCACGATATTGCTGTTTGATTGAATGTCATCTTGATCATCAAGACTGACATTTGCCATGGCGCCAAGCGGGATTGCTGTAGTGATTTTGATTGATTGAATTGAACTCATTGTTTTAGTCCTCCTTTTCTATCTATAACCATACCACAAAAAAGAATTTGACAAAAATCACTATTTGATGCAAATGTTATCTATTTCTTCTAAGGCCTTTGCAATTCGCTCACGTGAAACTATCCCTGAATCACGAATATCTTTACTGTCGTTCTTTTTAATGTCTCTACAGGTAACAAATCCAGCATCTAATAAATTTCTCTGATCTTTCTTTGAAAAAGCAGTGAGTGCAGTAATCGGATGAATCTGTGATTCTTGGATAAAATCATGTAAATTACCTGATGAGCGTCTCGGGTAATCCCACCCCATTACCTCAAGACCTGCACATTCCGAGTATTTAATTGCATTGGACGAAAATTTAGTATTAGTGATCAAATACGGACGCGCCTTTTTGTCTTTATAAAAACCTGAATTAGCGATGTCTTTAAAACGTGCATCGACATACAGAGCAACCTTTAAGTCTGTCTTGATAAATAGTTTATTGTGGAACTTTAATTCAGCAGTAACGATCTCCTCGGTGTTTTCAGCAATCACGTCTATCTCATGAGTCACACACTTCCCTTTTATTTTTTGACCCACTCGCGTGGTATAGCCATGAGCCTTAAATACTTCTGAAACAAATCTTTCAAACGGGAATCCTGATGGACCCAGATCTGCTACAGCTCGTCTGAGAGAATATCTAAATCTAGTTGCATGATCTGCTTTTTTTTCTAGCAATTCAAACGCATGCTTGTAAATCCAGTCGGTTGTTACTCCGTCATAAATCTCACGGTCGATGTGCTCTAAAATCTCTGCAACAATCTCTTCTTTTGCCCCTGATCGTTTGAGAGAAAATTCTAGTTTATTAGGATCGAAAGCTTCTTCTGTTCCGTCCTTTTTTGTAATTATAATAGTCCGTGGCATATCTATTCTATTGTAGCAATGATTAATTATTTTCTCGATTCGGCATGTGAGTAACGCGCACCCCACGTCATTTATCTTAAAATCTTTCTTAAAGCTGGTATTACGTTTGAAGATAGTCTTTCTTTCATAATCTCTACGTCCATAAAATCGTTATTAACTATTTTTAACTCTAACTTTTCTTTGTCCGTATCTTGGATGTTTTTATCAACTACATTGTATATAAATACATAGAGAGTGACCTTCCCAGTACTGGCTGACTTTTTAATTTCATACTGAACAAGATTATCAACAATATTTTTACCTGAAGCATCAACTAACTGGCTCAACAACGTATCAAAGTCTTTTCTATCATTAAGAATATCTAAATTCGAAACACTCGTTCTATGCTTACCAGAAGCATAGAAAAACATAAATGTGTTCCAATTAACTGGGTCCATATTATATAAAGTGACCAATGCAGTATCTCCTTGTTTTTCGTAAGGAACAAATACATCACCGATTTCTGCATTTTCTACTTTCCCAGTTGACCAACGGCTGAGAGGAATTGGATTTACTTCATCAGAGAACCAAGATATTGAATTCATTTTTATATTATAGCACTCACTGGACAGGCCAACTTTCATTCTGAGCAAGAAAAAGCAGACCTTTAGTTCACTTTTCTATCTCTTTTCTACAGCATTCTTTCTAGGTTTTGTGAGCGCGGTGAGTACTTGTACGCATCTTCTACTGATATCTCTCCTTGCCTCACAAGTTCTGCCAAAGATCGGTTCATGGAAATCATTCCGTCACCAGACCCAGTCTCGATAACTGAATCAATCTCATGGATACGTCCCTCTCGAATAAGGTTCGCTACAGCATTATTATTGATAAGTAGCTCGTATGCAGGAACTCGTCCGCCAGAAATAGACGGGATAAGTCGTTGTGAAAATATACCAGATAGCGCATTGGAAAGCTGGGACCTGATTTGTTTTTGCTGAGCTGCTGGGAATGCATCAATAATACGGTCAATGGTTTGAGAAGCATTGTTTGTGTGTAAAGTAGAAAATACCAAGTGACCAGTCTCTGCTGCAGTAATCGCCGCCTCAATTGTCTCTGGACCACGCATCTCTCCAATAAGAAGCACGTCGATATCTTGTCGGAAGGCAGAACGAAGTGCCGGCTGGAATCCTTTCGTATCAAACCCAACTTCACGCTGGTCAATAATAGACTGCTTCTGTTGGTACAGGTATTCAATCGGATCTTCAATTGTCACAATGTGCTCTTGTCTGTTCTGATTGATCATCTCAATAAGAGCAGACAGAGTTGTAGATTTACCGTGACCTGTTGGTCCTACAACCAAAAAGAATCCTTGTTTTTTCTTTGCAAATACTTCCAAGATTTGTGGTAACCCTAATTCATCAAGCGTTTTAATTTCGTCGTTAATAACACGAATAGCGAGACTGATATTTCCCTGCTGGAAAAATGCATTTCCACGAAAACGTAACCCTTCATATTCAAATGCGAAATCAAGCTCTTTTTTCTCTAAAAATTCCTCTCTCTTTTCAGGAGAAAGAACCATAAACAAAATACTGTTCAAATCGTCTTTTGTTAGTACCTTACTACGAGTAATTGGTACCAAAACACCTGCCGTCCTGATGGTCGGATACCGACCTTCTGACATGTGTAAATCGGATGCATTTTCTGCTTTTACGATTTGAATAAGTTTATTTAGTTCATCTTTAAAGTCCATATATAAATTTTACTACAGTTTCATTACTTCCTCAAAAGGAATTTTTCCTTCAAATGCCTTGAGCATTGCATCCTCCTTCAAGGTAATAAACCCTTTCTTACGAGCCTCGCGGAAAATAGCAAGTGACGAAGGATCAGTCAAAATAATTTCTTCAAGCTCATTATCCATCTCTAACACCTCAAACACACCCGTTCTACCTTTTGTTCCTTTGGGATATTTCTCAGAAGGAACTGCTTCGTAAATTTCCTCTTTTTTTGTAAACAGATCTTGTGTTTTTTGCGGCAAGTCTTCAACAGACTTCGCAATGAACTCTTTTGTTGATGGTGGGATTGGAATTGCCTTACCTGATTCAGGCGCAACAGTTCGAGCAAGCCTTTGCCCAACAACAGCAATAAGCGTTGGACCAATCAGATAACGCTCAACACCCATATCAACCAGACGCTGGACCACATCAGAAGCCGTGTTGGTGTGAATTGTTGAGAGCACCAAGTGACCAGTCAATGCAGCCTGAATAGCAAGCTTTGCAGTTTCTGTATCTCGAATCTCACCCACCATAATGATGTCGGGGTCCTGACGCAAAACCGCACGTAATCCTGTTGCAAATGTATAACCAATATCCGGTCTCATTTGTGATTGAGATACACCAGGAATGTTGAGCTCAATCGGGTTTTCAAGTGACAGCACGTTCTCGCCATCCTTATCAACCTCGTTAAGTAAAGAATAGAGTGTGTTTGTTTTACCAGAACCAGTAGGACCACAAATGAGAATAATTCCATATGGACGCGAAATTGCACGTCGAATAGTTCGAAGATTTTTATCTGTGAAACCAAGATCGGTAATGTTCATCGCTCCTCGTTCAGACTCAAGTAAACGCATCACAACCTTCTCACCAAAGTATGTTGGGAATGTTGAAACACGAAAGTCAATTTTTCGACTGAGTAGATTTGCCGAAAATCGACCATCCTGTGGAACCCGTTTCTCATCGAGCTTAATCTTTGAAAGAATTTTAATACGGGCCACAACAGCGCTATGAACTTTCTTCGGTAATGTAAGGTCTTTAGACATCACGCCGTCAATACGATATCTCACTGATACCTCTTTGTCCCATGCCTCAATATGAATGTCGGATGCTCTTTTTTCTGCTGCAAATTTAAGGATATTGGAAACAATTTTTGTAATAGGTGCATCTTCAATGATTTTTTTTGCCTCATCATTATCTGCAGTTG
>JAHDEI010000020.1 GCA_020628915.1 Minisyncoccota bacterium | reverse complement strand
ATGCCAGAGTGGCGGAATTGGTAGACGCGCACGACTCAAAATCGTGTTTCGAAAGAAGTGGGGGTTCGATTCCCCCCTCTGGTACAAACAAAGAAAAACTCCACATGGAGTTTTTCTTTTGCATGATACAATATTTCCCATGTCAGAAATACCTCACCCTCACGCAGTCTTTTGGATTGAACTAGATAAAATTACTCCTAATCCGTATCAGCCACGGAAATATTTTGATCCTGCTCGTTTGCAGGATCTTTCTGATTCCATTAGACGTTACGGTGTGCTGCAGCCAATCGTGGTTACTCGGATGGAAGAGTACACCGACGACGGGGGAATGGTTGCAAAGTATGAGATCATCGCAGGGGAGCGAAGATTTCGTGCTTCAAAAATGGCTGGCCTTGAAAAGATCCCAGCAATCGTCAGAGAAGGTGAACAAACAGATAAAGAAAAACTAGAACTTGCGATTTTAGAGAACCTCCAAAGAGAAGATTTGAATCCGGTAGATAAAGCACGATCATTTAACCGTTTGGTCGAAGAATTTGGTCTCAAGCATGCTGAGGTTGCAGAACATCTCGGCAAGTCACGAGAGTACGTGTCTAACTCCCTAAGGCTGCTACAACTACCTGATGAGATTTTGGATGCATTAACTGAACAAAAGATCTCAGAAGGGCACACACGGCCTCTATTGATGCTCAAAGAACGTCCCGAAGAGCAAATGACCCTATTTAAACAAATGACTAGTGTGCAGGGGATGACGGTTCGTGATGCCGAAAAGTTTGCTCGATCAATTGCAAAAGAGAAGCAACGAGTGAACAAAGATCTTGATCCAGAGATGAAAGAAATCGAACTGAAACTTGCTTCTCATTTGGGGACAAAAGTTTCAATTGATAAAAAACAAAAAGGAGGAAAATTAACTATCGAGTTTTTCTCTCGAGACGATTTGAGAGCACTCCTTTCTCGATTTGAACAAGAACAGCAAGAAGAGCAAAGACAGGCAGCTGCAGCAGCTGTAGAAATAACACCAACAAGACCTCAGGTTGTTCCAGCACCACAAGTCCCAAGTGTTGCGCAGGCAGATTCAGTGCCACAGATCCCAGCAGACATGATCTCAGCGCATAGTGCGAATCCAGTACGGACATTTACAAATACAGATCCACAAGATATTGCACATAATCCAACACCTCAACCAACACTCCAAACCCAAGTTTCGATGTCGGAGTTGCAGAAAGAAATTGACGCTCTCGCCGGCGCTGCTGGACCCGATCAATTTCGTGAGCCGGTTGCACCCGCTCCAAAACCAGAAGAGAAGTTTGCTTTCCATGAAAATATTTCCGATCCAGTTGCTCATCCAATGAGCCAGCCGACTGGTGCCCACGTTGATGTTATTTCTCAGAACAGTTTTGATACATTTGCTCAGGTTGACCATGCTGATCCGGTAGCAAATGTGGATGCAGTAGCAATGGGTGTTGACTTTGCGCCTACAGCATCACAAACACAAGGTCCAGCTGAGCCACAACAGTGGGGTAGTATCTCTGCGGGGATACCAACTAATAAAAAGTCTGAAGACGATTTATATAACCTAGACAATTTCTCAGTATAAAATGACCGCCAAGCGGTCATTTTAATTTCTCATCACTCCAATTGATCTGAGGAACTCCACAAGTTCCAGTCCAGTCACTTCACGATATGATCCTGGTTTTATTTTACCGAGCCTGAGGTTTTGGATACGTGTTCGTTTTAGGTCTTGTACTTGATATCCCAGTGCGGCGCACATACGTCTGATCTGATGCTTCTTACCTTCGGTAAGGATGATTCTAAACGTTCGTGAATCCTTTTTTGAAATAACCGCAGGTTTAGTGGTGTATCGTTCGATGCGGACTCCGTGTTCCATTGATTGCAAAAATTTCTTTTCGATACGTTTATCTACTACAACAACATATTCTTTCTCGTGTTCATATTTGGGGTTCAGTAGTTTGTCGACGATAGTACCGTCATTTGACAAAAGCATCAGACCACGCGACGCTTTATCGAGTCTTCCAAGAGGAGCGAGCTTTAGGGTTTTTGTATCAGCGTTCGAAAAGTAGGACTCAACAGATTTTTCTCCTTGTTGGGGGTTGTGTGAAACAACACCAACCGGTTTGTTAAAAATAAAGTAACGTTTGTGTTCTTTTTCTTTTTTGATTGATGGGGGGATATCAATTTTGTCTTTTTCTTCAATCTTTTGTCCCAGTACTGCCTTTTTACCGTTTACTTTTATTTTTCCAGTTTCGATCAATCGGTCAGCCTCACGGCGAGAACAAAAACCCTGTAGGTATAGATAACGGTTGAGGCGAACAGGGAAGGAGATGTCATTATTTTTCATGCGAGTATTATATCAGTTTTAGATAAGTAAAAAGGCTCCGCGCAATTGCAGAGCCTGAATGTTTTGGATTGACCGTTTAGGTGGCTACTCGAGCCGCCAAAGCAAGGTTCGCTCGACGTGGCTGTGGTAAAACCACGCTGCCGTCATTTCGGATCACTCGCTCCATGGTGCCCGTTTTTGGGTCACGTGTAAACAAGTTTCTTCCACCGGCGGATTTTTTGAGTCTGTCCTGTAATGTCATTTTAAACTCCCTATCTTTAGACATTTGCTTCTCGTTTGATTTATAGCACCAAACTTATAATAATCTTATCATATATTTTACATAATGTCAAACTATTTATATAAAATAAAGACCCAACTAACGCTGGATCCTTGTGGCGCCTCCTACGCCGCTAAAAGGTCATATGTGTCAACCGGGCTCGGTATGTGAGCAGCAGGTTGGCTTTGTAGCATGTGATAATCGTCATCTGGATCCGGCGGTGATATATCATCTGGATTATGTGGATGTCGCATCGTATCCTCTTGCACCATCTGGTCAAGTTCCTGGATCTCAGCAAGGCTGAGCGAGTATCGTTTGGGCATTTAATTCCCCCTTTTCAGAATTAAGGCACAATAGCCACTTTCCATAATACACCATAAAAACATCTTTGGTCAAAAAGTTCGTGTTTATAACTTTTGATATAATCGCGAATATGAGCAAACTCTCTCACAAAATTTTTAATTCAGTTGACGGCCGTTCGATCGAGCTTTTGATTTCTTTGTCTTCGGGTCTTGTTTCCGCCACAGTGGTGTACCTGGAAAAAGGGGAGAAGCCAACGATTCTTTTTTCTCACGAGAAAGAAGTTTCGTTTTTGCATGACCCTTCTTCCTCTGAGTTACGCAAGCATGTCCTCAAACACTTAGACGAGCTTCTTTCCGAAGTGGTCGGTGCTACTGAATATATCTATCACATTGATGATCTTTATAAATCACATCAAAGAATTCACCGGATCACAGTTTCACTCTCACCACTGTGGTGCGCAACTGAGGTGGTAGAGGCCACGCAAAGCTTTGACGAGCCGACAGTATTTACCAGAGAACTGTTAGACGAGATACTTGAGGAAGATGATCTGACAATTGCAAATAAAATTACTGCCGTAAGCGCAAACGGGTATTTAGTGCCAACAGAAGAAGTTTTAGGTAATCAAACTGGAGACGTGACTGTTGAATATCTACACACCACACTAGACGAAGAGATTAGGTCAAATATTTCTGATTCAATTTATAAACATTTTGCCACAGACCCCGAGGTTGAAATTTTATACGTTCCTTTTTCGTCAGTATTACTTACTACATTTGCTTATGCGCACGAAGGGGAAAAAACATTTTCATGTATATATTTTGATGCAGAGGATTCTCTATGGTTGGGAATGAAGGACAATCGGGTCGTTGATTATCGAATGATTAATTATGGAAGGGCAGAGCTAAAAAGACAATGCATCAAAGAAGGCATCGCTCCTGACTTTATTCACGCACGCAGCAAGCTCTCTATGCACCTGGACAATCACTTGGAAAAAACTGACGCAGAAAAGATCAATTATCTGCTAGGCATTGAAGGAAGAGTGCTCGGTGATTTAATAGCTGACGAATTACACGCAATTAATCATCCGGTTTACGTATTCGCAAATGAAATCGGTAATGTATTTATCACTAATAATGTTTCTGACTCATTACGGTCTGTCCCCACGAGAGTTTTTACTCACGATTTTTTGGCAGACCATTTACAGGTTGCTTCAGATGACGTAGAACCGTCACTCATGAGCATGGCTCTTGCTTTATATATCAATACGGATACGGAACTGTAATTTTCCAGATTTTTTTGCACTTTGATCTGTGATATTATGCGTAAAACAAAAGATTTTTGAAGTAATTTTTATTAACCATATTAAACTAATACATCATGTCTGATCCTGTATTTGGTAACGATAAAACTGGTAGCATTCGCGATATTGCTATGCCGAACAAAGAAAAAGAGCTTGACCTTAAACAAGAGGTTTCTTCTCCAAAAGTTGAAAATCATGACGATCTTGGCGGTTGGGATTCGATGAAAGGACAAAACAAGAGAACCGGTCTTAAGTTAGTCATTGCTTTGCTTGTTCTGATCGGATTGTTCTTCTTGATTTCCTCATGGCTACATAAAGGCACCGTGAGTGTATGGCCAAAGAAAACAAGTGTGCCAGTTGTACAAACATTTAAAGCTACAGGATCAGGTGAAGATGGAACCCTTGCTTTTTCACGAGTATCTCGATTTGAGGGGTCAGAGACAGTTTTTGTTGCTGGAACAGACGAACAAAATGTTCAAACAGCAGCATCCGGAAAAATTACCGTAAAAAATAACAGCGGGGTACAACAGAGGTTTATTGCAAGAACTCGATTCGAGACTTCTGGTGGATTGGTATACAGGACACCTCGATCAGTAGTATTGCCGGCTGGCGGTGAAACAGAAATAACTGTTGTTGCAGATGTACCTGGCGACGAATACAATTCTGATTCTGGTCTGACATTCAAATTACCAGGACTAAAAGGAGGGGCACTATACGATTCGATCAGTGCATCACAGTCAGGACCTTTGACCGGTGGATTCTCAGGTGTAATTAAATCTGCTTCTGACGCAGATATTAATGCAGCAAAAGACGCTCTTGCAGAAAGCTTGAGATCTAAACTTACTTCTCAATTACAAACAAAAATTCCAGATGGATTCATCGTTAATCCAGACCTTATTGGTTTCTCGGATGTTACGTTTGCCGAAAAGCCTAATCCTGACAAGGGAGGAATTGATCTGGCAGGAACGGCAACTATTGAGGCGATCACTTTTAAGAAAACAGATTTTGATAGTTTTGTTGCATCTGCGGTTCTGAAAGAGTATACTCCTGGTCAGTCAGTAGAGATTACCAATGTTCCAAAAATCAATATGCTGGTAACTACCGACGATTTTGATGTTAGTGACGCTGAAGAATTTGAGTTCTCTTTGCGGAGCCCTCAAGAAGGAGTTGAATTTATTTGGCAATTTGATGAATCATCACTCTTGCAGTCTGTTGCAGGAAAGAAGGTCTCTTTTATCGAAAAAGGACTGATTCCAGAGCTAGAACAAGCAGAGAAGGTAAATATTGATGTTGCTCCTTTCTGGAAAAGTTCAATGCCAAACAATGTGAAAAAAATCACAATTGATGTAATAACAGAATAATATACAAATATGAATACAGGTGTAATTAAGAAGATCGTAGGGGTTGTTGTGGATGTTTATTTTGAAGGGGGCCTACCTGAAGTACGACAATCGCTATACGCAACAAAAGAAGATGGAGAGAAAGTTTTTATGGAAGTGGCGGCACATATCGGACTTGATAGAGTCCGATGTATTGCGATGCAAGATACAGCAGGCTTGCGAAAAGACGATCAGGTAACTGACACGGGTGCTCCTATTTCGGTACCTGTTGGTGATGCATCGTTAGGGAGACTTTTTAATGTTTTGGGAGACACAATTGATGGCAAAGATGATGTTCCATCAGAAAATGAACGATGGTCAATTCATAGGCAAGCTCCTTCGTTCGAGGAACAAACAACAGAAGCAGAAGTATTCGAAACAGGAATCAAGACTATTGACCTGCTAGTCCCTTTTTTGAAAGGAGGTAAGGTGGGGCTTTTTGGTGGAGCGGGAGTAGGAAAGACTGTTCTTATTCAAGAGCTTATTCACAATACCGCTAAAGAGCACGGAGGATATTCTGTATTTGCAGGGGTGGGAGAGCGAGTACGAGAAGGAAATGACTTGTACGGAGAAATGGAAGAGTCAGGGGTACTTGATAAAACAGCATTGGTATTTGGACAAATGAATGAGGTTCCTGGTGCGCGTGCACGAGTTGCGTTGACAGGGCTAACCATGGCTGAGTACTTCCGAGACGAAGAGGGGAAAGACATTCTATTTTTCATGGATAATGTATTTCGGTTTATTCAGGCTGGTTCAGAGGTATCAGCACTTCTAGGACGAGTTCCTTCAGCTGTGGGGTATCAACCTACTCTTGCAGAAGAGATGGGAGGTCTTCAAGAACGAATTACTTCAACAAAGAAAGGATCAATTACATCAATCCAGGCTGTATACGTACCAGCTGATGACTTTACTGACCCAGCGCCTGCAACAACATTTTCACACTTGGACTCAACGGTGGTACTTTCACGAGCACTAACGCAGATTGGTATTTACCCAGCGATTGATCCATTGGAATCTTCATCTACTGCTTTGACACCAGACCTGGTTGGAGAAGAGCATTACAGGGTTGCGATGGAGGTAAAACGAGTTCTGCAACGATACAAAGATCTCCAAGACATTATTGCGATTCTTGGGATCGAAGAGTTGTCTGAGGAAGACAAGCAAACAGTATTCCGTGCTCGAAAATTACAGAAATTTATGGCACAACCATTGCACGTTGCAGAAATCTTTAATGGTATCCCAGGTAAGTATGTAAAGATCGAAGACACAGTCTCATCATTTGCAAAGATTGTTGATGGAGAAATGGACGACATGCCAGAAGATGAGTTCTATAACATCGGAGCATTAAACTAATTTCATGAATGTACGAGTATTAAAAATAAATGAAACGGTATTCGTGGGCGAAGCACTCTCCGTAGATGTTCCCGGGATCACAGGTGATATGCAGATTCTGCCAGGTCACGAGTCTCTAGCAACAGTGTTGCGTATTGGTGCCATTGTAATAACTGATACAGAAAAGCAAAAACACGAAGTTGAAATAGAACATGGTTATCTCGAGGTAACACCAAATCAAGTAACGATTATTTTATAAAAAAACAGGCACTCTAGTTGCCTGTTTTTAGTTACAACACATGGTATCATTATAGTCATATGGAAATGGGAACTCCTCTTTCAAAACGGAATCAAAAGGCAACACTACCAGCAATTGTTGAGGCGCTGCTTTTTTACAGTGCTCGAGAACTTTCGTACTCAGAATTAGCAAAACTTTCAGGACATTCAGTTGCTGACGTAAAACAAACACTTGCGTTGCTACAGCAGCAGGAGGATCGCGGTATTGCGATTGCAACAACCGAAAAAGGAGCGCTCATGACAACAGCACATTCAGTAGCCGGAATTATTGCGTCATTAGTAAAAGAAGAAGAGACAAAGGAATTATCACGCGCAGCTCTTGAGACACTTTCTATTGTTGCGTATCACGGACCGCTATCAAGACCTGAGATCGACTATATCAGGGGAGTGAATTCAACGTACTCACTCAGAAATCTACTCATTAGAGGACTTATCGATAAAACAAAGGATGGAGCATCTTTTCGATACTCACTTAGCATGAACACTATGCAGCACATGGGTATTCAAGACATACGAGATCTACCTCAATACGAAGAGGTACAAGCAAAAGTCGAGGCTGTTTTGAAGAAGAGAGAAGAAGAATCAGAGGAGAATACCACTACAACTGGAGAGGAAACTGAATAACATCATGCAAAAAAATTATTTCTCTCATCTCTTAGCTGCTCTTGCAATACTTCTCTTGGCTTTTACCTACATTTTTTTTAGGGGTATTTCTGAGGTACATCAAGCTCAGCAAGCCCAACTAAAAAGTCTCAAAGATTTTGCACACAAAGCTGCGTTTGAGAGGTTCAGTTGTGATCTACCAGGAATCTATTCGGATGACCCGATCATGCAGGTATTAGGAGACTCTTTTTATAATCTCGATCCGAATTACAAGCCAACTTCGCTTGCGGTTATTCCGGGCAATTTAGTTCGTATCCGTGGGCCAGTCTATCTACGTAGTGATTTAATCAAACCGGTTACGGATATGATCAACCAGGCACGCATCGATGGTCATATCCTAAAGATCAATTCTGCACATAGGAGTTTTGATACACAAGCCCGTATTTTTAGTAATCCTATTAATCACACGGGGGGCGATTACGAGATTGCTGCCGAACCAGGTTTTTCTGAACATCAATTAGGAACAGCAATTGATATATCAGCAGGCTTTAATGTCTCACAAAGGTCAGTTGATGCGGGATATCGATGGCTGGCTAATAATGCACATAAATACGGATTTGTTCTTTCGTATCCTGATGGAGCTCAAGAAATAACAGGATTCCGCTATGAGCCATGGCATTATCGTTATGTGGGAAAAGATTTAGCTTCAGATCTACATAATTCTGGTGATTTATTTAATGAACAACCCGAAGCATTTTATGAAAATCCATTGGTCGAAGGTGAGTTTGTTTCACATTCATTTACATCAAAAAACTTTTACGTAACTTTGGTTTCCAAAGAAGAAAAAAAGATTTTGTTGGAAAACAATTTCATCGGAACTATATTAAGTGAGCAGGAATTGCAATACGTTTTAGATGAATCGCGCAGTGACAAATCATTCATTCTCGATCGTGATGAGGAAAGCCTTATTTTTTCAGTCATAAAAAATAAATTAGAAGTTAATAATTCATCGTTTGATCGTACGCAGACACAGGCAAATTTACAAACAGAAGGCCGGGTATTTGTTGATGTTATTACACTGGACAATCTGGATGCGTCACTCGTTGTGGCATATAGCGCCAGATTAGATCAGACAAACATCTTGGAAGAATATATTCTTACGAATTGTAGGTAAGAAGGTGTTATAATTGTTTTATGATTTCGTCTCTATTATTAAGCTTGGTTACTCTGGTGAGCACAGGTGATTTCCAGCCGGTTAGCCAACACGTACATGCCCAGCCGCGGACTGTTCTTTCGTGTGATATTCCAGAAATAAATTTGTCTGATCTTATGCTTAAGACAATGAGGCAGATAGATGACCCACTGGCGTCTTCATACTCTCCTCAGAGCTTAACTAAGCTTTCTTCAAGTATTGTGAATCCTGCGGTTCCAGATGTATATGTTCGAAGCGATATTGTGGCTGCTACCAATGCTTTGGTTGCAGCAGGCGCAGCAGCTGGTCATAATTTTAAAATTAATTCGGGGTATCGTGGTTATGATAGACAGGCGCGTATCTATGCAAATCCAATTAATGCGGGAATTGCAGCAAAACCAGGAACGTCCGAGCACCAACTAGGAACAGCGATTGATTTATCGGTTCCGTCTCCAGCTTCGGCTGCAGCCGTAAATGCAGGTTATGCGTGGCTAGCGAAGAATGCACCCTCATTTGGTTTTGAGCTAACCTATCCGGCAGGATACAAATCTGTAACAGGTATTAATTATGAACCATGGCACTGGAGATATGTGGGGACAAAACATTCACTTAGTACGTCACTTTTTAATGAAACAACAGAGGCATTCTTGGAAAGTCCGTTTGTAAGTGAAGAGTTCCTCCCACATTCATTCCACGCTGATAATTTATATATTGCTGAAATTACTGCTATTGGTCACAATGAATTAGTTAGTGAGAATTTTTTACCAAATGAAGGTGTAGATTATTGGATAACAGGAGTAACCGCTTTGATTGAAGATGAGGATGGAATAGTCGCTGTATCACGAGATACTTTTTATACTTTCACAAAGGAGTCTACAAAGAAGCGTCAGTATGGAGATCTAGTCGCTTGGGAGCACCTGGGTGTAAGTGAAGGTAAAGATGATCTTCATGTCACACTTGTTGGTAGAGAAGGGGAGTTACCGGGGCTAATAGTGGCCTACACATCCAAAAAGCAACAAAACAATCCGGTGACATTTTTTGCCTTAAACAATTGTGTACTTGAATAAAAAATACTGAGTCCGCCCACCTGGGATCGAACCAGGGACCACAGAGGTATAAGCTCTGCGCTCTACCACTGAGCTACGGGCGGATTCAGTATTCTTTTTTGTGTTTGCGATTATAGCAGACCAGCAGGAGAGAACATAGAGATATTGATCTCCACAAGATCTCCACATATCCACTCACAACCACATTTTTATACAAAACCATTATG
>JAHDEI010000004.1 GCA_020628915.1 Minisyncoccota bacterium | reverse complement strand
TCATGGATAGGATAGACATGTGGGTAGAAGTCCCCAAAATCGAACACAAACGCCTACTCGAAAAGACTAAGGCCAAAGAAAGTTCGTTGTTACAAAAACATGTAGCCAAAGCTAGAGAAATACAGGCAAATAGGAATGGTCAAAATACCCTGAACTCACAAATTTCAAATGAAGACATCACAATTATTCGACTCTCAGATTCAGCAAAAGCGTTATTAAACCAAGCAGCAGAGCGCATGGATTTTTCACCCCGCGTGTATCATAAAATATTGAGGCTTTCGCGAACCATTGCAGATCTCTCAGGGTCTGAGGCAATTGAGGATCCTCATATTCTAGAAGCGATTCAGTACAGACCCAAAGAAATAATTTAATTTGTAGAAAAAAGAAATGTATAGTAGACTTTACATTACATTAGAAAGTAATTTTTTATTATGAAAGTCATCCTCCCGATTATTACCATTGCCGTCTTGACTGCACTAGGATTTGTATTGCTGCCAAAGAATAACCAGGTATCTCTTGTTGAAATTGCTCAACCCCAGGCTCCAGAAATCCCTGCTAAGAATTTGGAAGTCGAGATCTCTGACCCAACCGAGGTAATGGAAAATGGGAAAGGTGTAAATACTGCCGAACCAACCGAGGAGCCTGCCGAAACCTCAGAAGAAATCATGAAAAAAAAGGATGATCCCACTACAGAACCTGCAGCTGTGGAGACAGAACCTGAACGAAAACAGGCTTTTGCACGAGATGACCTCAAAACAAACACTGCAAAAATCTCTATTCCCTTCGCTGAAATATTAGGGGGTGGTCCCGGTAAAGATGGGATTCCCGCACTCGATAATCCTACTTTCATTTCCGTGAATGCTGCAAAAGAAATTGAAAACGATGATACGAATGGTCTTTTGGTAGAAAGCGGTGGCGAAGCAAAATTCTATCCGTACAACATTCTCGTCTGGCATGAGATTGTTAATGATACCGTTGGAGGGGCACCTGTTTTGGTTACTTTTTGTCCCTTGTGTGGAACTGGGATCGTATTTGATCCACGAATTAACGGCAAACAAGAAAATTTTGGCGTCAGCGGAAAACTTTGGGAATCAAATCTGCTGATGTTTGACCGGACGACAGAATCTCTGTGGTCGCAAGCATTAGGGCGCGCGGTTGTTGGAGATAAACTTGGAGAAGAATTACCAATATTCCCCTCGCAATTACTTTCTTTTAAAGAATTTTCAGAGCAATACCCTAACGGAAAAGTTCTCAGTCGGGACACAGGACATACAAGGGTATATGATTTTTATCCGTACGGAAATTATGACGACAATGACAGTCTCTACTTCCCTGTTTCGGTCACAGACAATCGGCTGTCCTTGAAAGAAATAATGTATGTAGTCCCAACCGGCAACCAATCGGTTGCATTCGCTCGTGCAGCATTAATAGAGTCCGGATCGGCAACTGTATCAACTGCCTCAGGAACTCTCACAGCCATAGTTGAAGACGGAAAAATTATTGTAAAAAACCCATCTGGAAAAGTGTTGCCAGGATACCACGAAATGTTCTTCTCGTGGGCAACACACCATCAAGATGACGGTGTAGTCTGGTCAGAATAAAAAATTGAGCCGCTCCGTAGAGCGGCTTTTTTATTTTGATACTGCGGTAATATCCGCATCTAATTGTCTTAACCCTCGTATTCTTTCGATCGATTGTAGGGGTAAATTTTTTAAGGCTTCTAGCCTCTCTTTGAATTCTTGCAGCTGTGCCATAGACATATTTCTCTCCTTGGATGCTGTAATAAATATTACCATAAATTTAGTTAATGTCAAATAAAAATCCCCTTTTTGGGAGGATTTTACTTTTTCATTTCATAAAATGGCTTGAATTTTTCTTCAGTATACGGTTCTTTCCACCATTCGATAACCCAGGAATACGAATAAAATTCAATTAGATGAGGTATCTGTTTTTCGATCGTGAGCAAAGCGGGTCCCACAATCTTTTCCTCAACAGTGAGGTCATCCACGTGAGTGATTGATCGTGCTCGGCCAAACAGCATTATCATCTTTTTGTTTTGATTGCGTCTTTTGCCGCCACGATACGAACCCTTGTTTGAAGAAAACATATACACCATTCGACCAAATAAACTAAACGAATATAAGGTCCCAGCGTCTGATACTTTTTTGTCCATAGTAGTCCTTTCTTGTTCTAGTATATACCAAAAAAATTCTGCGCATTTTTGACAAGTGTTTTTGCGACATCTTGTTCATTTATTTCTTTTACCTGAGCAATCTTCTTTACAATTTCTGAGACCATCAGTGGTGTGGCGTCTTGTCCTCGATATGGGTTTGGTGCAGCATACGGCGTGTCAGTTTCAGAAAACATCTGCTCAATCGGAACCGAGCGAATTGTCTCATCTAAGTCAGCGAATGTAACAACCCCTGGGAAAGAAACCGAGTAGCCCCGGGCAACAATTTGTTTTGCAACCTCTGGACCTTCTGTAAAAAAGTGAAAATTCGCACGAAGTTTGCCATGCTCTTTCTCTTTTTGCTCAAGAATCTGGAATACATCATGATGTGCATCTGCATTGCTGAAAGAACGCACGTGTAACATCAGCGGTAAGTTATTTTTAGCCGCAAAATCAATTTGAGACTCAAAAAGCTCGATCTGACGTTCTTTTTCTTGCTTGAAGTCAGACTCTGATGATTTTCCAGCCTCGATATCTTTTTTGGGCCAATAATAGTCGAGACCGCACTCGCCTACAGATACAATCTTGTTGCTATTTTCGTCTAACAGTTTTTGGTAAAAAACTGGATCAAATGACTCGGACCTATTATCAACTGGATGCTGACCAACAGATGCAAACACGTTTGGGTGCTTGTGTGCGAACGCAACGGCTGCTTTAGATTCTGCCTGGTCTGTACCAATTGAAATAGTCCCAATCCCCTCTTGAGACATTTGTTTTGCTATATCATCTCGAATACCATCAAATCGCGATTCTGTAAGGTGTGAATGAATATCAAAATAGTTAAATTTCATAAAAAATTTCTTTTATTTTACTGGCAACGATATTTCCTAATACCCTGTGTTGATCTATATTAAAATGCACTCCATCAATTTCACTCACTTGGATATAATCAGATGCTCTCAAGAAATAAATATTTTCTTGCTCTTTTGAGTACTCTGTAAAAAGTTTTTGTTCCAATTCATGAGATTCTCTCCCTCCTCCTTGCCATTGATTTTGATCTACTCGGTTTGCCTTTTCTTCATCAATTGGAACAGGTGCAATAAGAAGGATTTTTGCGTTCGGCAACAGGTCATGCACTAAACCAAGAGAGATTTTAATGTTGTGAAAAGACTGCTCAGGCGTGACTTTTTTTCTTTCGTGGACGTCATTTGTGCCAAGCATATAGACAAACACATCTATCTGCTGATACGTATGAAGGATGACTGGTAAGATTGTAAGTCCATTTGAAAATAGCCCGCGCTTAATATCGTCGGAACCAGTAGTTCTGCCCCATAATGCCTCTTCTAAAATTTCATATTCTTTTCCCAAAGCATCTTGAGCAACACCTAGCCATCTTTGATTCGCAGGATATCTTTCTTTTCCCGACCCGGTCGGTGGCATACCTTGCATATTAGAATCTCCAAAACACAAAATTCTTTTTACGTTCGGGTTTGTATTCATAAAAATATTGTAACAAAGAGCGCACCTATGGTGCGTTCTTTTTCTATCCCCCAAATTCGATTCTTGGAAACAGTGGTGTTTCGGGTTTTTGATTCTCTTCGATCGCAACCCTGATCTTGCCGTACGTCTCAGGCATGATTGGCGCCAGATAATAATTAATGACAAATAACTTCTCTAAAAGGTACCTCAGGTCTTCTTTTGCCGCATCTTCATCTACCTTAATCTTTTTAAACGGTGCTTCATCAGTAATAAATTGATCAGCCTCTCCAATCATGCGCCAAATACGATCCATTTCACCATTAAAATCGTACGAGTGAAATAAAGATTCTTCTAGATGCACTGCAGGCTCAGACTCAAGCTTCACTCCATACGATGAAGACATTTGTAAAATTCGGTTCGTTAAATTTCCAATTCCATTCACCAGATTTGCCATATATGCTTCGTGAAATTGTTCTTTTGAAAAGCTCGAGTCCTCGTGATTGTTCACATGTCGCAGTACGTAATAACGTAAAGCATCTGCACCGTATTTTTCAACTAATTCATCTGGACCAATCACATTTCCTAATGATTTAGACATCTTGCGGCCATCAGCATCATTAATAAATCCGTTAATCAAAATCTTGTCTGAATTTTTTATACCCGCAGCCATTAACATCCCCTGCCACATCGCTGATTGTTGTCGCAAGTTGTCTTTACCACAAATTTGCACCACCTCTCCTCCTTGCCAGAATTTATCAAACAAAGATTCATCATCCGATCCCCACCCGAGTGTTGAAATATAATCAACTAATGCATCAAACCACACATACATAACGTGGTCTTCATCTCCTGGGACTGGAATTCCCCACGACATCTTTTCCCTTAGTCTGGAAATAGAAAAATCTCGAATACCCGCCTCTACAAATCCCTTGATTTCATTAAAACGGAAGCTTGGCTTTACAAACGAGCTTTGCTCTGTGTACAACGTTTTGAGTTGCTCCTCGAATGCTGACCATTTAAAAAAATAGTTCTCTTCCTCTCGAATCTCGAGATCTTTGTCAGGATGAATGGGGCACGCACCATCTTCTAAATCTGAATCTTGTTTTTCCAACTCACAACCCACACAATATTTTGTCTGGTATTCTTTTTTATAAATATATCCGTTGTTGTCACAAATAGTCCAAAACTTTTGTGCTGCCGCAACATGATCAGTGTCTGTGGTCCTGATAAACCGATCCCAACCCAGATTAAGAGTTTCTGCGAGAGCTTTAAATTTTTCTGAGCCCTGATCTACTAATTCTTGGGGTGTAATGCCAAGTTCTTGTGCTTTTAAAAAAATTTTTTGTCCGTGTTCGTCTGTTCCGGTATTAAAAAATACCTCTCGATCATTCTGTCTCCTGTGTCGAGCTAAAACGTCCGCCCGGATAATCTCAGTTGCAAAACCGAGATGTGGCTCACCGTTTACGTACGGTAATGTTGAAGTAATATAAAAAGGTTTTTTCATAGACTTAACTAGTTTGTTCTTCTAGATTTCTTGTTGCTTCGGCGATCTTCTTTTCGTGCTCGTGATTGCGCTTTTGGATGTCTCGTACGTATTCCATAGCTGCCGCTGCAACTGGCACAGAGAGAACAATTCCCAAGAATCCGAACAGTGAACCTCCAATGATCACCCCCAGGATAACAACGAGTGCGGGCACCCCAACAACGTTTTTAACCACCATTGGGTAAATAAGATTTGATTCTACTTGTTGGATAATAAAGTACAGGACCAAAACTGAAAGCCCTAGCCCTAGCCCTCCATCAGCAAGTGCAACCGCCAGCGTTGGTACCATTGAAATCACTGGTCCAATCATTGGGATGAGGGACCCAAACATCGCAAAAATTGCAAGCAAGAACGCATAATTAATTCCCAAAATTAAAAGACCTAGGTATGTCAGCAGTCCAATAATGCAGGCTAGCACCAATTGTCCTTGCATCCACTTTCCAATCTTTTTTTGTGAACGATGCCACAGATTCAAAGAATAATCGATGTGCGTTGGTGGAATAACTACTTTTAAAAAGTTATCAATTCCATATTTTTGAACAGTAAAATAAAATGCGAGAACAAACACCAGTAAAAAACTAAAGAGTGACTCAAAAACAAACCGGAGTGCTCCTGTTGCCCCATTAAAGAAAATGTTTGCCACACCTCGTAATTCGTTTGATGCTCCTGCTAATTCATTAAGTGAATCAGGTGTTGTGATGTTTGTGCTAAACCCAGACGAAGCAAGTGTTGAATTAAGCCACGCCTCAAATGAACTAAAGTAGCCTGGGATTGCCTGAGCCAAATTGGCTGTTTCCTTTACAAAGATAGGAACAATGAGGATTACACCCCCAATCACCACCAGCATCACCAGGCAGTAAATTAAAATTGTTCCGAACGGTCGTGAGATTTTGTACGACTCTAGTCGAGCAACTGCTGGTTCAACCGCTGATGCTATCACCACTGAAGTCAAAATAAGTAATAAAAGTTGCCTAAAGTAGAATGCGAGATAAAAAAGGATCCCAATTACGATTGCTTTGATGATCATCGAAGTAGAGAAATTGATGTGAACTTGTTTATCCATGATGAATGCATTGTATCACATCAACCTTCAAAATATGGCTCTATTGCGTAATACTAGCGTTAGTATATAATTATCCGAGGCAATTTAAATATTATCAATATAACTTATACGTATATGAATAAAAAAGAACTTATTGACCACATTGCTGAGTCAGTAGACTGTACAAAAGCTGATGCAGGACGAATGGTTGACTCATTTGTCGAAGCAGTTTTCACAGAACTGAAGAAAGGTGGTGACGTAGCTATCGCTGGATTTGGATCATTTTCTACTTCAGCACGAAAAGCACGAGAAGCCAGGAACCCACGAACTGGAGAAACTATCCACGTTCCAGCAATGCGAGTTGCAAAATTTAAAGCTGGTAAAGCTTTGAAAGAAGCAGTACGATAATAGTCAATATTCTTATTCTATTTTCAAAGAGCAGGGCCGTAGTCCCTGCTCTTTGCTTTTGTTACAATATTTCTTATGAGAGACTCTCACGTCTTAATACAAAATTTCTTCCATAGACTCGACCAATTTGCTCACAAGCGATCTCATGATTTTTGGCTTTTTGAATCATCGATTTGGATGCACATGTTTGCGTCTTCGTTGATTTCGGTGTTTATTCCTATTCTTATGCTGAGAACAGGATTTAGTCTCAGTGAAGTTTTACTGTTCTACATTATTTATCATGCAGTCAACATACCGGCTAACATCTTAGGCAGGTTCTCTGTACAGAAACTTGGTGCAAAAACAACTATCGTCATCGCAACAATCATCAATATCTTATTCTTTATTGTCTATTCTCAGATTAGTACCTGGGAACATTTGCTAATTTTGGCACTCTTGTTTGCGCTATATGATGGACTCTATTATGTGGCTTCGCTATACGTCTTTATTGGCTCCACCAAAGATCCGGAAAATACTGGTGAAAATACTGGTATTTTGCATCTGGTCGTTCGTTCAGCTTCTCTACTGGGACCAATTATCGGATCCTCGCTCTTGCTCGTCTCAGATGGAAGTCGCTTACTAGTTGTCTCCATTGTAGTGATTATGTTCATTCTTTCTTTGATACCACTGCTGAAGATCAAAGAAATCAAAACTAAGCCCGAACACAAACCTCTGTCTTTTAAAGAATTTTTCAACAATAAAAGAGAGGTTAAAAATCACCTCAGTTTTGGTCTCTTTAAAATCCACGAAGGAGTTGAGTACATTATTTGGCCCATCTTTATTTATCTCACTTTTGAAGAATTAGGTTCTGTGGCCATCCTTGCGGTACTTGTGCCCGTTGTCTCTCTTATCTTTTCATACACAGCGGGACATATTAAACGGACAAGGCGTGAACAAATCATTATGATTGGTGCACTTGCCCTCGCTGTCGTCTGGCTCGGAAGGCTCATCTTTGATGCTCCACTATTTTTATATGCATCAGTAATCGCAACCGGGTTATTTGGACTGTTTGTCCTCGTGCCACTTGATGCCAATATGTTCTTGCGGGGGTCTGAACGAGGAGCTCTTTCAGCGGCCATGTACCGTAATATCTCTTCAATGGGAGCAAAACTTGTAGTGTTCGTCGCATTGTATTTAGCCGTATCAGTATTTACTATTTCATTTCAAACCGCTATCGCCGCGCTGCTAGGATTAGCACTAGTGAATTACTTGTACCTCCATTGGAGAAAAGACCAACCCGGAGAATCAACATCTATTCCAGGACTTCCAAAAACATAAAGCGTACATATTGTGCGCTTTTTCTTATAGTTTTTTGTACAACTTTCGAAATATAACTTTCTGAAACTCTGCGAGGTTCTTATTACTAATAACAAACGCATGCATTTTGTTAAGATCAATAAACGCAAGTTTCGACCCATACACTAATTGAATAAAGTTCTGATCAAACCCAGCTCCTGTGTGGTCTTGATCAATAATCTTAATAAATCGCTCTAGTCTCGGCTTTTTCTGAGAAGCAGATGATCTGTTCGAGATAACCTTTCTTTCTAACTTTTTGTGATCTCGATCTTTTCTATACCCCTTTGGTAAGAGTGAGTTTACAAAATCCAAATCTTGCTCAGACGTATATCGATACCACGTCTCTCCTTTTTTTGTATGAGCGATAATATCTTCATAAACTTTTGTAACCGCATCTGGGCCAGAAAATACTTGCACGGCTCCCAGCACATCCTGATCTTTTTCTTCAGAAACATATCCTGAAAACTTTTGTTCAATTGCGGTGTTTACATCTGCGTACACATCCAAAAATGCTCGCTTGATGCTCTGAGGGCCTCGTGCTGAATACACCGATCTCTTCCCCTCTTTTGTTTCTGATATGAGATTTAATTCTAAGAGGCTCGAGAGTGTTCGATAGACCACCGGCCTATGAAGCTTTGCTCTTGTTTCAATTTCAGTAGGAGTACTAACGGGATGAGTCAACAAGTCTGTATATACTTTTTCTGTATGTTTAGGACACCCAAGCCTTCTAAAAAGTTCTTCGAAATTCATGCGCTTATTGTATCTTTTCTGTTACATATTTACAAATATTGTAACTTGATCTGTCAACATGCTATACTTCGCGAGGAATTTGATCATTTACAAGATGGAGTATTACATGACCAAACCAGCAAAAAGAAATGGAAATCCCAACGGAGACTTTGTTTTACTGTCGACACCTGGGATGCATGGTATGGACAAACGAATACAAAAAATACTGAATCGTCAGTACGGACTGGATATGCCTCTGTACCAAATAAAGCAACAAGAGTTCACAAGTCTTGAGCTCAAACCCACCTGCCCTCATACCATTCGAGGACAGAAAGCATTTTTGCTCATGCCTATGCAGTGGCCAAACCCAAATATCCAAACAATGATGATGTACCTAACCTGTGACATGCTTACTCGAGCATCAGTTCAAGATATAACGTTGGTTCTACCATTTATCCCCTATCAAAGACAGGATCGAAAGGATGAGCCGCGCAGTCCCATCTCGGGTTCAGCTTTTTTTAACCTTGTCGCGGTATATGATTTGGTAAGACACATCATCACTATGGACTTGCATACTGAACAGGCTCAAGGATTCTTTAAAGGGGCTCTGGACAACCTCAATTCTCGGCGCTTATTTGCAGATGTTCTCAAGAAAAAACTAAACGTAGACCAAAAGGACCTACGTATTGTGGCGCCAGATTTCGGCAGCAGTGTACGAGCAGACCGCTTTTCCAAACACATGTTTAACGCACCGGTTTGTGTCTTTGAAAAAAAACGTGATTCCAAAAACGTTGAGATCGGAAAAGTCATCGGGCCAAGCGTTAAAGGCAAGACGGTCATTATGTATGACGACATGATTGATACTGGAGGAACAGCTAGAAAAGCTGCTCTTCGCATAAAAGGACTTGGTGCAAAAGATGTCATTATGTGTGCTACCCATGGTATCTTCAGTGATGAAAAGTCAGTTGAAGAATTTGGTCGGGCTGGAATTCCTGTGTATATAACAAATACAATTCCTCGTGCCAAAAAATTTATGGAGAAACACAGCGACTGGCTTACTGTGGTTGATTGTGATGCACTGCTTGCAGATGCAATTAAAGAACAATGCCAGAAAGGCGGAAGCATCAGTCAGTATATGTAGTGCCCCAAACTGCGACCTCGGTCGCAGTTTTTTCATACTTTATTTGTTACAAAAATTAATTTTTTATAGACGAATAGAAAATATTATGTATACTTTCCTAGGAATGTTTATTTACAAAGGAGTAGATCAATGAATCTCAAAAACATAATCACAACGGTGCACGACTTCCCAAAAGAAGGAATTGCATTTAAAGATATTGGATCAGTACTGACACCCAGCGCACTTCGTTTCATTACTGACTCGCTTGCACAAAAGTGGCGAGGCAAGGTCACAAAAATTGCAGCCCTGGATGCTCGTGGATTTTTATTCGCGACACTATTGTCGATTGAAATCAACGTGCCAGTGGTTATGGTGCGCAAGCCTGGCAAGTTGCCAGGAGAAACCGTTTCGGTGTCCTATGATCTAGAATATGGATCAAACACGGTTGAGATGCAGAAGCATGCAGTTGACGCCAACGACACGGTCTTGGTAATTGATGACTTGCTTGCAACCGGCGGTACCGCTCGAGCCGCTTCCCAGTTGGTTGAAAAGCTTGGGGGGACCGTTGCTGGTTTCGCATTCGTTATAGAGCTTGCAGAATTAGGTGGTCGCCATGTTTTGGGTGATGCTCCCGTACAATCACTTGTCACCTACGGCAAGCTGCCAAATCCAATTATTGAATGTGTTGACGTTATCGCAACACATGAAGACACTGGTGATTTGGTCTTAATTAAGCGTTTGGACACAAACCAAGCAGCATTAATTGGTGGGAAAATTGACCCAGAAGACACAAGTGCTCAGGCCGCTGCGATCCGTGAAACACAAGAAGAGACAGGCCTGTCTATTACCTCAATTAAACCGTTTGGTCGATATGACACTCCTGGTCGTGATCCTCGCACAAAACAAAGTGGTGTTGAATACTTTACAACAGTGTTCGTTGCTACTGTTGCTGGAACTCCTCGTGGTGAACCGGACAAAACCGAACCGCTTGTTGTTTCCAAAAATGACGCACCGACGAATCAAATGTATTCTGATCATGGGAAAATACTCGAAGAGTACCTGCGATTACAAAGCATCCCTGCGTAACAGCACAGGACCCACTATTGGGTCCTGTTTTTTATCCTTTATATTTTCTTCTCAAGTTATCTCCTGTTATCCCTCGACCATAACTGCGTCTGATACGAGCCATCAGCCATGCAGTAGCGACAACACCATGCTGTAAAAATCTTCTTGGTGATGTAATGACAGGAGACTTAATAACCCGACGCTCAAGACCTTTTTGCTTCCTCAGGGTTCGTGAAATTGCCACGTCCTCCATTAGTTGTCCTTCTGAGAATCCCCCCACCTCAACAAATAGTTTTTTTGATATAAAAATTGCATTGTCTCCCAAAAATTCATAGCCCGCCCGGACCTTTAGATTAGAAAATGCTAGCACGCATTTTAAAAGAATCTTTTGACCAATGGTTGCCTCACTAAAATCAAATTTTTTGAGGAATGCTCCGTATAAATTTTCTTGATATTCTCCAATTAAATCTTGCCAGCCATCAGGCAGCATGGTATCTGCATGTAAAAAGAGTAATATCTCGCCTGTTGCGATGGACGCCCCGTGATTTTGTTGGTTGCCTCGCCCAAACTGATCGGATACAACGTACCGCACTTGGTGAAAATTCTGAGCTGCGCGCTTTGTTTCTTCATCATCTGTTGCGTCAACGAGAATTATTTCAAAGGCTTGGGTTTGTTGTTGTACGTCTAGCGCATCCAAAGTGGACTGTATTGTTTTTCCTTCTTTATATGTAGGAATAATCACAGATATCATCTAAATATTTTACTATATTTTAAAAATTGACAAAAAATTAAATAAATGGAATTATATGTTTAGATTAATTTGAAGGAGGAGTCCATGGACGCTCAAAGTCAGAAAGTTATCAATCAACTTGCCCAACACCCAGACCTGCCTCGTCATGAATTTGTGCGTTTAGCTAGACAATCTCGACAAGGAGACTTAAATGCACGAGATCATATTGTCAAACACAACATGAGGCTCGTCATCAAAATTGCATTCCAGCAAACTAAAAAACAAAAGAAGATTACTGTTGAGGAATTAATTCTTCCTGGTATCGAGGGGCTGCATGAAGCAATAAAAAAGTTTGATTTTAGCAGAAACAATACGTTTCAAACCTATGCATATTGGTGGATCCGAACAAAGATGGGAAAATATATTCGCGATAACTATTCGCTAATCCGCGTTCCAGACAATGTTCACAACAAGGGATATGGTGCAGAGTGGCATCTCAGACAAAGTTCAAAAATTGACTTAGACAGCCCGATTGCGAATAATGAGGATGGCCCTATGTACTTTGAAATCGAAGATCGTGATGCATTAAATAGTCTCGATCAAATTGGAGATGAAAAAGTCTTAGGATTTAGCAAAGAAGCCCTATTAGAGCTGTCCGATCGAGAGCAGACAATCATACAGCTTCGTTTCTTTGAAGATTACACTCTCCAAGAAGTAGCCGACTTATTTGATATATCTCGAGAACGAATCCGCCAATTGCAACAACGAGCAGTTGAAAAAATGGAATCTTATCTTCGTGAGCGATATCAAATGAAAAGCTCAAACCTCAGCACATAATATGCCGAGGTTTTTTCTTTCGGAAAAATTATTTATAATAGCGAACACACTTTAAATATCGCGAGTGTAGTTTAGTGGTAGACTGGACCTTGGCTGATTTGATAGGCAAGGACCTGTTGATCTAAACCGCTTGTAAAAAAATAATGCGAGTGTAGTTTAGTGGTAAAATAGGTCCTTGCCAAGGATCAGTCGGGAGTTCGATTCTCCCCACCCGCACCAAAGGAGATTAATAGCCTCCAAATCAGCTTCTCGGAGCTTAACAGAGCCATTTTCTCGAGTTCGAACATTATAGTAGTCAGAATAGAGACTTTCATACGAGGTTCGAACTGGTCTTAGAAAACTATGTAAATTCAGTATAGGCTCAGTATTTTGGAGGATGTGATTTTCACCAATTGAAAATAGTGCTTTTCGTTTTGAGTCACCACTATTTCCTTCTAGAATCTGCACAAGTTGTGACATGAATACAAAGACGTCTTTTAACTCTTCTTTCTTTTCCCTTAAATTAATCTCTTTATCTTTCTGGGCTTCAAGTTCAGCTATCTCTTTTTGCAATCTCTCTTTTGATTCAAGATATTCCTCATCAGAAATGTAACTTTTGGAGAGCATCTCATTTAACTTACCAATCTGGTCGCGCTTTTGAATGACTGCATTTATTCGACTAGTAACTATGTCTTGGTCAGTCTTTAACTCAGCCTTGCTGCACTCTTCAATGGCTTTGAATGACCATTCTAAAAACTGGGGATGGATTACTAAATCTTCAATTTTTTTAATAATCTCTTTTTCTAGTTTTCTCTCGCTAATTTGTTTAGCATCACAAACGATACCTACTTTACGTTTGGTGCACTTGTAGTAGTTGTATTTCTCTTTTTTAACATAGCTCGTAATTGAGCAACCACAATCACAATGAAATACTCCTTTGTAGGCATACTCGTGTTTGTAAGTACGGGGACGGTCAGTCTTACCCATAATCCTCTGTACTTCTTCAAACTCCTCCATGCTAACCATTGGTTTGTGTTGCCCGTTTGTGTGCAATATGCCATTCCACTCAAAATGAGTTCCCGTGTAAAAAACATTTCCAAAGAATTTGTAAATATTTGCTTTACTGATTTTTCCACCTCCGGTTTTTCCTCGCTTTACTGTCGTAAAACCCCACTCTTCATTCAATATATCCATTACTTCTGGCGGCGAATATAGTCCAGTGAGCATCAAATCCCAAGCTCTTCGTAACATATCAAACCGTTCTTGGTCTGGAATAATTTCCTTAGTAGTCGGGCAGTTTAAATAACCCATAGGGGCACGACCTGGATACCAGCCTCTCTTAATCTTTCCTGATTGCCCACGCTTCACGTTCTTCGATAAGTCTTTTGAATACTGCGTAGCCATTGCAGTTTCAATGCTGTAAATAACCACATTATCTTCTGGGCGATATTCTTTCTCTGGAGTTCTAATAACTTCAATCTCTCTATCCTCCAACATTTGTCCAACCATACCGCTCTCAAGCTGATTACGTCCAAGCCTGTCCAATTTCCAGGTAATAATACCTGTTGCTTCTCCCGCTTTAATTCTTTGTAACATCTCAGAAAACACAGGACGGTTATATGGTTTCTTTGCTGACTTAGATTCTCTGAATACATCAACAACTTCAAGCCCGTACTGACGAGCAATCTTTTCTGCGATGTGTATTTGGTCATCTATGGATTGCACTTGTCTCTCGTCTGATTCTTGAGACTTACGTGCATAGATGAAATATTTTATATTCTGTTCGTTCATATATTTTTTTATTAATAATACTTAGATGCAAAAAAGGGATAGCTACCAAAGTCCAAAGTTCGCCAGAACAAAGACGGATAACTATCCCGTTTTTACGTCCAATATAAAAATTGGACTTGCATCTTTGTTCTGGCATTTTGATTTTAACACACGGATTCACCACACCATGCACTCACACTCAAATATTTACTTTTCGCATTATCTGAGACAATTTCACACTCATTTTTGCACTCCTCGGGTAGTTTTTGAGTTTGCTCGTACAGATGGTCAACCAATGACTTCTTCATGCTGGCGTCAATATCTTTATCATCAAGCAAATATATATTCTTACTTAATGTTCTCCGCGAGTAATTCTTCCCACGAACTGTTTTAGCTAAGGCTGGATACTCGCCTAAATTTGGATTCCCTTTTAACTCTTTATAAAAGTTATTCCTAATTGATTTCATATTGATAATGGATTATTTGATAATAGGATAGACACTTTTCCTGATAGATAGAGGAAGTTGTCTATATGTTATGCATGAATAGTGTCTACTACCTTGCTACTACTCTAGTTCCTGTTTGCTACATTCAAGTAACTGTCTAGATAGTCCAGGTAGTCCCCGAGCACCGATACTTATCTAGAGGCTGGGCGAGAGTGTCTATCAAACTCGTTTTCCCAGCGTTCTTGCATAAATACCTGTACCCCTGAGCTTATTTAGTGTGGAGCAAGTTTTACTTCTTTTATATGCCCCAAGATAGAAGGTTCCTATTCAATTGTGGTTGCTTGTAGTAATACAAGCTGAACTAAATTCACCAAACTAGATGCCTCCCTGGAAGCTTGTGCGATAGAAATACCATATCCATAAACGGACTCATGTATCTCTCTGTATTCTTCTAGTTGGCATGAATTTATCTTCATACCTATATTCTCTCAAAATTCCCGCCTTGGGGCTGTGATGTATAAGCGTACTCTTATGTGTGCCTAGTTGATAAGCTTTTTTCTTTTTTCTATTTCTTTAACAATCTTCCGAACGGTGTCTAACGCAAACTCGTTATCTTTGATTGGAAAATTCTTCTCGACCCATGTTGATGTCTTAGCTTCAGATTCCGTCACATTAAAACCTTCTTCACGAAAATCACTGTACTTATTATAAATTTGAAGGTTCCTTAAATGATTTTTACTAGTTTTCTTTCTTAAAATCTTTCTTGGAGTGTTGATGCCTCCTCTGGCATTCCCCATTGCTAGGTCCCAGGTCTCAAATATAAACTCTCTCAATTCTGTGGGTGTTACGAAATCTTTTATGGTGAGAATAGTTTCTTCCGTTTCGGAGTTGTGGGTCATATGTATTCCTTCGTGGTATGCAATAGGCACAAAACATAGGGTTTTAATCTCGTGCCATATCCTTGCATGGCCTGCGATGATTGCCAAAAAGATATCATCAAATAACTCCTTTTTGTGAACGCTTAAAAGTTTATAGAACTCACTATCAGCATATCTTTCCTGATACGTTGTAATTACCTTCTTTAATGTAGGATAGTCGGTTTCTGTATTCTTGGCTAAACCAAACAAATCTTTAATAAAATCTGTAAAATCTTCTCTTAAGATTATATGAGACCAAACCCAAACCTTATTGTATTCTGCTTTTTGTGAGGCACTTTCTAAAAGAGACTCCGCAAATAATTCTGGCTCGACCGGATTCATTAAAACAGACTCGACTTGTTTTCTAATCATTCTTAAATTTTACCCCATCTGAACAAGCTATGCTTTTCTTTCAAACAAAGCAATCAAAGCAGGCAGTAGCAAAACCAGAAAAGTTGTAAAAAATCTCTCATACTGCTCGGGGTCTTGCATCACCAAAACCCCTACAAAAGCACAAACAGCGACAACTTTTAAGAAAGAAAGTATTCCAGGCTCAAGATTAGTCCTCTTGGTTACTTTATAAGCAAATAGTCCAGCGAGACTCGACACAATGATTATAAAAATATAGATTTCCATAGTTATTATTTATTAACGCAATGGATTTTTCATACAAAAAGCCCACCGCAAGGCGAGGCCTAAGCCTCCATGCCAGTTTCCCGACATGGCCAAAAGAAGCAAACCCTTACGATGGGTTTTTTACTTCTTTTGGTCTTATCCGCCATATCCTCAAATGAGGGGTTAGGCGGTGCTCAGTAGTATGAGGAGCTGTATACAAAATAGTAGCACAAACGTACTAGCAATCTAGTAAAACCTCTTCTTTTCATTCGGTTTCCGAATATCTATTTTGTATGACTTTGGCTCAGTAACATTTATCACGCCCTGGTGGCACGTCATTACTGGCCACTTGTAATTAAATTCCTCTTGTTTTTTCCGCTCACTCTTATTAAATAAATATGACCAGCCACCTGGATGCTCTAAGTTAAACAAAACGCGTTCAAACAAACAACCTTTCTCTTGCAGGATAAGATGAGAATATTTTTCAAACCAATCTTTAGACAGTACTCCTTGCTCCTTTGTGTCTTTAAATTCAAAGACGTCGTTATGTAACACAAGCCAACATTCATCTAAATTTCTTTCTTTAATAAAGTTCTTGTGGTCTTTATTCTTTTTGCCCAGCACATTACCCAATAATTTTTCTAAGTTAATGGTAATTTCTGATGTTTTTAAATATGGTGGTTCGACCTGATGATTAATGAATTTACAGTATGCCTCATAATCCAAACGGCTAATCTCTACTCCAATCCTCTTTCCGCTGGATTCAAATACAATATCTGGTCTGTCTACAACAGACTCGTCTATTTTAAAGCTCGAAAAGCCCATCATATTTAAAGGCTCTTTTATCCTTTGAATAATCATTTCTTCTTCTGTTGTACGTTGATTTCTCACGATAGTTATTATACTAAAAACTTGTTTTTACTTAGCACAAGTAACTAATCATCTTGTTAATCTCATGTCATAAAGTTGGATAAATACAAACCTAAGCAAGCTCATTCTATTATCTCGAAGTTAAATTTCATTCCTGCCTCTGCATGCTCGTTGATATGACAATGTGCGAGCCACTCTCCTTCGTTCGTGGCTTGCAGAATTACTTCAATCTTTTCACCGGTTCGCAAGAATACAGTGTCTTCCCACTGCAGTGATTCAACTGGTTCTCCATTTCGACTAATTACAACCATCTTTTGTCCATGAAAATGAATTGGGTGTTGCATAGGGTGCATAGAATTTGGGTCGTTGTAGATTTCAATTTTAGTTAAAGAGTCTTTTTCTAATGACCAGAAGATATCTTGATTTTCTTTTCCAGTCTCTTCATCACGGAGAATCCAAGTTACGTTATCACTGTCAGTCATTTGGTTCATCATCTCCATTTCATCTTCCCATTCTATTCCCTCATCACCATGGGGTGCATGGTCAGCACCGTGACTCATCATCCCATCCATCATTCGCATCCCAGGCATATCGATATCAATAGTAAGTTTTTTATCAGCAGGTTTTGAAAGTAATGCATCTAAATTGTCTTTAATAACAACAAAATCTTCCGTACTGTTTCTCAAAGCAGACTCTGATGGACTCTTTTGCGAAAGTATGACGGTAACAAATCCTAGTGTTCGGTCACGAGACATGATTTTGAACGTACCTACGTCTTCAAACGTAGTTTCGAATATGTATCTCTCTGATGGCGAGATAATGATGCCATCTACTAACTGTTCTTGCTCTACCCGTCCAATATCAGAACCGACTAGTTTGAGAGCAGTGTCTTGAATAGATACATCAAAAGGACGTACATTAGCTGTGTTGGTCATAAAGAATCGGATGGTCTCACCTTGAGCTACCTCCAACTGATAGTTTTCTTCGTTATTAACTAAAATAATAGTTCCAAAACGTCCCATGAGTGTTTTAACTGCTTTTTCAATAAAGAATGGTTCATGTGGGGTTACGTCATCAAGCACCAGTAACTCTTCTCGGTTCACATCATTCCAATATCCTTCTTCGGTCACCCAAAAGTTACCCTGTAGGCCTGCATCAGTAGTGTAGTCAGTTCGCATATGTGGGTGGTACCAAAACAGTCCTGTATCAGGAAACTCCCATTGATAGGTAAACGATTCTCCTGGTTGTACAGGACTTTGCTCACCGCCCATATCTTTTGGCACACCATCATATTGCGACTCACCACGTAGTCCATGTGCATGGACTGTTGTTGGGATATCCAAACTATTAGTAAATACAACTGTTGCTTTACTGCCTTTCTCCGCTTTGATGGTTGGTCCTGGAATCATGCCGTTGTATGCCAGCCTCCTCATATCGACACCATCAATAGTTTGTTTTACATATCCTGCAGATAGGTTATATGTGTCACCATCGTTTAGAAAAACTACTTCCGTTGGCTTTACTTCTGGTAGTCCGGTTACATCGTTACTAAATGTTTCTCCTGTAAACTCTTCTAATGTATTTCCACTTACATTAAGGGGATTGCCGCTGTCATCAAATACCACATCTCCGTTTTCATCGTATAGACAAGTACCCATCCACACTCCTCCCATTTGGTGACATGGAAAATCTGCCATGCTTACTGAAAGGTCATGATTTGGACCTGCGGTTTTTACATTTGGCGTAGACAGGAAAACGAATATGAATCCAATCAGCACCATGAGTGTTCCAACGATTTTGGCTTTAAGACTCTTATCTTTCACCAACAAAAAAATACTAATTGCAGTTAGTAGGGCACCAATAGCTTGAATCCAAATTGAGTTAGACATAGAAGAACCACCAAAACCAAAAGTACCCAAGAGTATCAAAGGTAAATGAATCATGTGAGTAAACATGAGTACCGCACCAACCACAACACCCGCAACACCTAGTTTTTCTTTCAGACTCTTTTTCATAATTATAGGTTAGTAGGATTACCATTACGGTCAAACTGACAATCACCCATCCAGTAGTCTCCCATAGAGTGACAAGGTACACCTTCTACATATTGAAATGTTTCTGGTACTTGTGAACCACCCTGGCTAAAAAGAAACGCTCCACCGATAAGGAGTGCCACGACAACTATACTTCCTGCGATTAATTTTGTATTCATATTTCTTAAAACATTATTAGTAACATCACCAGTGCCATTCCTGCCATGAGCAAGTCTTCTACCAACGTAACCCATGTCATGGGCACCTTGAACACCACTCCTAAACAAGCACACATTATTTTTTCCTTCTTACGTAGCTTGAGATACACACCCCAAGCTGATACGGACATAAGAGCTAGTGTTACTAGGTTTGTTGCAAATGGATAGAGAGCCAACAGATAGAGAGCCCCCAACCCTAATTCAAGGAATGGATAGGCATATCCATAGGACGGATATTTCGTTGCTATAACATCATACATGCGATATGCATCTTTGAATCCCTTGAGGTTAAGTACTTTAAATAGTCCAAAGACGATAAAGAATAGCCCCATGAACAGTTCCATCCATCTCATGAAATCTCCTTCACTCAACATCACCCAAACAACAGAAGCAGCAGTAATTAGGACAAAAAGAGAAATGAGCGGGAGAAAATCTTTAATTGTGTATTTTTCTTTAATCATATTTATTCCATAGGTCTAATAAATCTTTGTAAGCTTGTTCATAGGGAACAGGGTTACGATATAGTGAGCCTGATAGTATTTTGGCACGGTTATCTAAATCAAAAGGATATTGTTTTTCTCGATAAAGCTTAAACTGCGGGGCATGGCAAGCAAGCTCTTCCTCGTATCTGAATTTGCTATTGGTTTGGTACTTCCATGTGTATTTTAGGTGTCCCATTTTTGATGCCCGTTCAAGATGTTCCTGTTCATGAATAATCAACCCCTCTATCTCTACGTCTCCGTCTTGTTTGTATTTGTCATATAAATCACGTCTAATTGAGACTATACCCCCGTACCACATGCCTGAAAGATTTTTGCAAAAAGGGAGTCGGGTAATCCACTGTGGAAACATGAAGACACGTTTGTTGTTATACGTTTGCCAAAACATACTATCGCTTTAGTTTATATACTTTTAATATCTCTGATACCGCCTTATCTTCTTGTCCGCTTTTTACCTGCCCAATAACACAAGACTGCAGGTGGCTTTCAAGCATTACGTTCTCGAGTGATTTAAGAGCACTTCGAACGGCACTTGTTTGCGTAATAATATCTACACAATATGCATCTTCTTCAATCATTTTTTGTAATCCTCGTACTTGTCCCTCAATCTTTTTAAGTCGAGTGATGCATGATTTCTGATTCTTTTTCATGTAAATAGTATATACCCCTAGGGGGTATAAATCAAAGTTTATTATAAAAGTTTAGGACAAGCAAAAAATTTTAAAGGAGCTAACCCCATTAATAGTTAATAGCACCTATCACCACACCTACCCCCCGAGGGTAGTTTTTTCTTATAACTTGCTAGTAGAAATATGGTTTATCTGATGTGGTTTTTATAATACTTTTCCAATCATATTTATTTGTCAGTGGAGTCTGTATAAATAAGTTCCATACTTCCTCGACTACTCCGCACATAAAACAAAAGCCTCCTGGAGGCTTTTGTTTTTGCTTGTTGACAGACTGTGTCATATAATACATATATGATCGAGTCTATTAAAAACAAAGAGCAGCCTCCTATCGAAGCATTCGAAAAACCAGCAATTGAGTCTCTCACTAACCCAAAACTAGCTGCTGAAATTTGGCCTACTTCTATTTCTCAAAACCCTGAGTTTCTCAAACAAGTTCAGGAACAAAGCGCAGCCATAGAGTCGTATAAGCAGCTGGTCCAGGCGGTCCCAGTTGGCAAAAACGTTATGGATTCCTTTGCTGATGGTGAGATAAGTGAAATAGCTCTTGCTGAAACATTCACTCGTATTGCTCAGTATATGGACAAAGAACCAGGCTATGGTCGACTCGCTCTTTATATGCCGTTTGAATTAATTCCCTCAAAGGATTCCAATGTCGAAAGCCCACTTGTAGCCAAAGCGGCACAATCATTCTCTGAGAGTTACAGGCGTGCATGGGAATCACAACTAACAGCGTATGACGTTCGGGCAAATTTTGTTGATGGAAATATTTTGGAACCTGAATTGCGTACAGAGGACCATCCACGAGTAGTCAAAGCTACTCATTTGATTCCAGGGCTGGTAGAACACGGACACATGAGTTTCCAGGAAGCCGTGCAGTACGCAGAAAAGAGTGATGATATTTTGGTAAAACAAGGAATCATCGATTCATTTAAAGTAATGTTGGATATGGGAAATATTTCTGAAGCAGAAATCGATCTGTTGCGAGACTCCCGCGACATACACCTTAATGGTTCGTATCACGAGCTTACGGCGCAAACATTTGAAACAGACAGCAATGAATCCATGGATCCAGTAAAAACAATAGAACTGTTAGAAATTCTTTCTACAAAGATTCATGAGATTGACCAGAGAGAGGATGCGGGAACAACCGTGGCACGTGACGCGTGGCTGAAAAAACAAGCTTTTGAAAAAGCGATTCTAGAGGCTGCGTCAACTGTTAGCCAAAACCTCCTCAATGGCTCTTCATTGCCTGATGCAGCTTCTCTTGATGTTGATTCACTGGTCGCATGTGTCGAAGCACTTACTATCGCGACATCAGATAATCCAGATCTATTTGAACAAAACAAAGACTGGGTCACCTCTGCAACAGAACTATCAAAAACTGCAGAAACATACGACGCATTGTCAAAATTGTATTCTCATTTACATAGCCAAGGAATTGTTAGCAAACAAGTCCTGGACCAAGCAGGGATTAACGTTCCAAATCTCAATGGTGACTTTTCGAAAAACCTAGAATCAATTGCCCCTTTCTTGGCAGAAGTAGAATCTATGTCGGAACAAATCAAAAACGATCCGTATCTCGGGCAGCACGTCTACCCTGCAACATTAGTATTTGGATCCCAACTAAAAGGGTACGGTCGCTCAGAAGCTGACGCTGACGTAGCTGTTTTTATCAAACCAGGTACACCAAGAGAAGAAAAAGAGCGACTAGAAGAATCTTTAAAAAATGTCTTCTCTCATGAAAAAATTGATGGAAAAGCTGTACAATTCTGGTTAGATCAAAACGAGAACGGACTATCAGTTCACGACTGGGAAAATCCAACGATCTCAGACGGCAGCAGCAGCTGGGCGCATGTCTTACTTGGTTCTGCATGGAAAGGTGACCGTGAAAGCATCAAAACTCTTTACCATGACCTTCTTCCTAACTATCTACAGTCGCCTGAGGCAGAACTTGATGGAAAACCAACCAAGGATCGATGGCTCGAGGAAATAGAGCGAGACGCTGTTCAATATAGACTGCTCCACAAAGGTTTTGAACGATACTACCCAATCAAAAGCCCGATGGACACTAAACATGGAGACGCCATTGATGGTCATGCTGCATTTTATGATCCACAATATAGACGCCTAGCATCGGAAATTTTCCTCAAGCGTGTCTTTTTGCCAAATGTTTAAAATACTCCAGCAGCGGAGTGTTTTTATTTCAAAGAAAAACCAGACAAGTTGCCTTGTCTGGTTGTATGTTTAAAGATCAGCGGCTAAACCAGCTGGCCTTCTTCGACGTCTAGGCATGATTTCTTTGCGGCGTGGGCCACGAGAAAGCATGACACGAAGTGTTGGCAGAGAACCGGTGCGAGCTGCATCATTGTAGGCTGCAATCGCTTTTGGCGCTTGTCCATGGAACATAAGACGCTTAGAGTCTTTTGTTACATTATCACGCAACCAAGTGAGATGAGCATCATTTGATGGATCAAGCTCTTTAGTCTGGGTAACGGCATAGTATGCAACTTGTCGTACCTCAAGCGGGACACCTTTCCATTTAATTCGGCCTGTGCCTATATCATTTTTAGGCAAGGCTTTTTCTGGCTTGAGTGGATCAGCATCGTATACACTTTGTGCATCAACGCCGACACGAATGAGCTCATACGGCTCGCCGTCTCCGTCAAGATAGATTGCGCTTTCCATTGGGTCATGGCCTTCTTCCAACGATTGAATATATTCGGCAGTTAGAGCCTTATTAATACCCCCGTTGCTGTCAATTACAACAATTGGTACTCCGAATCGTCGTTCAAAATGACCCATAGCCATTAAAAACATGTTCCGGACTTTTGGATTGTAACCTTCAACAACCATTGAAATCGGCATCATTGATGAGAGATCCATATCATCCCCAAGAGTTCCGTTAAAGAACATCATGGCCATCATCGGATCAATCCCCAACTGTTGGGCAAAACCATTAACGTGAGCAGAGCTTGGTGCAGCCCCATCGTCAAGTTCGGCCTTGGGATCAGCTGCGGGCTCTTTAGGTTGTACCGATGCTTGTGCCTTTTTTGCAACGACTGGAGTACAGCCTGAGTACTGTTTAATTTCAGTATCAGAAAGCATTGCCAGGTCTGCTTCGGTTTGAACGCCGGCTTCAGTTTCAAGTTTTTTAACTTGATCCTTTGTCATGCCAACGTCTTTTCCGGTTAGTTTTTTCTTGAGAGCGTCTTCCATGACGGTTCTCCTTTCTTCTGTAAAGTTAAAGTTATTTACACATTTTGTCTTGTTCGGTTGGGCCAAACGACATCATGCGCACGGGAACACCAAGGTGTTCACCAAGAGTCTCTGCAACCAAATCAAACTGCTGGTCCAGAGTAGCACCGCTATTGAGCGGAACCGTTTCTACCGTAGGCCTAACGGCCTGCAGTTTTTTAGTTAAGGCAGCAAGATGATCAAGTTGTGCCCGATCATCACCAACACGCAGACGAATATCTCCTGACTCAGTAAAATACTGATTATCAAGAGGTCCCTCGTACTTGTTTGCATACTGCCATTGTCCATTTTTCTGAACTTGGTCAAACCAGGTAATTGCAAGACCATCGTATGCACCTTCTCCGCTCGCTGCTAATGCATAACGCATAGCAACAAGATCAAGAGGCCCCACACGAACGTCACCCTGCCACCGATTAGAGTCCTTGTTGCTGCCAGGCAGCAATCGTTCCCCCATCTGTGGATCGTGGGTTGGCATTGGACCTGCGCCATGACGAATTTGATAAGCACGATGAACACCGATGCTTACTATTTCTCCGTCATACCGGGCCTGCTCGAACATCGCCTTAGTGAAATGAGGCAATGTGCGAATTGCACTGGTATGAGGGTGGAATCCGGTATAACAATCTGTAAGGATGCCGTGCGAACTCTCAACCACCACAATCCCGTCTTTAGCTAACAAATCATTTGCGAAATAATCCGTATCAACAATTTGACATTCTTTTGCCACAAATCTCCATCGATTAATAACATGATCGATGAGGCCAGGATCATTCAACAAAGACAAATCTCTGCTGAGCTGCTGCTGGTCGTCTGGGAAAAAGTCTCCCTCAACGAATGGGTTCAGAAGGTCTATTGTGTATTCACGAATGATCTCGAGTTTGTCTCTGAGATCTGGTGAATATAAATCACACGCAAAAACAGAAAGATCGGGACGCAACTGGTTTCTACGATAGGCTTGTCCGACTCCTGTTCCGATAGTGCCTCGAGGGTTATCACGGAGCGCGAGCTCCTTTATCCTCGAGACAATTCCATCGAATGGAGTTTTACAAAGAGTAGATTCATCAATAGACAACAACGCCCACGGATTATCTACTCCCGACTCATAACGTAGTGCCATGCCCTCACTATAGATCCCTTCGGGATCCATAAGAAACCGTGGCGAAATATGAGTACGAACACCTTCGAATGTTCCACAGCCAAACTGACTAAATGCAAATGCATCACCAGCGGATGTACGAACACCGTGGCTGCCTTGTGCCCCCCCTACCTTTACGATAGTGTGGGCACCAGACATATGAGATAGTTTGTGAACTACCCCACCTTTGCCTCCATCACCAGGACCAAGATCAGTAACCATGTATAGTTTTTTCATGGTCACCTCCTATTTGGTTATAACCAGGCGCCAGACTCGGCAGGCTGCTTTGCGTCGATAGCCATACCTGGATCATCACGATGACCAACAGGTTTGATATCACGCTTGTTTTTAAACAAAGCTCCTGCATTGAGGATTTTGTCAAAAGCGGGTAAAGCGGCCTGTGCTCCAATTGGAATACCAGAAACAGATCGAGCGATTTGCTTTGCTGCTGTTTTTGAAACTTTGTTGGCTACAAGGAAATCCTGTAGCGTCTCAAGATCCAAAACGCTTTCGGTTAAGCCGATTACCGCAGCTTGTACCTGAGGAAGTAGCCTTACATCAGGCAAAGCAATAACTCTCTCATTACCGTATAAACGAGACCACTGTTCTGTGACGGGTGTCCGATTATCAACTTGCAAGAAGAATGCGTTTGCTCGTGTGAGCAAATCATTAATCACTTGTTGTACGTCGGGTAATTCATCACGAGAAATTGGGTGACCGTTTTCTGTAACCTTTTCAAAGACTGTGTCACCAAATACACGAATGAGTGTATTGGTGTCATATTCTTCGTAAATAGGCTCATCAGAAATAGTAAAATGATAAGTCTTAAGCCCGTAGGCATTTGTTTCAGCAGCAGTTAAGTATGCGGCTGCAAATATGCCATATTGTGGGTCTTCTTTCCCATTGCCGGCTCCGCCTCCTTCTGGGTACATCATCGTCATTTGTTCGGCGATTTTGTCTCCCATTTCAGCATGTGATCGGTTCAGAATATACTCGTCGCGCACATCACCAAAAATTGAGGTGATCATCTGTAGATCGTATCGATCCAAGACTGCTCGGTCACTTTCTTTAAGTAGGTCATAGAGATGCGGCAGTCGATCAAGAGCTATGCGAACATTGCTTCCCATCGAACCTGTAGTATCCAAGAGTGTTTCGACGAGCATGGGTGTGCCCACTGTCATCTCCCACAAGCCATCCTCGCGCTGATCTTTTCTCGCCATTGAGCGGCGAATCAGACCGTTGCCGGCCGGATCAACAAGAGGGTCAAGGCCTTGGCCACGACGTATTCGTTCTTCACCTCTGTGTGTTGCTGAGCCTGCTTTTTTTGCAGTGCTCATTGTTGCGGCATATGCCGTACGTGTAAACGTATGTTTTCCCATTTCTATTCTCCTTGTATGGGGTCAGATGTTATGTGTGGTAAACGGATGAAATTCTTTCTCCCAGATGTCTTCTAAGAGAAGGTAAAATTTCTCTCCAGCATGATCCGAATTTGAAATTTTTCCATCCATTAATTGTTTCAAGAAATCAGCATATCGATTATCGACGAGTTGATCGCTCTGCGGTAGCGCTCCTGTTTGTAGATCTCCCCCAAGAGCGAGGACGACTTGTTGCGCTGCCTGCATTATTTCATGTTTAATAATTTTTTTGGGCACAGTTCCGTTTACATAACGGGCCTGGGTCCAATCAAATAGTGCAACATGATGTTCAAAGGGATTCACGAGAATATTTCCTCCATTGATTTTCTCGTTCACAACACCGTTGATGTTGGTGAACGTTAAGATCTTGAGGAGTCTTCCCATCATCCACGCACTTGATTTGGGATCAATACGTTTATGCTCACGAGTACGCCATTGTTCAATTGGAACCAGATCCTTGATAGATTCTGCCCCGTAAATTGCAATGATATTCACTCGTCTGTTTCCTTGCTCGCTAGATATAAATGTATCTATCAATTCAGGAAAACACCGTTTATAGCCCAAACCTTTCTTTGATCCAGATGATCTTTTGTATCGCCTGTTAATTTCCTCCATTTCTGAACGGAGATCACGCAATACAAATGCTTCACGTTCTAACATGCCATTATGTGCAGTTGTCGAAGCGATTTTGAGAAAATATTCCCGCCTATCACTTTTACAATATGCAGCATATACACGATAGTCCGCAGTCTCGCCAATTAGACCTAAAAGGTCGTAATTTGCTAATTTTGACTGTGTTTGATTCATGAGAATCTCCAATAACTATTTGTTTACTTTTATTTCAATGTACAAAAAGAATAATTCTTTACGTGAGGTTTTATACCATAAAGTTTACAGTATCTCAAATAAATCGTTTAAATTATGAATGTACATCTCATTTCAAAGATCACTCTTGTGTATTGAGAATACCCAAGAGTGACGGCTCCCTATGCACCTGGGGACTTCACTCGCGGATATTGTGTTAGTAAGTGTATTATACACACTTATTATCTCATGTACAACTAGGTCGTGTGGATAATGCGTGAATAATACTTATACAAACAATTAGAGAATATTATACATTCAAATTTAATTATGTCAAAACAAAAAACTCCTGAGGGAGCATTTTGTATGTCTGTATGATTATTATTGTAATCATGTAAGTCCCGAAGGATTACATCATTGATTCTGCAACATCCTTTGAAAGGAATTTGAACATCTTTCCATTACATGTCCCGCAAGTACCTTGAGCAGAGTAACGATTAGTTTCGTTACCTTCTTTATCTTTCATTCGTCCTACTTGTGGGTTTTGCATAGTCTGCATCGTAGGTTTTGACTTTCCGTCCACTTCTTCCCTACAACTCATGCATAGTGCTTGAATATCAGCCATAGATTATCTTGATTACCTAATAATCTTATTATTTATAATAATATGTACAAAAAATAAGTAAAACAACGTTATCCACGTGTGCTATTATGGTGCCAGTGTCAAAAAGGAGCTAAATATGCAATACTCTCCCACGATAGATAAAAAATTGTATCGAAGGGGTTATAAGCCTCCTTACACAGGAAAACCCTACCCGCCACTCCCAAAGACCGGAAGTGCAATGAAGCCAATTAAAAAAGAGCCCAGATAGGCTCTTTTATTATTTTTGCTCTTCAAGCCAACCGAGCACCGCTTCATTCAAGAAGATACTTTCTAGGTACAATCGCATATTTGCTTCAGGTACCTCATTTCCATATTGCTCCTTCATCATCTCTAGCTGCTGAGAGACTTTTTCTTCATCTGGTTTAATCTCTTCTTTCGAAGCAATCTCCTTAAGAATCAGTTCTGATTGTGCTCGCTTTTTTGCTTGGTCTTTCCATTCTTCCTTTAGTTCTTCTTCGCTCTTGCCCATATGTTCAAGATACTTATCAAACTCAAGACCCATGCGCATCACATCATCTTTCATTTGAGCAATCATCTTATCCAACTCTGAAAGAACTAGGATCTCAGGTACATCAAAACTAGATTTTTCGATCATCTGCTCCATCATTGCTTCACGAGACTTTGCTTGAACCTCTTGTTGTTTTTGTGCCTTGATATTCTCAGTTAACTTTTCTTTAAAATCAGCCACGTTTTCGAACGCCCCTAATGTTTTTACAAAGTCATCATTTAGCTCAGGGAGGTCTCCAGAGTGATCACAATCATCAGTATGTTCATGTTCTGGGTCAACAACTGAAGCGTTCATTTTTCTAATTTGTTCAATTGCCTCTTCTATTTCTTTGTCTTCTACACTCACTGTTTCTGTTTTTCCATTTGCGTCTATAGCAATTTTTTTATAATCACCCAGTGTGATCTCTGGGAAAACAGCAGTGGTAATTTTGTATTCTAATGGGTTCCCCTCAGCCAGTTTTGTTAGTGCAATATCTGGGCTACCTATTACTCGAAGAGTATTCTCGAGAACGATTCGCGGGTAAATATCGCCCAATGCGTCTTGTGCTGCCTCTGATAGAACACGCATTGCGCCATACTCTTGTTCAACACGATCTAGAGGAGCGTTTCCTTTTCTAAACCCATCGATCTCTACGTGTTCGGCAATTCTTGTTAATGCTTTTTCTTTATATGAAACAAGTTCTTCCCACGGCAAAGATCCAGTGATCTCTAAAATAGATCCTTCTTTATTCTCCATTTTCACATCAATTTTTTTCTCAGACATAATAATTTAGTAGTAATAAAATATGAGCCAAATAATGGCTCATATTTTAACGTACTTTCTGTTTTGAACAAATCTATAGTTCAAAATTGAGTAGTTCGTCTAACTCAGTGAATTCAATTAACTCAGCGTCGAGTTGTTCGAGTCCAAATAAATCATCCTCTCCAATATCGACTGTAACCTCTTCTAATTCACGTTCAAGTTGGGCCAGCTCAGCTTGTGGCTGTAGAACCTCTGTTGGCTCATCAACCTCAACCTTTTGTTCTGGCTGCTCTTTAATGACAAGGACTGGTTCAGGGTCAACGCCTCCGATAGGTCCGCTCATTAAATTCTTGTAAAAGAAGAGACCAGCAATAGCAAGCACGATGATAATTATCCCAATCCCAACGATTGGTCCAAATTGCATGTTGTTTTTGTTTTCTGCTTCCATATGTCTTGTATGTTTATTGTGTTGACTCTGTAGAAGTGTCTGTTGCTTCTACTTCATCTACGTCCTCGCTATTTTCATCTTCATTTTGTTCGGAAATGAGATCTTTCAGTTCTGCAATAATTTCACGTAATTCAGCGTATGCTGATTTAAGCTCATTCTTTGCACCTTTCAGTTCTTCTTTTGTTTTATTGAATGCTTCACGGATTTCTTCTTTTGACCCGGTTTCGACCGCTGATTCAAGTTCTGCTCGAGCCGCTCGCAAAGTTTCCTTTACAGAGACGATATACGCCCGTGCTTCTTTTTGATTTTCTCGTACTTCAGAAGTATCTACGCCTTTTTCTTCCAGCTTAACAAGTGCGTTTTCAACTCGTGCATCTACGCTGTCTGCTTTTGCTACAAAAGCGTCAAAACGTGCAAATGCTGCAACCACACGACCCTTGAAGTAAACTTTGACTTTTTCTCGCCATTCTTCTCGTAGGTCTTGTGCTTTCTCTCGCAACACTTCTTTTTCTGCTGCTGCTTCTTCTCTGATAGCTTGTCGAGCTTCAGTAGTTGTTGCAGCTTGGAATGCTTCTTTCAGCTCAGCTTTTTTGGCTTCTGCTTCAGCACGAAGTTCTTCTTTGATTGCTTCTTTCTCAGCAAGTGCTTCTTTTCTGTCTTCCAGAATTTCGGCTCTCACTTCTCGGATTGCCTTGATCGGCTGTGGTCGGTAATTATCGTCCACGAGATTTGCACGAGGTTGTGCATTTTCGTAATCGATAGTTGCACTATCGCTCGGTGTTGTAGAAACAACATCTTGAGCATATGCAAGTGACCCAAATCCAAAAGCAATAAGAACGATTGCTAATGTTTTTTTCATAAGTTTTAAGTTTTGTTAAAGTACATGGCATTTTTTAAGATGCCATACCCCCATTATATAGAAGCGCCTGGGTAATGCAATTTTTTATTACACATATACACAAAAAGAAACACATCAAGATATGTAATAGTAAATTATAGATGTTCAAAGCAGATGGAGGTTGTTTTCAAGATAGTTAAACATATTAAACCCAAACTGACAGAACGAGAAAAGCGTAAAGCAATCAAGAGATGGCTGAAAAAGCCATTGTCTCGAAGCCAGCTTAAGAACCTGATTTCAATACTCGCAGAAGAAAATTTTCATCATAGAGTACCTCAATGTCTAAAAGGTAAGAACGAACTTGGTTTTGTTGAAGTAGTAAATAAAAAACAGCATGTTCTTTGGCATTCGGTCTTTGACGCCCATAATGCACAAATTACCGCCGGCACTGCTCAGGACCTATTCGTATTTGCAGGATGGGATGAAAAAATCGAGCTCATTCATAAAAAAACAGGTAAAGTCATTCCTCTTGTTCGCGGCAGAGTAAATATGACATTCCGCCGTTTTGAAAAGTTTAGAGAATTTTGCACGTACGCCGATGTCGATACTCCCCAATCATTAGTAGAAATGATTAATGAGACGTGGAACGACCCTCGTTGTCATTGGGTAGTTATATAGCAAAACCGACCTTTTAGGTCGGTTTTTTATTTGATTTGTTTTTGTAGATACTCTGTAAGATCAGATATCGCTATTCGCTCTTGTTCCATTGAGTCTCGATCGCGGACAGTAACCATTCCATCATCTTTTGATTCGTAATCATACGTAATACAAAATGGAGTTCCAATTTCGTCCTGACGACGGTATCGTTTTCCAACTGAACCAGACTCATCATATGTAGTTCGGAATGTAGCTGCTAGATCTTTAAAAATTTCTTTTGCTGCCTCGCTTAATCCATCTTTTTTCATTAGGGGTAGCACAGCGACCTGTACTGGGGCAATATCTGGATTAAATCTTAGGACCACTCTTGAATCGTCTCCTTCTAATTGTTCTTCGTCGTATGCCTCAGAAAGAACCGCAAGAAACATACGCCCAACCCCAATTGAAGTCTCTACAACATGAGGAATAAATTTGTCTCCATTGTCATTGAATGAGAGATCTTGTCCTGAGTGTTCCGAATGCTGCGTGAGATCATAATTTGTTCTCATGTGGAGACCTTCGACCTCATCAAATCCGTAATCTGGAAATTTGTATTCGATATCCCATGCGTCAGCTGCATAGAACACTAAATTGTCATGCTGATTCCATCTCATGTTATTTTCACTAATACCTATAGACTTCCAAGAGTCCCATCGATCTTGTTTCCAATCTTGATACGCCTGATCGTCATCACCTGGTTTGGTAAAAAATTGCATTTCCATTTGTTCGAACTCTCGTGTCCTAAATAGAAATTGTCTGGGTGAAATTTCGTTTCTGAAAGCTTTACCAATCTGAGCAATACCAAAAGGAATTTTTGGATGAAGAGAATCAACAACGTTTTTAAAATTAACGTAAATCCCCTGGCATGTCTCTCCTCGTAAATACACAGGGTTACTGTTGTCATTTGAGAAGTCTCCCACGTTTGATTTCACAAGTAAATTAATAGCGCGGGCTGCAGTAAAATCTTTTGATCCACAGCTTGAGCAAGTGATTTCTGCTCGGTGTTTGTCAAAAAGCGTGTTGATCTCTTCTTCTGACATTTTTTCGTCAGCCTCAACGCCAAGTTTACCCAGCTCTTTATCAACCCTGATTCTATTTTGACAGGTCCGGCAGTCAGCAAGTGGATCAGAAAATCCTCCAACATGCCCAGAAGCTACCCATACTTTAGGATTCATCACAATTGCAGCATCCAGGCCATACACGTTATGTTTCGTATTAACTACATCTCTCCACCAATGTCTTTTGATGGCGTTTGCTAGTTCAACTCCATGTGGTCCATAGTCGTATGCCCCTGCAAAACCATCATAAATTTCTGATGACGGGAACACAAAACCTTTTCGTTTTGCATACGCAATAATAGTGTCCATTTTTTTATCTTCGTGTTTCATTATGCGTAATTATAACAAAGGCCGGGACGTACGCCCCGGCCTTTGTTGCCTATCCTCCTGTAATAACATTTCCGTTTCCACTTTTGTAAGACGGATCAAGTCTCAATAGTCGGGTGGTATCTTTTTCAGTGTCATTAATAATTCGTAATGTCTCTGAAAAAGTATCAAACCCTCGCAAAGAACGATCTTGGGTTAAATCAAGCGGTGAATCAACCTGAGAGAGTGATGGTGTTACACGAACCTGGAATGATACCGTAGGGGCTGCAGTTGAATACCCTGCGCCAGCTGCGATTTCTGGTAGTTTCCAGGTAATTTGCCTGTTTTGCTGATTATATGAGAATGTTCCGTTCTCGATTTGTTGTGCCTGGACGTACTCAACATACGGGGGCAATGTTGTTGTCATAATTGCATCTTTGAGCTCAGATGTCGTATTGTTAAGCTTCCAACTGATAGTATATTCCGAAGTTTCACCTACTGTTGGCGTTAGTGGTCCGTTATTTTCAAATGGCCCAATGGAATGGAGTACTCTATTTTCAAGCGTGAGAACTGTTGGGATTTTAATTTTAGTATTTTTTTTGATTGAGACCGACTTCTGATTGTTCTCAAAATCAAAGGTTTGTCCGCCCACAACGTATTGCACATCAATCGTTGGGTCAGTTACTGCCCCTGCCATTTGTGCGGACGTGAGTAAGAGAACATCTGCGAAAAACTCGACGGATGCCCCTGATTCGATTGTCCCAAGACCTGTTACATCACTTTTCTGCCACAACAGGTTGTTTGTGTTGGAATTGTAATATCCATCAGTTCTCAATCGTTGTTCATCAAAAACATTTCCTGCGAGTATTGCTGATACTTCGGCATCAAAAATTTGTGTTGCCAAATTATTTTGCAAAATGTTATTAATCCGGATGTTTGAACCAGGTTCGATAACATGGATAAGGGCATCTCTGTTATTGAGGGTCGAGGTTAGTGTCACTGGTGGTTTTGAAATCGCTACCACCGACTGGTCGGTACTCAGTGTATTTTCTATTTCGCTTGTCGTTGGATTAAACAGCCCAATACGATGTCTGAATACCCTTTGCTCGTCATCTTGACCATTTATGGTCCCAATAATCTTAACCGTCTTTGATCCCCCTACAGCAAGAGTCCCTAACCCAAATAAGTCAGTCCTGTCTTGTTCTGGAACTGGATCTGCCTCTTGATAATCAAACCCAAACGGATACTCTACATGTAAAAAGAGGTTTTCTATTGGTTTGTTGGCATTTGAAACGATCTCAATAGACATCTCTATGTTTTCTCCCGAAAGAGTTTCTTTGGGGTGTGTAATGTTCATTGACAGAGGAGATGACTCGAGCTTTACCTGGTATACACGTTCTTTATACAAAATTGCGTTTGAATCAGGGACTCGATATTCGTATGTAATTTTAATGTCTTTTGCTTCACCTTCTTGTCCAAAAAGTACTGCTCCAAATTTTTCTCGTGTTTGCGTTCCCGCTTGGATACTATCAATCGGTCGAATTTCTTTTGATAGCCCGACCCCGTCTTCATCAGCGGCAAACGATCCCTCTGGGTAAGTAACAATAATATCGGTGAGTCTAATGTCTACCTGATTATCATTTGTCACTATTACGTCAAAAAGCAGTGGTTCCCCGCCCCCAATTGTATTTGGACCAAGAATGGAAACCCCTACTCTGTCATGTTGCACAGTGTTTTGTCCCGAAGAAAATACATAAAATGCTGCAAGAACCGACAGAAGAAAAAAACCAACAGACGCAATCAGTATCTTAGTAAAGACTGTCATCTTTTTTTTCGGCTTCTTTTCTTCTTCTTGTTTTTTTGTCTTAACCTCTTCATCTTTCCAATCGTCAGCTACCGTAGAGTCAGGCACTCTGGTAAAGTGCTTTCTCCCCTCGTGTCGCAAGACATCTTTTTTTGCGTAAAGCTTTTTTTGTAGTTTTTTAATTGAAGACTCTTTATCTCTCATAGATACACCCAAGTATATCATTTTGATATAATGTGCTCATGATTAAAGTACTCCTTCAATTATTTGCCGGGTTCATGTTGATTTATGTTTTATGGATTTTTACTGGTGGACCAGAACGTGGAGAATTACGTAACCAAGCTGGTGAACCTGCATGGTGGGTTGATGTAGAAGACCGACAATAACATTTACTATCTATCAAAAATACGAAATAACACTATTCCTGCTGTAGTCGCAACATTCAATGATTCCTTGCGTCCTCTCATCGGCACCTCTAAAACAACATCAGCCAATTCTAAAATTTCTTTTTCGACCCCTGTTACCTCATTACCCATTACAAGAGCAACATCGTTTTGAGGATTATATTTCTTGTAGTCAATGGAGGTGCTTGATTGTTCTACTGCGGCCACTTGTACACCAGTATTTTGTAAGGCAGCAATTTCATTTGAAAGATCGGCAACGTGTCTCCATGAGACTGACTGTTCTGCACCCAAGGCTGCTTTAGACACCTTCTTGTCTACTCTACCAAAGCGATCAAGAGGCTGAGGAGTGTAGCCTGAGCAAATAATTTCATCTATACCAATAGCGTCGGCTGTTCGAAACATCGCTCCGACATTTTGAGCTGATCTAATATTGTGTAAAACAAGAATCTTTTTCATGTTTACAGCCTAGCGCATGTCCTTTATTTTTCAAAATTCTATGCTATGATATCGGGCATATTTTCTGTAATTCAGCTTTTGTGCAGTATGTTACTGCCCAAAAGCTGGGTTATAAATAATTTTATAATCCATACCAGCCTCCTGTAGCTCAGCTGGTAGAGCAGCAGCCTTTTAAGCTGACGGTCGTAGGTTCGAGCCCTACCGGGAGGACATAAAACAAAAACGGCATGTGCCGTTTTTGTTTTTATTTTATTCAATTGTGAAACCTGTGATTACTCCGTTCTCTGTCTCTGCATTAATTCGTCCAGGCCTATAATCCATAGTTGCTGGCAAATGTTGGCCATCTTTTTTTATTACACGAAAAAATGTATCGTTTTGTTTTGCGAATTCTTGGCCTTGTTCTATGGTCATCCCGATCAACGCAGAAGTGTCTACTCCAGTAATTGGTGTCTTGTTCCCATCCACATCGTAACCCGGCTGATTGGCAAGATAATTAAATTTGTACATGCCTGCTAATACAATTATCAAGACCACAAAAATCACAATACCTCCCACAATTATTATCATTCTGTTCATAGTGAGATGGATTATATCAAAACACTCTCGTTTAATTTACAAATGCAGGATCTTGAGTATAATTTGTTCAGATGAAAGGACCAAAATATGTTAGAAATTTTAGCCTCTGCGGAAAAAGCATTGCCGAAAATGCTCAGAGACGAATCAGGTTGGAATAGTCTCTATATTGACTATTACCCTCCAATTGTAGAGCGTCTCTGGAGACAATGGGGAGATTACCGAATTAGTTTGCATAGAATACATCCGTGTAAACCCGGAGAATCTTTACTGCACCCACACACATGGCCTTCTGCAATGAGAATTCTTTCTGGCAAATACCGTATGGAAATAGGATATAGCACAACTGATGAGGGTCCTCCTGCAGCAGCAACACTAGAATTAGCAGCGGACTCGGCATACGAAATGATTGAGCCTCACGGATGGCATTCTGTCCGTCCACTTGACGGACCTTCTTTATCAATCATGGTTAGTGGAAAGCCGTGGAACAGAAATTACCCTCATGAATTTCCAAGGCTTGGCCCCCTACCACAAGATACATTTGATAAATTGTTGGATGATTTCAGGCAAATATATTACAACAAATAACAAAAGCGATGACCCTTGGTCATCGCTTTTTTCTTACTACTAAATACTTAGCTCCCACAGCTGATGCAGATCCCTGCATTTGCTTCATCTTCTTCGAGCTTTGCCTCTGCAGCTGCACGCTCTTCTGGCGTCATTGCTCGGAATTGTACTTCATCTGTCATATGTTTATCATCGTATCACAAAAAAAGTAAGCCAAAAAGTGGAATACTCCGCAGCGCTCTCTATTGAATTTGGAAGAGAATTTCTTTTTCGATTTTTTGGTCGTCTTTCTTCTTCACAATAACCCTTACAACATTAGTATTTTGAATTGTTTTGATTTTGCTTGGGATAAATGATGTTTTTGTTTGAGAAGAACCACCTGAACCAAGATATGTTCCATTTACATAATAGAAAATACGTTCAATGTCTCGTTTTGAACCCGATGTTACTTTAATTTCAATAGTTTGACGCTCATCAGCATCAACCGCTGATCGATTTACCGGCGAAACAAATTCAAAGTCTAGCGGTTGTTTTGATGTATCAACCACTGGTTCTGTAACAGTCTCTTCTGGAGCTGCTGGTTCGGTTGATGTAGCCTCCGTTGAAGTGCTCGTCGTCAACTGGTGTTGTTGAGACTCAGCTGTTTGTAGGCCTGCAGCCTGTGCCCAACGAGCAACTGAATACTCCCAATGGCTGTAGAGAGGGTCTGATTGCGAAGATCCACCCGAACGCGGAGAGGTTTTATTAACCCAGTGCAAAATTGAACGGTAATCAATGAGATACCTCAGTTCTTTTTGCTCTTCAGGCGTATCTGGACCAGCAGGCTCTCCTGTAGCTGTGTCAATATAAAATCCTTGGTTCCCCTTCCAAACTCCTTGTAAAACAGGAGGTAATGTTGATGGGTCAGGATACGTTGGAGCAGCAAAACGAGTTGATTTGTATTGCGCTCGAGCAGCGTCCATTGCTTTTCTCCAGTACGGAGCAGCAACGGTGGAGGATGGTTTTTCTGCCATTGGCCGGTTATCATTATTTCCAACCCAAACACCAACTGCAACTTGTGGAGTGTATCCTACCGTCCATGTATCTTTAAAAGAGTTAGTTGTTCCTGTCTTCACAGCAACTTGGGCGTTGGAGTGATACAAGACCGACCTAGAACCAAATGTGGGTCTCTTTAAATCGTCATTTGAAAGAATCTCATTAATCATTCGAGCAACGTTTGCTGTCATGACTTGTTGCGTTTTCTTTTCATATTGTTCTAGCGTTCGACCATCTTTGTCCATCACTCGTGCAATTGCTACTGGTCGGTTTTTCTTTCCTTCGTTTGCAAATACTGAATACGCCGAAGTCATATCCAGCAGCCGTACTTCACCACCTCCGAGCACTAGGTTAAGACCATAATAGCTTGGTGATTTGTTCAGTCCAGTAACACCCAATTTCTTTGCCATATTAATAGAATCTTTCACTCCAGTCAGGTACAAAGTTTTCACCGCAGGGATGTTAAATGATCGTGCTAATGCAGACTGCATTGATACTGGACCCACAGTGTTGTTGCTAAAGTTTTTCGGCGAATAACATCGATCAGCGTATTGCGGCAATAATGGTGTTCCGTCTGGGAAACAAGAAGTAGAAAATTCTGTCTTAACATCCCACAAAACAGTTTGTGGTGTATACCCCTCTTCGAAGGCTTGCGCATACACGAAAGGTTTAAATGTAGATCCTGGTTGTCTAAACGCGGTTGCAACATTAAATTTACCGTCAATGTCTTCAGCAAAATACCCTTTAGAACCAACCATTCCAATAATTTTTCCCGTCTCTACTTCAATTGCTACGGCAGCGAGATTTTCTGCCCTAAACTGTGGCAAAACTTTTGCGTAGTCAGATGTTACTTTTTCGAGATTTTTTTGTAGATCCCAATCTAGAGTAGTGATCACTCGTAGCCCTCCTTTTTCCAACACTTCGGTTCCATATTGGTCTTCTAGTTGTTCAATCACGTAGAAAACAAAGTGTGGTGCTTTAATTCCCTCGTCTTCGCGAATCTTGAATTCAACCTCTTCTGCTCTCGCATCGTCATATTGTTTTTGACTGATATACCCAAGAGAGAACATCCGCCCAAGAATATAGTCTTTTCTTCCCTCTAGTCGGTCTCTGTTTGCTCCGTACGGAGAATAAAATGTTGGCGCTTTTGGAACAGCAGCGAGATACGCAGCTTCTGCAATTGATAATTCAAACGCATGTTTTTCAAAAAATGAAAGAGCAGCTTGTTCCACCCCATAGACGCTTCCTCCAAATGCAATTTCGTTAAGGTAAATTTCAAGAATTTTATCTTTTGGTAATTGATTTTCTAGTTTCCATGCAAGAATCCATTCTTTTACTTTACGCTCGATTCTTCGTTCGTTTGTCAAAATAGAGTTTTTGATTACCTGCTGAGTAATTGTTGATCCTCCTGCAAGTCGTTGATTTGGATTCCTAATTTTTGTAAGAATTGATCGAATTAGTGCTGTCGGCCGTACTCCGTGGTGATTATAGAATTCATCATCTTCGGTGGCTAAAATTGCCTTTTGCATATTTTCAGAAATCTCGGTTAAGGGCACGACCGTTCTCCTCTCTTCACGAAATACGTCATACAACAAAACCTGTCCTGTTTTATCAAAAATTTTAGTTGATTGAGAAACGTTTCGCGCAGCAAAGTCGCCAAGCTCAGGAACCTCGAGTGTTGATACCCAAATGAGAAATGACCCAACGGCCAAGAATCCAAGAATACAGCCAAGAATAAATAGTTTTTTCATAATACTAAACCAAGTTCTCTTCTTTTTTGGTCGAGAGACAGGTCGCTGAACAGTAGCGTCCTCTGCGTCCTGCTCTAGAGCAGTTTGAGATACTTTCATTGTAGGCTGTTTGCGCCAGAAGAACAAACCAGAAAGTAGAGAAGTTGCCGCGGTAAACGCAGCTAGCAACAGCCCCCACATGCCTCCAAAGAGCCCCATCAACCATTTGTAAATATTTTGCAACCAGGTAGTTTTTGGAATTCCAATATTAGGAGTATTAACCTCTGTAAATAAAACAGGAGGGAAATGGTTTTTTTGTAGAGGTTTTACTTCCGTGGTTAAAAGACCTAAATCAACCTCTCGTGCTAACCACTGTGGAAGTTTCATCCCCAAAAATCTTTTGTTACTCCACTGAATATTAAATCTCTCTCCGATTCCTCGTCTTTCAGAAGATTCCATTCCAACCACTGAAATTTCTTCAATTTCTTCTGTTTCGAATACTTCCTCTATGGTACTCCTCCCTTGCTCGTTATCAGAAAATCGTTTTTTGAAAAAGCTTGGTAAAGAAACCTCAGGAATCGTTCTCCTATCTTTCTTGTCAACGTCAATTTTAGGAACACGAACGTCTGGTAATCTAATCTCTGGCAATTTGAATTTTGGCAAAGAGAGTCCGCCAAATACAGCCCCTAGTAGCGCCGCTGCAAAAGCAAGGCTCCACCCAAGAGCGCGCCTTAGTATAAAGAATAAATCAATTGCTCCTTCAGCCAATAGTTCAATTAATGTCACTGCTGCGTTCCATGCCAATATAACAAGTGCGGCGATTGCTGTGGCTATCGTCTTTAAGAGTGAAACTGCCCCACCACCAATCGGCTTAAGGTTTACTGTTGGTCGAGAAGTAGTCCGAATAGGCCGTGGCGTAATTGGTGTAGGTTTTGATTGAACTTGAGGTTGAGTGCTTGTTTTCTGTCTCAGATCAAGATCCCCCCTTTTTGTGGAAGAGTCTTTTTTAGTTAATGTTTTTTGCTTGTAGACCTTTGGTCCACGTTTAAGAAACCTGTCTGTATACGAAGGTGTCTGTCGTTTTTTTATTTTAAAAATTTTCTGAAAGAAAGACATAAAATATGTGCGAAATAATACTATATATTAACGTTGCTGTAAAGAAAAAACACCGTACGGTGTTTTTTCTTAGTTTCTCATAATAATAAGTCTATGAAAACTTGTTTTTTGGCTTATTCAGTGTCTTGCTCCTCTTCTTTGTCATCCATCCCAAGCATTGAACCAACAGCTCCCATAACTCCTGCTGCTGCTCCTGCCACCGCATCAACTGCGCCTTCGGCAAGATCAGAAACGTCTGTATTTGCTGCGTCTACAACTGCCCCGGCTGCGTCTGATGCCATGTCCATTGCTCCAGCTGCTGCGTCGCCAGCCATATCTGCTGCTGCCCCTGCAGCGTCTCCCATAGCATCCATTGCATCTCCAGCTGCGTCAGCTACTATTTCTACTCCTTCTGCTGCCATATCTCCAGCTGCGTCAGCAGCGTCGCCAGCCATATCTGCTGCTCCAGCCGCTACGTCTGCAACGTCTGTATTTGCTGCATCAACAACTGCTTCTGCTGCATCTGATGCCATGTCCATCATTGAATCATCATTTTGATTGTCCATAATCTAAATATATATATTTAACTAATATAAAAATATTTTACGCGAAAAATACGTTTGCCACAAATCCACTCTCTTAGACTGGCCTCTTGTAATATGCAAAAAACGTCAATCCGCAAGCAATTGCATCATATTCATCATCATGACGCTTCCCTTTTGGAATCTTGATAAGCTTTTGTGTCATATCAATTACTGCCTTTTTGTCTGCACGTCCGTGACCCGCAACTGCTGTCTTGATCTGCAAAGGCGTAAACTCTGCGATTTCTAGATTGTGTTTTTTTGCAACATATAAAAGTGCGCCTCGCGCTTCGGACACATTCATTGCCGTTTTTTGGTTATTCGACATAAAAAGATTCTCGATCGCAAAAGCATCTGGGTTGTATTTGATAATGAGTTGATCCAAACGATTTCCTAATTGTAATAACCTTTCGGTGAATTCATCAGCAGGAGAAGTCTTAAATGTCTCAGAAAAAATAAGTTCTTCTTTACCTTTAAAATCTTTTGAAATAACTGCGATGCCTAGGCGTTCGTATCCTGGATCAATTGAGATTACTTTCATAAAAAAAGTATAACAAAGAAAAACGCCCACTATTATTGGTGGGCGTTATCATTAGAGTGCTAATTGAGCTCAGTATACATAACCGAAGCAACAACCGCACCGTCATTCCCTGGCCTAAATTCGGCATAGTTCTTTTCCTGAACAAAAAAATGCGAAGCTGGACCAATGAAAACAGGCTGGTTATTCCTCAGCACAATAGCAGAGCCTCCAGATGTTCCTTGTGACAGATCACAATCTGTATTTAACACCGTGTGTTTTGCTTGCGTGACCGATTTTTCGGGCATATCATACCCAAAACAACTTGTGGCTGTGAACGTACTCTCAGAATAACGAGTGCCTCCTGCTGAATACTTATACTTAATAGTATGAGCAACCAGATGGATAGGTTCATAAAATTCTGGGGTACCCCACTCAATAGCCATAAGGCCATTGGAAACGGAGGTTACATCAAAGATTGCAATGTCATAACCATAGTCTTGTTTCTGGCCAACTGCGTAATTCATATACACAAGGTCGCTCTCATCAAGCGTTAGAGTAATATCGTTTCCATTTTGATAAAACTCTGCCTTTGCCGTAACAAATTTGGTTCGAGTATAAACTGGCTTATTTTGAGAACTGTATTCTTTGAATTCATTCTTCACAAGACAGTGTGCTGCGGTAACCGCATACATGCCTCTGGTCCAGTCCTCTTTCCAGACATTTACAAGAGTGATCCCGCAAACATTACCTTTCATGGCACTCAATTTCCCAGCAAAATATGGCTGTTCAATTTCAATACGATTGTCAGTACCGAAAATGACTCCCTTTGCCATTTCTGGATTATCGTAGGTTGGCTTAATATCAGCCAACTCGAGAGAAGCCATCTGGGTTTGAGCAAAAGCACTCGTGGAAACAAAAGCTGATGTGCAACTCAAAAGAAGCACGGTTTTCAGTAACAAATTTTTCATAATATGCCTCCCTTGGCTTGAAATATTGTTAATGTAGAATGCTCAAATAACGTCTAAGTCAAAGAGCTAATATATTAAATATACGCGCAATTTGACATGCTGTCAAAATAGTAAAATGGCTAAATATAGCTAAGTTACGTCGTTTTTTCAATCAAATCTGTGGATAACTTGATTTTTTTAGTAAAAGTGGGCTAATTTAAAACATTCTGACCTCTGGTTTAAGAGTGATTCCAAAGTCTTTTTGTACCTGTTTTTGAACGCGCATGACAAAATTTTTTGTCCTCAAGGCATGATTCCTTGGCTGCTTCTTGCTCCCCTTGTGATTGTTCACCACAATCAGGCTATGTTTTGGATATAAAAATTCTTGCCTGTCTTTTTCCGATAATCTCGAATGCTGAATCAGCCAGCCTGCAGGTATGGTTGCCTTATTTGATCCATAGTTATAAAACACTGGCATATCTGGATAAGATTTTTTTAGTCGATCCACCACAGACTGTGCAGCTCGTGGATTGCCAAAAAAAGATCCTGCAGTTCCCAGCTTCTTCCAATCTGGTAATTTTGATCTCCTGATTTTGCATACCTCTTGTGAGACCTGTTTGGCAGTTAATCCTTTTTTTGTCTTTAGGCGCGCTAGTGGTTTGTATGTTAAAACCGGTCTAAATGTTTTTGGTAATTTCATGGTGACACCAACAACCATCCATTCGTCAGATTTTTTGAAAATTGAATTTCTATAATCAAACTGACAGTCTGCGCGCTCAAAAACCTTCTTCTTTCCTGTTTCTAATTTGTAGGCTTCTACTTTGGTTATGTATCTTTGGATATCTACGTCATACGCGCCAATATTTTGTACTACTGCACCTCCTACTGTTCCAGGGATTAACGACATGTTTTCCAATCCAAAATAGTTGTTGCGAATCGACCACAAAACAAACTGGTGCCAGTCTTCTCCGGCACCTACACGAACCCATACAAAATTATTTGTCTCTTTGACAATACCTTTTCCTTTGATTTCATTTTTGATAACAAGCCCCTGATACTTTTTTGTCGGAAGCAAATTTGATCCTCCCCCCAAAACAAGAGCAGGGGTTTTCTTTTGTTTAGCAAAGGCAAGCGCCAGTGCGACCTGTTTCTCAGTATCTACTACACAAAAAAAGCGGCTCTGCCACGGCAGCCCAAACGTATTTTGGTCTGTTAAAGAGACGTTATTTTGAATAGTTAAGTAATTCATTGAATGTATTGTAACAAGAGAAGGATTGCCTAAAAATTTACCTTGGCAGCAAATGTATTTTTTTATTAAAAACACATTTCTACATTAGTAAAACATGGTCAAAAAAAAGAAGCGGAGCTTCTATTTTTCTCCCTGTTTCTACTGAACATTTACGTATACATCAGATACATCATCTAGTTCATTAAAAGCGTCAACAAGTGTGCCGAGCTTTTCTGCGTCTTCATCACTAATCGAAATTTCTGTCCCAGCATTTGGAACAAACTCCATCTCTTCATTTCTTGAGAAGCCCCACGAAACTGATCCTTGCGCCCCAAGCGCAAACCCACTTTTTGAAAACGCGTGTTTTACTTCTTGGCCCGTTCTGTTTCGATTATCGGTCAGCGCAACAATCATGAGTCCCACGCCCCCTGGTCCGTATCCTTCATATACCACTTCTTCTAGGGTTGCTGCGTCTTTGTCTGATGCCTTTTTAATTGCACGTTCAATATTATCTTTAGGGACGTTTGCTTTTTTTGCAAGATCAACTGCAGCCTGTACTTTTGCTGAATTTACGTCTCCATTCGATTCCTTAACCGCAATAGTAATGAGTTTCGACATTTTAGTAAAAACCTTCCCTCGTTTTGCATCTACAATCGCTTTTTTGTGTTTAATGTTCGCCCACTTACTGTGTCCTGCCATATCTATGTAGTTAGATGATTAATAAAAAGATTATAACAAATGTGAACTTAATACTTGACATTAATTTAATATATAAGTATAATTAATATACTCAACAAATGGTTGAGTTGGCTAATACGCCATTCTTCAAATACGGAGTAAAAAATGAAGATTTTTGGGAAAAAAGACAACGCAACGCTTTCAGCACTTGAAACCGAAGTTGTAGCTGTTGTAACAACAAGTCTAATAGTTGGAATAAACCAAATGCCTCGTAATATGAGCGGCATCGTCGCGGAGCGCATTTCCGAAAGAGAAATCAAGTTCTCTTACAGAAACGAAGGAATAGTGCTTGAGTTCTTCCTACATAACTGGATGGGAATATGGCAGACAAACAGTGATAAGCCACATACCATTTCTATCGGTAGAAGTGTTAAAGTTCCTCTAAGATTTCAATACGGCTCGTGGGAATCCCCAGAAGCCACAAAGGCTCATAGTGTATATGCACTAAAGCCTCACGCGATAATTGAGTTTATGATTGATGAGGGAAAAATTTATCACCACCCTCTGCATACAGCTAAAGCTAAATTATTAAAGCGTAAAATCTTTGACTGATATTAAGGCCGCCAATCCGGGCGGCCTTTTAAATTGAAAAACCGAGCATCAAGTGCTCGGTTTATAACCTTTAATGTCTGCTTTTGTGATCGGCCTTGACCGGTCATATTTCCACTGTGTAGAGTGCAAACACACAACGAGGTCTCCTTCCGGCAAAACCGGCAATTTATCAGGGAGTATTCTAACTGTTCGCGCTGCCTTTTTGGCATTTGCTTTTGCAATTGAATCCTTCATGGTTCAACTCCTTTCAACTGTAAAAAAGTATAGCATGAAAAAACCGACCCATAAGGTCGGTTCAAAATTTATATAAAGAACTATCCTCTGATTGAGAGAATCATGCGGGCCTCAGACACTCTTGATAACAGTCTGGCCTTTAATCCTACTGACGCGCTTCCTAGCGCTTCGGCAAGGTCTTCTGCTTCTTTCAAATACTCTTCGATCTTCTTTCTGTCCCACATGGCGGGAAAGTTTTTCAGATTAGAGACTCGGTCAGCAAGTTTCACACATTTAACCCAATTAGGAGAGGCTTTGAGCCGCTTGAGAGAGTCGGCTTTGCGCTCTTCCCAATCAAGCTCTTCGTTCTTAGTGAGGGCGGCTACACCCTGGGCAATTTCTTTTCCGAACTGCTCTTCTATCTGTTCTATGGTCGCGACAGTGTCCTCGACTGTGTCGTGTAGTGCCGCGACCGGACCAGCAAGAGCTAGCTTCTCTACAGAGAGACCAGAGTAGTAGATAACTTCCTGCATCACATCCAACGGATGAACGATGTATGGAAGGTGTTCGTTGCCCTTTCTCACCTGAGATCCATGTACCATCGTGGCAAATAAGATCACTTGATTGAGTGTTGTATTTTGACCTGGTCTATAGAGGGCCATGTTGTTTTCCTTTCTATTTAATGACTTCGGAGGTAATACAAGTCGCAAAGATTTGGACATCCATTTGGATTTGCCTCTTTCTCCGCGATATATTTTTCTGCTTCTGCTTTCGAGACATATGTAATGCATGTGTAGTAAGTTCCTTCGAAACGATCGTAGCCTTCTACCCAATAATTCCCTGTTTTCTTGTCTGAACTCATAACAATCCCTTTCTTCTTCTGTTTTCTTCGGTGCGTAGATTTATCGTGAACCACAATCCAGTTTTTGATGCTTTGACTATTTCGTAAAGCTCTTTTGAGACTTCCATTGGATATGGTCTCCCACATGTGTCATCAAAGCTCGAGTTTCCCATATTGGGGTATTGCTCGCGCAGCTTTTTGAGTCGCTTGTCTCGATTTTCCATAAATTTTCTGTGAGCAGCTAAATCTATGTGAAGCGAAGGGTCGTCTGGGCGTTGACCCCAACCTTCTTCGTATTCTGTCCAGTCTTGTCTGATCACCGTATAGGTCATGATTTTCTCCTTTGTTAAAGATCCTGACGCCAGTATAGTTGTGTTTTAAAAATCTGTCACAAAGTATTACAAAATATGTAAATTTATATTGGTTATTGTTGATTTTAATACTATTTTTAAATATAATTAAGTTGTAAAAAATGTTTACATAAATATGGAATATCAAGAACTTTTAACGACAATTGGTCTGTCAGAGAACGAAGCGGCAATATATTTGGAGCTTTTGCAAAATGGCCCAGCTCGTATATCAAAACTATCAAGAAAAACTGGCCTACATAGGCCCGGCCTGTATAAAGAGTTGCCAGAAATGGTAAATAGAGGATTGTTGGGTGAAATTAGGGAGGGCAAAAGTGTTTTATACGAAGCGGTATCCCCCACACATCTCGAGCGACACTACCTCAAAAAACAAGGGCTCATTCAAAAAGGACTTTCTGAACTAGAGGAAGAGTACAACCACAACCACGAAAAACCAGAGATCAAATTCTTGGAGGGTCGAGCAGGTGTTAATCATGTGTTCAAAGACGTAGTTGCTACTGTGCCATACAAAGGAACCTATTTTCGATATACATCCAAAACGGACGCGAGCGTGCGGCCGGAAGAATATGCGGCATACGCAGAGATCAGAGACAAAAAACGTCTCGAACAAAAAATTATAACCAGCGCATCTAAAAAACTTCGCAAAAAAGATACACTTGAAAAGTTCTACAAAGCAGTCCCCCCTGCGTTTGACCTGTTTGAGGACAATCTCATGTTCCTCATTTATGGGCCAAAAATTGCAATGGTTGATTATGATTCAAAAGCGGCGTTCATTATTGAATCAGAAAAAATTGCTCGGTTCCAAGAAAAAATATTTAAACTCCTTTGGAAAAAACTGTAACTTGACAGATATAATATTTCATTATATTCTCTTTTTAGAAAAGGAGAAATTTGAAATGAACAATGAAGATCTTTTTGAGCTCAGAAGTGAGCACACTGCAGTTTTACGCAAAGCAATTGCCGCATTCGAGGTACTGTTGGGTATCCCCTACGGAGAGGTTCCAACATTTGGTCGCAAGATTAATCAAAAAAATTTTAAACCAAAAGTGCAAATCGTAATGCATTACGCTGAAAAACAATACATTTACGAAACAACCGTAGTCAGATCTACTGATACGATGTTATGGGTTCCATGGAAAAATGCGAGTCCCAAACTAATCATTGGTGACGACGTCCGCAATATCCAACAGCTGGATACCGGCGAGATCAAAATTGATCGGTATAACAGCAGAGACAAGATGCAAGGATACTGGATAGGCACTAGCCATCTTGATCGCAGAAAAACTGCACCTTCCCCGAAACAAAAAGCCGTCGCATAAGCGACGGCTATATTTTATGCAGCGATTTTCTGGCTGAAATCAATCTCAAGGATTGCTCCTAGCTCTTCTCTCCAGTTTTCCCAGCTAAACCGAGGGGTTTCCGGATTGCCTCCGTGTTCAACCCGATTGTACGGGCGATCATGATAGATCTGCTGCCAGACAGGTCGTTTCAATGCACCGCTCAACTGTGGCTTATCATCAATAAGATAGTCCCCGTACGCAATTGTTTTGTCTCTGGTTACCATCATGCGTTTGATAAACCGTTCGCCGAGGTGCTCTCGTACCCATTCGTACTTTTCACCCACACAGTTATCAAATTTGATTTTGGGGGCAGTACAAATGAATACTCGCAATTGGGGGTGATCAAACAGTTCATTGAGCGCTTCGATACAACCTGGATATGGCTCAAGGTTTCTAAAGAATCCTTTTTCCAAAGAGAGATCATATAGTCGTTCTCTGTCTTCTGGTTTAAAAATCTCTTCTGTGTAAAAGTTTGTCACATCTTCGGGATCAAGCCTCTCGAGGCCGATCTCGGTGGCTCGCTCGAGATATCGTTTGTCATACCGCGCCATTACCCCATCCATATCAACAAGTAGAATTTTCTGTCGCTTGTGCATCTTTTTCTCCTTTCTATATAAAAGATCCTGACTACAATATAGTGTGTTTTTAACAATTTGTCAGAAGTAAACATAAAATTTGTCACTTTTGAGTTAATCTGCCCTCAGCAGGCCTGTTGTGGTAATATTAAAACGTACTAACTTAATACGTTTATGACACTTTACTCTCTATTAGGTCTCTCACAAGAAAAAGAAACAATATACAAAGCTCTTATAAAATATGGAGCTCTAGGTCTTTCTGAAATATCTACCAAGACGAAAATACATCGGCCGAGACTTTATACTCTCCTGCCCCAAATGTTGGCTGAGCAATTTGTAACAGAAAGCACAGTTGGCAAAAGAAAAAAATACGCTGCTGTGGACCCGCAACTCTTGTCAGCCAAAATCAAAAAAACAATCGATTCATCAGAAAAAGAACTAGAAAAGCTTTCTCGAGAGTTCAAATCTGGCGAACACAGGCCAACGGCGTCTCTACACTATGGGCGAGATGGTTATACATATCTATTTGACGATATTGCAACGACCGTACCTAAAGGAGGAACGTACGTACGTTACAGTTCAAGAAAAGTAGGTGAAGGCTCATTTAAAATCTCTTCTCTATACAAAAAGAACCGTGTCAATAAACAAATTGAACGAAAAGTAATAACGGGCGCAAAAAAGGCAGCCTCAAAATCCAATCGTCTCGATCGATTTGTCAAAGCAGTGCCTCCTTCTTTTGATTTGTTCGAAGATAATGTCTCGCAGATGATTTACGAAAATAAGGTTGCGTTTGTGGACCACAACACGGACACCACATTTATTATTGAATCCGAAAAAATTGCAACATTCCAGCGTAAGCTGTTTATGCTTCTTTGGAAAAAACTATAAATAAAAGCCGTCGCATAAGCGACGGCTATATTTTTATGCAGCTGTTGCGAGTGCATAATTGGAATATGACTTGTCTCCTGTGATCTCAATTAATTCTCCTAAAAAATCAGGCAAATCAACTGGCTCATCAGGACTTAATAATTCTAATTCTAAAATTTGAAGTCCTTCATGTTTATCCTGAAATAAGTCCAATTCAAAGTATTGATCTTGATAAACAAAATACGTACGAATCTTGGAAACAGGTGACCCAACAACTCCCTCATTTTTGATGAGTTGTTCGTGCTCATTAATAAAGATTACTTTTTCGGGCTCTTGGCATGATCCTCCCGATGAACCAATTTTTTCAGTAAGATAATAATGCGCATATCTTGGGTCTGTTCGATATTTTGGGTAGCGCGATCTAACGCGTCGTACATGGCGTTCAGTCGAAGTGGCCAGGTACCGTTGTGTAATCAAAACATCTTCACAAAAGCCAAGAGTATTCATAGATACAGGCTGCTTCACCAACCAACGCCGCTCGTGCTCCATTGGCACTGGCATGCCAAGAATGCGTAATACTTCTTGTCCTGCTCGGTCCATCTTGCCATCAAATGTTTGCCCCGGTCTATTTGGCACTATTGACAGATGTGGGGTTCCCATCCATGCTTGTAAAATACGATCGTCTCTTTTTTGAGCTGATTCGATCGAATTTTCATATCGAGTTTCATGGTCTTCACACGAATAGTGCTCTTCGGCTCCATATGCTGCAGTCCTGAGATGAATCACTCCGTCATATTGAATATCGCGGCAAGCAATTTCTTGAACGTCCGAACGAAACCTCAGCATGTGGCCAAAGTCTGAAGGGTCTGCAAAATATGCTTTTCCATCCATCACACCACGGTCACAAATAACAACAGGGTTCTTCCCCTCAAGTAAAAGCTGCTGCGCTTCATATAATTGTGCTCGTTCATTTGCAAGAGAGCGATTAAAAATCTTTTCTTGAAAACGAAAATTCTCTTCTCGGTTTTTTGGTAATTGTCCGCCTGCCTCAATAATAATTTCAGAAGCAGCTTCGGGAACAAATAGTGGTGAAATACCGTTCTTGGGTAGTAGTTTCGCAAGTCTCTGCAATAGAGTTGTTTTCCCTCCACAGGGACCGCCCGTTAAAGCAATAATTGGTACTCGTGACATTGTCACCTCCTTTTATAAAATAACCTGCACTAATTATATCAATGAAAATTCTAATTTGATGCTATTCTCTTTTTGTAACAAAATTCATATTATTTGACAAAACCTAAAAATACCCTATGATATATTTTAGAAAATATCTGCAATGGTGTGGATGTTTAAATCCGGCGGAGTGACCGGTCAGGAGGCATCCTGCTACTCATGGAAGGAGAGAAATATGTCTGGTGAATTTAAAACAATTAAATCTAGTGCTGGAAAAAAGTCTGATCTTGCTTTATCAATTGCAAGAAATATCTTAGAAATTTTTCTAATTGAGGAATTCTTGGGTGAATGGGACCTCAGCATAAAAAAGCACCGGAGCTCTGGATTTTATGCTGTAAAATTTACGGCAAGAAAATTAGAAGCACAACGCATCAAGGGGGGTAATACCTTCTTAAAGTATGAAATAAAATTCACAACAGATCTTTATGACAAAAATGATCCCCTGCGAAATGGACCAGGGGCTCTTGTGAGTTCAATCGTCGCTGTAAATGAAGACGGAAAAGTCGATGGTGTCCATAGAAAGCAACATTACCACATTAGAAAAAGTGGTCACGGCGGAAAATTCTTAATTCGAACTGACCTGTCACAAAATCATCAAGAGGAAGAATATGTCATTGGAACCTCATACCAAGACGCGGTGAGATATCATTTTTAAGGAATTAAAGGCGACAATGTCGCCTTTTTATTATATTTGACAATAATTATTTCTTACGTTATTGTTATTTTCAGAAAAGTAGGCGTCGCCTACTTAAAAACCACCAGTAGGTGGTCGGTGTGTCAGCCGTCAAAGAATAAGGAGAAATGACATGGTCTTTAAAAAGAATAAGCGAAAGCTAGTGACTGATACGAGTGCGGTTGTAACAGAAATTCAGGTAGAGGCATTGCGAACACTCGAGCTCCATATGCTCGTTGCTATGCCCACACTTGGCGCAACCATGAAAACGTACGCTACAAATAATCTTAATGACGAAGACCCTCACTTTCTTTACGAAGTTGAATTCTATTGGAAAAAATGTGGGATAAAATCGAAAACGCCTGTGCGGTATTCCTGCCTCACCAAAAAAGATAGTTTTAGTCCCGACAAACGATGGCTTTCTGGTTTTTTTACTCAAGATGGTGAAGAACATGAATTGTTTAAACACACTGTCACAACATCTGGTTGGAAAATGGTATTACAGTGTGGCTCTTATGAAACACCACCAGACAGTAAATCTAAAGATGTTTTGCTGCCATTCATGCACAGAATCGGATTTGGAATCGGTGATGTAAAAGGGTTTCTTCCGGAAGATCGAGACAAAGTTTTGGTTGCTTCATACAAAGGACCGCCTGCGTTTATGTGTGATTTGTCACCTAAATAAAAACAACGACCCGCACAGGGTCGTTTATTTTTTTTCATTAAATTCAATATTGAGATGGCCGTATGCTTTTTCGGTTGCAACTCTTCCTCGCGGGGTTTTTTGGATGAGGCCCAACTGAATGAGATATGGTTCGTAAACCTCTTCGATCGTTGATGCTTCTTCGGAAGTTGATGCCGCAAGGGTTGAAAGCCCCACTGGCCCTCCACCAAATTTTTCGATAATATCGCGCAAGACAACTCGGTCCATTTCATTAAGACCCAGTTCGTCCACCTGCATCATTTCCATTGCTTGTTCAACAACGGATTTGGTAATTAGTGTCCCTTGCAACTGCGCAACGTCTCTGGCTCGTTTTAGGAGTGCATTTGCAGTACGTGGGGTTTGCCTTGCTCGAGCCGCCAATTGATCAGCTGCTTGGGTGTCTATTTCTACGTCTAATACTCGCGCTGAATTTTTAATAATAGTTGCGATCTCATCGTTTGTATAAAATTCCAATCTAAAAGTTCCACCAGAAAATCGTGATCGCAGTGGTGGGGACAGTTTTGATACTTGGGTTGTTGCTGCGATGAGGGTGAATTCAGGTAGCTCAAGCTGCACGGTCCGAGCTGAAGGACCTTTCCCGATAATAATGTCCAGAGACCCGTTTTCCATGGCTGGATACAAGACCTCTTCGATATTTTTATTTAACTGATGAATTTCATCAATAAACAAAACGTCTCCTTCGCCGAGGTTTGTCAGGATGGATGCGAGATCTCCTACTTTTTCGATTGCGGGACCAGAGGTAATTTTAATTTGGGCGCCGATCTCTTTTGCGATCAAATACGACAGCGTTGTTTTACCAAGTCCTGGCGGACCATAGAACAAGAGATGTTCGGGATTGTGCCCGCGGCCTGAGGCAGCATCCAAAAGAACACGTAGATTCTTCTTGATGGTTTCTTGTCCAATGTATCCATCCCACGAACTAGGACGTAAAACCGAATCGAGGTTCGATTGATCGTTTTTATTTTCAGGAGTGTCTGTCATTAGATAAATTATAGCAAAGGGCGCCCCGTCGGGGCGCCCTTTAGAACTCCATCTTTTCCACTATTGATTCATATCTTTTAAGATTTTTTTGATGTCCTCTAGTTCTTTTTCAATTTTATCTTCATCAGATAACGCATTCCCTAAGATACCAATAATCATATTGAGTGCTAGCAAAACAACTCCAATAAATAAAAATGTAAAAGTCAGCC
>JAHDEI010000019.1 GCA_020628915.1 Minisyncoccota bacterium | reverse complement strand
ATTCATATAGCAATTATACAAAATAAAACCCCACTATGACTTGTGGGGTTCTGAACTAAAGAACTCTTGGTAGCATTGAGATACATGTTTCATCTCAACTCTAAATTGTCCTTCACACAGTCCGTATTCGCCGTCACCTGCAAGATTCATCATTGTCTGCAGGTCTTCATCTGTGTATCCCGTCTCTGAAAAAAAATCAACAACTTCTTCATAGGAGCTAATGATAACCATATACTCATCTGTAGAGTCAGCTTCAGCTTGCTCTAGAGTTGATAGTGATTGAGCGTAATACTTTGAGAATCGTTCTTCAACAGGACGTTCGTCAATATCTTGGATATAATTTCCATACAGTCTGGACATAATCTACCTCCTAGTTTATTTATACCTGGATAATTTATTTTATGCAAATGGTTTCAATGCTATATAATGCAAAGTATGGCTAAACAAGAAATTCTCCTTTCAGGAATCAAGGCAACAGGAGACATGCACATCGGAAACTATTTTGGCGCACTTAAGCAGTGGGTCGATATGCAGCACAATTACGAGAAGGTCTATATTTTTATTCCTGATTATCACTCTATTATTTCAGTACAAGACAAAGAGAAACTTAACCAGTTAATCTTTGATACTGCAGTTAATCTTTTGGCGGTTGGTATTGATCCCGAAAAGGTAGTTCTTTACAAACAGTCAGATGTCCCATGCCACACCGAAGCAACATGGATCTTTAACTGTCTGGTGACTATGCCTCAGTTGATGAGAGGTCACGCATTTAAAGATTCAGAGGCAAAAAACAAGGAGGTTTCTGTAGGTCTCTTTGATTATCCGGTACTGCAGGCAGCTGATATTCTTTTGTACGACGCAACGATTGTCCCAGTAGGGGAAGACCAAGCTCAACACATAGAAATGGCACGAGACATTGCCAGGAAGTTTAACAACACATATGGAGAAACTTTTGTAGAACCTCAAGCAATGATTAAGCAAGGTGTGGGTGTAGTTCCAGGTTCAGACGGACGTAAAATGTCTAAGTCATATGGAAATCAACTAGCGCTTTTTGCTGCCGAAGAGGAGACACTCAAGTACGTGAAGGGAATCGCCATGGACTCAAAAGAGATTGAAGAAAAGAAAAATCCAGATGACTATGCGCTGTACGCAATTGCAAAACTATTTTGTACAGAGGATCAAGACAGTGAACTACGAGCTATGTTTGAAGAAGGTGGAGTGGGATATGGAACAATCAAAGAGTCAGTAGCTGGAATTATCAATAACTACCTCAGACCAATGAGACAAAAAAGAGAAGAGCTCTTAAGAGACCCAGATGCAGTAAAAGAAATTATTAGAGAAGGAGGAGAGAAGGCACGTGCGGTCGCAAATAAAAAAATTGAAGAGGTGCGAGAAAAAGTAGGCCTACTATTATAAAAGCGACTCATTACTGAGTCGCTTGATTTAAAAGCCTTGATTGATCCGGCTATATATTGGCGTTAAAAATGTCGACTTCTGCTCTTTTTCACCTTGATACTTTGACCACCTTGCTTCACGTTTCGATAGCCAGTTCCTGAGTGGAACATCACATGCCCAATACAGCGAAATTTTGTCCGCAGTTTTTCGATGTGTATGACATTTGTGATCCAATACTAACTTTCCAGCTAGTGGGTCATCGGCCTTGATGTGAAACTCCATTTGTGCAGCTTCTGGATGGAAAAATGGGTCATGTGGGAACAGGCTTCTGTCCATCGGCTCGTATGTCAGTTTCACGGGCTTTTCTATAACGCCGTCAGCAAGATAGCCGTGTTCAAAATAATAATTTACCACTTCTTGGTCTTGAGTTAGGTTGGTGGTAGATTGTGCAGATGCATTCGCAGTAAAGAGTGCGCATGCGACTAAGGTTACAAATATTTTCATTTCCTTCTCCTTTGCTAGTGTTATTATGCCATATTCCCAGGACAAAGCGATTGATTGATGTAAAAATAAAAGGCACTACACAAAGTGAAGCGCCTTTACAATTAGATATTGAAAATTTAAAACCTACGACTCAAGAAGACAACAGAACGCTTTTTCTTGGGCAATTCATAATAACTTTCCAAAAGATCTAGGTGATCAGGAAAAGTCTTTGTCTCTGACTTAGTAAACCCAGTTATAGGGAATATTTTCCAGTCAGTATCTAGTGTAGGGCTCACGTCAGGTTTTTCAGAAAAGGGGGGCTGATAAAGATCAACATAGGACCTGTTCTGTTCGTCAGCGGGCAATGAAAGGTCAATTCTAATTTGGTTAGGTTCATACTCTCTTAATTTGATCACAAAGTTTTCTTCTTGCGCAGTGGGATGAGCGTCCATCACCGGGGGAGCATCGATCATTTGTGCTAGGCACGGACTCGAGAAAACAGAAGAAGTCATGAGAGCAAGAAAAATGAAAGGTTTTGTTAATTTCATTTCTATTCTCCAAATAAAAGTTCAAAGTGAAGCATTACGCTTCCTGATATAAAAATGCCACTTTTTTACATTTTTGTCAAAGTGGATAAAAATAAAACCACCTTTCGGCGGCGCGTCATTTGTAACATTTACGTGGGAGTAAAAATACAAAATTTAGAAGGTTAGTTTAATTGTGACTCTGGTTGGTGTCACTTTAACTTTGAGAGGTTTTGCTTTCTCATCCTTCACGGTGTATGCTGGCTTTTTGTCTAAAACCGGCTTTGGATCAAGGTTGACCCTATATACGGTTTTGACGACTTTTAGTTTTGGTTGGCTAGAGGTTTTAGTCTCTTGGCCATACGCTTCGGATCCCATCCCGAGGACTACTGTCATCATGATCATGATGACAAGGGGGAATTTAGAAGATTGATTCTTCATGGTATTGTCTCCTTTCCGGTGTTCTTATACCAAATTATATTATACATATATATTAGTACATGTCAATATATTATAACTTTGTTGACTAATAGGATATAATTCAGAAGTCAAAGAAGCGCTAACAACGTGGAGACAAAACCAAATTAAGCGTCCCTGTGACAAAGTACTCTATATGAGTATAGGGGGAAGTAGGGTGGCACCGCGAATCAATTAGAAATTCGTCCCTACAAATTTGTGAGACAAAGTATCATTTTGTTTCAAATTAACAGATGTGTGGGGACGGATTTTTCTTTCTCCATATTATTAAATAAATATGCAAAGAACATATATTAAAGATCTCTCCGGACACAAAACAAAAGAAGTTGTGATCAAGGGTTGGGTAGACGTGGCAAGAAATCAAGGAAAGATGGCTTTCTTCGATTTCCGTGATGTGACCGGAAAAGTACAAGGAGTTGTATTTGGTAAACCAGATGTATTAGAAGTTGCAAAAGAATTGCGACCAGAGTGGGTTGTGGCGATCACGGGTATTGTGAATGAAAGGCCAGAGAAGATGGTTAAGGAAGGTGTTTTAAATGGAGACATTGAACTAGAAATTACTGGAATCGAAGTATTAAATAAGGCTGAGACACCAATCTTTGAATTAGATAAAGATACCCGAGAGGTTAATGAGGAGATCCGATTAAAGTATAGGTATCTAGATTTGCGTACCGACCGAATGAAAAATAACTTGATTATGCGTGACAAGATCATTACGTTTTTCCGAAATCACATGCACGAGAATGGATTTGTTGAGATCGAGACACCGATGCTAATGAAAGACACACCTGAGGGGTCACGAGAATATGTTGTACCATCCAGAAAAGAACTGGGCACATTTTACGCACTGCCTCAGTCGCCGCAACAATTTAAGCAATTGTGTATGGTTGCTGGACTTGATCGATATTTTCAAGTCGCACGTTGTATGCGAGACGAGGATCTCAGGGGGGACCGACAACCTGAATTCACTCAGTTGGACTTTGAAATGTCATTTGTCGAACAAGAAGATGTTCTACAATACACCGAGGACATGTTTATTAAACTTGTTAAGGAACTATATCCTGAAAAGACATTTACTGAAGTTCCGTTCCCACGAATGACATATGCCGAAGCAATGGAACAATATGGTTCAGACAAACCAGACATTAGAAAAGACAAAGAAAATCCAAACGAACTAGGGTTCTTGTGGATTCTGGATTTTCCTATGTATGAAGAGACAGAAGAAGTTGGTCTCCAAGCGATGCACCACCCATTTTGTTCTGTGCATCCAGATGATAAGGAAAAATTTATGAAAGGGGAAGATATTTTCTCAATCCGTGCTAATGCATACGATTTGGTACTTAATGGATATGAATTATCATCAGGAAGTATCAGAATCCACAAAGAAGAAGAACAGAAACAAGTCTTTAATCTTCTTGGAATTGATGAAGAGACACAACGTAAGAAATTTGGTCACATTCTAGATGCATTCACCTTTGGTGCACCACCGCATGGAGGATTTGCGCCTGGAATTGATCGGATTGTTATGCTCCTCCAGAACGAACCAAATATTAGAGAGGTAATTGCGTTTCCAAAGACCAGGGAAGCGAAAGACCCACTTATGAATTCGCCAGCACAATTGTCGGAGAAACAATTAGATGAGCTAGGCCTCAAAGTAAAAAAATAAATCAAAGTGAAGCGAACGCTTCACTTTTTTATTATTAATTGTATAATATACATTATCAGATCTTTTGAAAGAGAGGCAGACCATGAAAAATAATAAACCCAGTGGCAAAACAGTTGCTGCTTTTGTAGCTATGGTGATTGTGCTGACAACTGCTTTTGCCCTGCTTGGGCTAGAGCCAAATCGATGGGGATTTTGATGTTACAGGCAATACTAAAAAATATATTCAAATTCTATGGCTTAAAGAAAATTGAGTACAAACCCATACTCGACAAACGTCAGGTACTAGATGCTTTGTACAAGATGGGCGTGACTGACATCGACAAAACAGAAGTTCTTACTTGTGACTTCGAAACATCATTTACAGGTGATTCAATTGCAGAAAAGTTAGATGCAGGCATTCCTAGATCACTTGAATCTGTTTTTGGCATAAGAGTCTATTCTGACCCAAAAGCTGGGGACGAACCAGTCTATATTAGGGTTGATCGGTACCTCTTTAGGTTTCCCAAGGGGCATGGAGATATTGAGTATTCAGAAAGTCTACTCTTTTGTAGGTAACAAAATTTTCGTTGAATACTTTCTGGGCCACCATTACGGTGGTCTTTTTTGTTACAATAGTAAAATCATGCACAAGTACGACCATAAAGAAATTGAAAAAAAATGGAAGCGCAAATGGAGTGACGAAAAAGTTTACGCCGTTGACAAAGACACTAAAGGTAAAAAAGGAAATTACTATATCCTTGATATGTTCCCATACCCATCAGGAGATGGATTGCACATGGGACATACCGAGTCGTACACAGCCAGTGATATTTTGTATAGATACAAGAGAATGCAAGGATACAATGTTTTGCATCCACAAGGATTTGATTCTTTTGGTCTGCCTGCGGAAAATTATGCAATTAAAACAGGGACTCCGCCGGCAGAATCAACAGAGATAAACATGTCTAATTTTTTCAAGCAATGGAAAATGCTTGGGTTGGGGCACGACTTTTCAAACTTGATTGCAACATCTGATCCTGATTATTACAAATGGACACAGTCTCTGTTTGGTAAGTTTTTTCAAAATGACTTTGTATATAGGAAAACCGACACCGTAAATTGGTGTGATTCCTGCAATACAGTAATTGCAAATGAACAAGTTGAAGACGGACGCTGCGAGCGATGTAAATCAGAAATCATTCAAAAGGAAATTCCCGCCTGGTTTTTTAGAATTACTGATTTTGCAGATGATCTTATTTCTGGATTAGACACAGTTGATTGGCCAGAACACACAAAAAAGAAACAAGTTAATTGGATAGGAAAGTCAGATGGTGCCGAAATTGATTTTGATGTCTTGGACTCTGATAAAAAAATCACAGTATTTACAACAAGACCAGATACATTATTTGGTGCAACATATATGGTTTTGGCACCGGAGCATGAGCTAGTTCAGCAGCTAAAAGATCAAGTAAGCAATTCGGACGAAGTTGATGGCTACATTTCTAATACGCAAAAAAAGTCTGAATTAGACAGACTTGAAAGCAAAGAAAAGACTGGTGTGTTACTAGAAGGAATCTCTGCAATAAATCCAGCAAGTCAGGCACAAATTCCGGTCTTTATCGCAGACTACGTACTTGCAGGGTATGGGACTGGTGCAATCATGGCTGTACCGGCACATGATGAGCGTGATTTTGAGTTTGCACAAAAGTTTGACCTACCTATTAAACCAGTTGTTGCACAAATAACAGGACAAAAAGATGAACCAGATTTCTTTTCTACTGGTGTGTACGGCATTATCCAAAATGAAAATGAAGAATATTTGATCCAGGATTTTACCAATAGAGGCTTCTATTGGTGGCCTGGCGGCACAAAAGAAGGGCAAGAGTTAGACGAGGAAACCCTGAGGCGTGAAATAACAGAAGAGACTGGTTATACGAATTTTGAAGTTGGAGATATGGTTACAGAAATGTTTATTGACTATCCACCACTCAAGGGTGAGGGATTTGCACGTGGTCGAAAGCATCTCAAGTTTTATAAAATACAAATCAATTCTGAGGAAAAAGTACCACTAGAATTAACTGAACAAGAGATTGATTTTGGAATCACCCTTCATTGGAAAAGCGAATCTGAGATAAGATCTAATATTCCTGACCATCCATCTAGAAAGCCTGTTGTCCTCAGTGTTATTGATCAATTTGAAAAAACTATTGCGCAACCAGAATTAGGAATTGTTGTAAATTCAGGGGAATTTGACGGACTATCATCACAAGATGCGAAATCCGTAATCACGGAGGCAGTAGGAGGTCGCATGAAATCAACATATAGATTGCGAGATTGGTCTATTTCTAGACAACGCTATTGGGGATGTCCAATTCCTATTGTGTATGATCCAGAGGGACAAGCTCACTTTGTAGGTGAAGAAAACTTACCTTGGTTGCTGCCAACTGATGTGGACTTTGTCCCAACAGGTGAATCACCACTTTCAAAATCAAAAGAACTGCATGAACGAACAGAGAAATTGTTTGGTACTGGTTGGAAACCCGAGGTTGATACTATGGATACATTCGTGGACTCCTCTTGGTACTTTTTGAGATACCCAGACACAAATAATGGCAGCGAGTTTTGTTCCACGGATAGGTTAAAAAACTGGTTACCAAGTGGAGTCGATCTATATATTGGTGGCGCAGAACACACATATATGCACCTGTTGTATGCACGGTACTTCACAAAGGCAATGAATAAAATGGGGCTGATTAATTTCGATGAACCCTTCAAAATTTTACGCCATCAAGGAATGGTCAATGACAAGGATGGTAAAAAAATGTCAAAATCGAAAGGAAACGTGGTAAACCCAAACGATATGGTTGAGCGGTTTGGTGCAGATTCTGTGAGGACATACATGATGTTTGCAGCACCCCTTGAAGACGATGTTATTTGGAATGAAGATAATATTGTTGGAACTTATAGATTTATCGAAAAAGTATTTGGTCTTCAAGATAAATTAACTGAGAAACAAAATGATGATATCGAGAAAACTTTGCACAAATTGATCAAAGCAGTCGGAGAACAAATCGAAGAGCTTAAATACAACACAGCGGTATCAGACATGATGAAATTTGTGAATCTTGTTAACAAAGAGGGTGGTATGACAAAAGATCAGTTACTACGTTTTGTAAAACTTCTCTCGCCGTATGCGCCACATGTTTCTGACGAAATTGCGGAGTCTTTAGGTGAACGTACCTCCTTAGTTGCTTCCGACTGGCCCGAGTACGACGAATCAATGTTAGCAGATGACGTTATAACAATTGGTGTCCAAATTAATGGAAAGCGGAGGGGAGACATTCAAGTCTCGCCGGATGCTACTGAAGATGATGTAATGAATACTGCCCGCGCAAATAAAAATATTAATAAGTGGGTCTCAGGGGGTGAAATCAAAAAAGTCATTTACGTGCCAGCAAAAATTCTTAATATTGTTGTGGCTTAGATCTGTGATAGCATAAAAATACTATGGCACGATATAAAGACCCAGAACAAAGACTGGAAGACATTGAAAAAATGGTAAAAAGTATTAAGCATACGGTTGATTCTATGCAGCGTAGAGCTGTAATCATTATGATTTTGCGTCTCTTGCGATTGTTCATAATCGTAGCAATTATTTTGTGGGTCTATCACGGACTACAACCCTTTATTGAAAATCTTGGTGAAGCCTCGGTGCGAGCACAAGAAACAGCAGACAGAGTTGACTCAATTACAGACGGCGCAAAAGGATTCATTAATCAATTCACGGGTGGAGGAGAAGCAGGTGGGGATGAATAGTACTTGTAAAATTATATTTATCGTTTAGAATAGTCGCTATTCAGATTTATCTGAATAGGTCGGTACTCCACTTACAATTTGCGGAGTTTAACCGCACCTGCTGAGATAGCTCAGTTGGCTAGAGCATTCGCCTGAAGAGCGAAGGGTCGGCAGTTCGAGTCTGCCTCTCAGCACAAATAAAAAATACGCGCTATTTTTTATTTGTGCTGAGAGAGAAAGCAAATTTATTTGCTTTCGTGCAGACTCGAAAGACGGAACCTTGACCGAACGAAGTGAGGTAGGTGAGTCCAGGGAGGAAGTTCTTAACGAGCGTAGCGAGTTTAGAAACTTGACCCCGAGTCCATACTCGAATTTAAACAAAAGAGTACGCGTATGCGTGTTCTTTTGTTTGAACTACTCTATATTATTTGTATAATTTATTGAGAAAAAGGAGAATAAATTGAAAAATATATTTTTAGCGACATTGCTAGCAGTCCTCACAGCATGTGCACCCGTGGATCAAAGATCTCCAGAAAGAGTTGAACTGAGTGAAGCCAGTGAATTGAACTCTACTTATGAAAAAAAGTACTACACACCTGATCGGGATGTTTTATTCAGGGCTCGTACATACGTAATAAAAAGCGTAAATAGTCAGAAATGCTACGAGGTTATAATTACATCAACAGGCCCTCGTGCTCACGCAGGTCAGGGTTATGGATTTATGGGAATCTCACCTTTTGATTCATGTCCTACCATGATTAAATTGATGGATAGACCAGAAAATTTAGATGCATTATTCAGACATTATCCCCCCGAAGTTCTTGTTTATGAATTCATTACCGAAAGCGAAACAGCAGGTCGATAAGTAAAAGGCAGCCGATTGGCTGCCTTATTTAATTATTGTTGTAATTAAGGGGTTCGAGATGAACTTTTACAAACGGTTGGTCATGTACGATAAAAGAATTAACCACCTCATACCATTTGCCCATAATTTTAACCACCAAACACCTACCTTGAGTTAAATAGTGCCAATTTTCTATTTGGTCACATGAAGACGGAATTAGTAAATGACTAAACATCGCTTTCTCCTGCAGGTGATAATCGTCATTCTACGTACTACCAACAAATTAGTCAAACAGACTCATGACTACATCTTTCACGTCGGATCCATCCGCTTGTCCAGCGATTTCTTTCATAACTGCACCAATTAGTACACCCATTTTAGATTTATCATCAATTCCCATTGTTTCCTTCACGCGTGTCGCAATTTCTAGTATTTGCTCTACCGGCATCATTTCCGGGAGGTATTTTTCAAGAATAGAAAGTTCAGCTTGCTCGGAATCAGCCAACTCGGGTCGACCGCCAGTTGTGAATTGTTCAATTGAGTCTTTTCTTTGTTTTACTCCTTGCTTAATGAGAGCCATGACTTCGTCATCGGACAGATTTTCACGATCATCACGATTTGGGGCAGACAGCTCATTGGTAAAAGCCGCAACAAGAGACTTGAGTGCGGTTGTGGCAACAGGATTTTTATCTTTCATTGCAGAAATCATGTCTGCTTTGATTTGTTGTTGTAAATTCATATCCACAAGTATATCAAAATATCTAATGTAGAATAGACATTATGGACACTCTCGATATAATTTTTGCACTCGCTCCCACTTTCTTTTTTATTCTGTTGGCATTGGGCCTTTATTTTGGGTACAAATCTCTTAAGCGAGAAACCGAAGCAGGGAAAGACCATCCAGGTTTTGTCATGTTGCAACAACAGCTACAACAGGTAGTTAAGGGTCATGAAGACCTGAAAGTCTCGAATGAACAACTAAAATCAGATTTGACAGAAAAAATTCAAACCAAGATTGGTGAGTCACAAAAAATCATGGCTGATTCAGTCCAAACCCAGTTCCAAGAATCACAAAAATTGATCAAAGATATTACAAATGAATTGGGAAATGTACGCAAAACAGGAGAGCAGGTAATAGGATTTACCGAACAACTAAAGAATCTCCAAGATATTCTGCAAAACTCAAAGCAACGAGGAGCACTCGGAGAGTATTTTCTAGAGACAACTATTAAAAATATTTTGCCACCAGATAATTACGAATTTCAGTATTCGTTCAAGGATGGATCTATCGTAGACGCAGTTGTAAAGTTGCCAGATGGGTTGGTTCCAATAGATTCAAAGTTTTCTTTGGAGAATTACAACAAATTAGTTGAGGAGAGAAATCCTGAATCACGCGAGGTGCTGGCAAGGAAATTCAAAGAAGACCTCAAGCTCAGAATTAATGAAACCGCAAAATACATTAAACCCAGTGAAGGAACATTAGATTTTGCGTTTATGTTCATTCCAGCCGAAGGTATCTACTACGATCTGCTGGTTTCAAAAGTAGGCGTTGTTAATTCACAGAATTTCCTGGAATACGCCTACCGTGAAAAGAAGGTGATTGTGGTTTCACCAACAACACTTCATGCATATCTCCAAACAGTGATGCAGGGGCTCAATTCTTTAAAAATTGAAAAGCAAGCTGGAGAAATTATCAAGCAGGTGGGAAAACTGCAAAAACACCTAAATGCATTTAGCACATACCATCAAAAGCTTGGTAACTCACTAGGTACGGTTGTTAATCAATATAATCAAAACAGCAAAGAGATAAAGAAAATATCGACAGATACCTTAAAGATCATGGGCGAAGGCGAGAAGATAGAAATTCCAGAGTTAGCAAAGCCAGACAAAGAGATGGCATAGTCAAAATGAAAGATGACTTTACAAAAAATCATCTTTGCGAGAATTTAAGTATTAACGACGACATGAAAGAATTATTTGCGGACATACTTTTTCTTAAAGAGTAAATCAAAATTTTGTTACAATAGACTTCATGAAACAATCACAACTATTTACTAAAACAAGAAAAGAGGCGCCTAAAGATGAGGTGGCTCGTAACGCACAACTTTTAATTAGAGCAGGTTACGTAGATAAAGAAATGGCGGGGGTCTACCACTTCCTGCCTCTCGGGTGGAGAGTTTTTAATAAAATTGCTGGCGTAGTTCGTGATGAATTAGCAAAAGCTGGTTCACTGGAGATGCATATGTCGACTCTCCAGGATAGAAAGAAATGGGAGATAACTAATCGGTGGGATGACGACGTGGTTGATAACTGGTTTAAAACCAAGCTCAAGAACGATACTGAGCTGGGTCTGGCATTTACACACGAGGAAGTAATCGCAAGTATCATGAGCGATCATGTCTCTTCATATAAAGACCTTCCATTTTCTGGATATCATATTCAAAACAAATTGAGAAATGAAGCTCGCGCCAAATCAGGAATCATGCGAGGAAGGGAATTTTTCATGAAAGATTCATATTCTTTTTGTAAATCAAAAGAAGAACATGAAGATTACTACGAGTTCATGAAAAATGTTTACACTAAGATTTTTGATAGATTGGGTATTGGTGATAAAACATACGTAACCGTATCAAATGGTGGGAGTTTCTCAAAGTATTCGTACGAATTTCAAACGGTTTGTGACGCCGGTGAAGACATTATTTACATCGATGAAGGGAAAGGTCTAGCAATTAATGCAGACGATTGGAATGAAGAAACGTTGGCTGACTTTGGATTCGAGACTGATAAGTCGAAATTACGTGAAGAGAAGGCTGCTGAAGTAGGGGATATTTATTCTTTAGGAACAAAGTACTCAGAGGCACTAGGTCTGACATTTACAGATAGCGACGGGACAGAAAAGCCAGTGGTCATGGGTTCATATGGTATTGGTCTCAATAGAGTAATGGGAGTAATCGTCGAAGTATTTGCAGATGAACATGGTTTAGTTTGGCCAGAAGCAGTCGCTCCATTTAAGGTCCACTTAATTTCTATTAATGCGGAAGACGAGGCTCAAGAGCTGTACACAAGACTGCAAGATGCTGGAGTTGAAGTGCTGTGGGACGACCGTGACGCAAGACCGGGTCAAAAATTCGCTGATGCTGATTTAATTGGTATCCCACACAGGATTGTTATCTCTCCTAAAACAATTGAAGCTGGTG
>JAHDEI010000018.1 GCA_020628915.1 Minisyncoccota bacterium | reverse complement strand
GATTTTTTTGAACGCCTTGGACTCCCTACTGTTGTGCAGGCAAGAAGCCGTGCGTTTCCTCACACAGAAAAAGCACTAGATGTATATAATGTCCTCAAAAAATACTGTGACAAATATGGCGTTCAATTCAAGCTCAATTCTCCGGTTACCAAAATCTCTACTGAAAACAACTCACTGGTTTCCATAAAATCAAAAAAAGAGACGTACACTGCCCGATACTATGCACTTGCTGCAGGTGGGATAGCTGCTCCTGAAACTGGTTCTAATGGTGACGGGTTTAAATTGCTTGACTCGATCAATCACACGATTCACAAACCAAGTCCCGACATCGTCCCTCTCGCTACTTCGTCACAATGGGTCAAAGAACTTGCTGGTACGTCTTTATCGTTCATGAAAATTCGCTTCATACAAAATGGTGATATAAAAATAAGAAAAACTGGAAAGATACTTTTTACACATTTTGGAATCTCCTCCCCCTTGATCCTTAATTCATCAAAAGAAGTCAAAGAACTGCTAAATCGAGGTGAAGTCACTGCTTCGATTGATTTATTTCCCGACACAGACCTCGGGGATCTAGATAGGCGCATCTGGCGAATTTTTGAACAAAACAAAAACAAACAAGTTAAAAATATAATTTCTGAACTAGTTCCAAAACAACTTGGTTATAAATTATTAGCCCTCATGAAAAATAACATCTCAACACTCGCTGTTAACGAAGTCTCCAAAGAAGACCGTAAGGCATTGGCAGCTTTGTGTAAAGACCTCCGCTTTCCAATTACCGGAACAATGGGCTGGGACCGTGCCGTTATCGCTGACGGAGGTGTTGATCTGGATGAGGTAGATTTTAAAACCATGACGTCCAAGATATACAACAACCTGTTCCTAATTGGAGACACATTACACATCAATCGTCCTTCAGGAGGTTTTTCTCTACAGATGTGCTGGACCACTGCTTGGGTGGCCGCTGAATCAATTGAGATATCCACCTAACTCCTTTTGAAAAAACGTTTGGTGAGAGTACTATTTTGAAAAGATCTTTTAGATCTTTTTTGTAAAGGAAATTTATGACACACACAACAATAAAAACCCCTGACACTTCAGTTCACAATGTAACTGCATGTGCACTATTTTGTCAGGATCCTCGATTCCTACGGTCCCGAATTGATTACCTCAAGCAAGAGTATGGAATTGAATATGGAGACTTTGATCCTCTGGCAGTACCAGGATCAGGGAAATGGATCCTTGACGGCAATGCAGATGTAGTTCTCTACGGTGCCGAGGTGGCCGTTGGACTACACTCTGGAGAAAAAGTCTTCGTCTTTCACCATATGGACTGTGGTGCATACGGAGGATCGACTGAAATTACAAAGCAACAACCTGATGAAGCAGAATTTCAGCGTGGACAATTACGTCAGGTACGAACAAAAATTCTTGACTATCTATCAGAAAAAAAGAAAGCAACCCCCGAGATTATTCTTGTGCTAGAACATCTTGGTGATGGCGAAGTAACGTACGAAATAGTTGAGTAAACAAAAAACGGCTCGCATGAGCCGTTTTTCTCTTCACAAAGCAATTACATTCCTTTGATCAAAGTTCCTAGTGCTAGGAGTGCAAAACCAGCTAGTGCTAGCCAGAATGCAGTTGCTCCTGTAGCAATAGCAAGGATCCCTACTTCACCTAGAAGACCTAGCACAGCTAGAATAAGTGAAATAATGAATACGATTTTCTTTGGTGCATTTAGTCGCATACAAAAAATTTACTACTGGTAATGGTTTTATTATGACACAAATATCGCACCGCTAGTCACAACTTATCCACCGTAGATATATTGTAGCTTTATAAAAATTGTGGTGAAATACAAACTTCAAAATTTAATAGACTTAGTAGGTATATGATATACGCAATAATTGGTTTTATTGTGTTCGCCATTGGTTACATCGGTATCGCAACAGAACACAAAACACACATCAACAAATCAGCCTGGGCACTATTCACAGGGGGTTTTCTATGGTTATTAGTAGCTCTTAATGATTATCATGTCATTGAAGAGAAAATGATGCACGCTGGGTATGAAATTTTTTCGATTACCCTGTTCTTGCTCGCAGCCATGTCTCTTGTCGAGATATTGATTGCTTGTGGGGTCTTTGACCTAATGCGTCAAAAGATGCTCACCTATGACCTAGACAACAAAAAGCAATTTCTGATCTTTCTACTTTTAGCGTTTTTCTTGTCTGGAATCATTGATAACCTGACTGCCACAATTATCTTACTGCAAATTGCCAGGAAGTTTTTCAAAGGAGAAAACCTTCTTGTAGCAGCAGTAGGTATCGTCCTTGCGGCAAACGCTGGTGGTGCATTCTCTCCTATTGGAGACATCACTACAATCATGTTGTGGATCGCTGGCAAGTTCTCTGCATGGGAAATCATTACACGAGGGTTCCTACCTTCTCTGGCAATCTTTGTGGTGGCAGGTAGCCTACTAATGCGGAAAATGCATAATGCGGATGATGATACTCTGCCGTCCGAACAAGTTGAACCTCTTTCGCGAGGACGCAAAGTAATTGTTTTCTTTACAATGCTATCGTTTTTTATGCCCATAGCAGCAAAAGCACTGCATCTACCTCCAGTATCAGGTATCCTGTTTGGCCTTGGTCTCACATGGCTACTAGTTGATTTCTTGCATGCACGGAATGATCGCGAAACACGGTTTGCAGAAGGTATGGAGCAACTCTTACAAAAAACAGATATCTCTTCTATTAAGTTCTTTGTCGGTATTCTCTTGGCTGTGTCCGCACTGGAAGCACTCGGAGTACTAAGTGCAATTTCTGGCTACATCTACGGAGCAGAACAGGCAACAGAACGTGTCATTATTGGAAATGTACTTATGGGGATGATTTCTTCGATCCTGGACAACATTCCTCTGACCGCAATCGCGATCAATATCCTTGAGGTGGCTGACACGAACCTGTGGGTACTCCTTGCAATTTGTGTGGGTACTGGTGGTTCGCTCCTTTCCATTGGATCAGCAGCGGGTGTAGTTGCCATGGGAATCATCAAAGAACTAACATTCAAAAAGTACTTCCAAATTGCTTTTATTCCTGCCTTAGCATCATATTTTGTTGGTATCGCTGTGTGGTGGGCACAAACGCAGCTCTTCTTTTAACAAGAGCTCTTCCAAAAAACTACCCGGCATGGGTAGTTTTTTGTATAATCAAAAATAATCATGCTTGGTAAAAAACAAATTGTATTACTCTCATTTTTATACGTCTTGTGTGTTCTTTTTTTCTCGATTCTTATCATCCAGCAGCAAAATGATTCTGCATATACCACAGGAGCACTAGTACTGTTCCCCGGTCTCGTCACGATATTTATGCTGATATTTTTGGCATTCCAGGGAAAGCTCCAGTACCCCAAATCCTTTTTGGTTTTTCTTATGCTATGGGGCCTCATCCACATGGCAGGAGGTGCTATCATCATTGACGGATCAATCTTGTATAACTATGTAATCCTCCCGCTCAGCAATACACTCCCTGTATTGAAATACGATCAACTGGCTCATGTGTTTGGTTTCTTCACCGGAACACTCCTGATGTTCTACATTCTCAAAAGTAACAATTCCCTTCCTCCAAACATCAACTGGAGTCTTGGTCTTATTATTGTTGCAGCGGGGTCAGGCCTTGGCTCTTGGAACGAAGTCGCAGAATTTATTGCTCAAGCAACATTTGAGGCAGCAGATGTCGGTGGCTACGTTAATTCCTCTTTGGATATGGTCTTTAATATCTTTGGTGCCCTATTGGCAATTCTATTTATCAAGTGGAACGAAGCTATTTCCGAGGAAAAGCAAGAGGCATAGTTAAAAACGAAATAATATCTTTTTCTCCCCCATATGTGAGTCCAATAGTTTCTGGAGTTAACTTCTTTTGAGTTCTAAATATCTTATCCCACCAAGAAAAAATCACACCATAGTTTGAATCGTGCTCTTTTTGTTTGTTCGAATGGTGAACTTTATGCAAGTGTGGAGTTATTATCACAGGCTCTAATATACTTCTTATACTTTGAGGCAAAGCTATATTTGCGTGATGATAGATCGCAAAAATTGTAATAAGAGCCTCATAAAATAAGAAAACAACCAAAGGAATACCGAATAAAATAATGATCATCGACTTATAAGCGACAGATAAAAGTAGCTCTCCGATATGAAATCTAGCCGCTGATGTTGTATTTAAATAACGCTCAGAATGATGCGTTTGGTGGAATCTCCACAGCAAAGGTACCTTGTGATTAATCATGTGCCAGAACCATATGCAGAGATCCAACAAAAGAATACCTAACATAAAACTAAGCCACACTGGCATAAAGTTAAACACGTTGTAAAAAGAAAATGTTGATGCTGCTTGATACACTAACACAATACTTAACAAGTATGTAATCACATTATTAAAAATAAAGACCAAAGAGTTCGTGGCATAAGCACGCCTTTTTTCTTTTTTCGTGTAACTGCGTGCAGGTTTTTTTAATTCCCAAATCAAAAAGACAACGAGTGTCACAAGTGTTATACCAATCAGTAATAATTTTATATCCATACAATCTTATTCACACACAAATGGCTTGTTAATCAGCGCAACCAGCTGCCAGATCGAAAATACCATAGCAGCTATTCCTAGGTACAAAAACTCTGCTCCAGCGAATGGCAATAGCGCAACCAGCCAACCCAACCCCACAGACCCCAAGACTGCAGTTAAAGCTAACGTTCCACATGCTGAACATCCAACTCCCAGCACACCCAACACAACCCCTAATGTGCCTGAACCTGAGGTCTTGATTAGTGTTCGTCCATTGTGTTTGTAGTAATAAACTAATAGAACAATTATTAACCCGAACAATACAGAAATAATCAAAGTTGGGATAAGCGTAGGCTCAAACGTATGTCCTAAAAAAGAGCGTATCGTCGCCCAAAACACAGAGCCGTCCGCTGATATTGAATTATCAAGAGCACGGATTTCTCCAAGTTCTGTTAGGTGAGGGATTATAGAAAACACGATAAAAGAGATCAGGAAAACAAAAAACCCGATACACACGTATATTGGTTTTTTCAAAATTGAGAGTATCGTTTTCATCAGTCTTATTGTAGCATGAAATGTAAAGGAGACTATACACCATCACAAGAAGAACCCAAACCTCCCACGCATGATTCTGTTGGTGGAGTTCCACGTTCTGGACATATCTCAGAGTAAATGCACGCTTCATCACCTACTAGTGGTAATTGATCAGCAACTTCTGAGCCTGATCCATACGTGATCAGTACCCGATCCAAGTCTTCCCAAAGATAACTTGTGATTGATTCCACTCTTTCGTTGTTTGCGTATAATTTGAGAGTATTTGTCTCGTCAGAACAGTATTCTTCTCCAGTATCTAATGTTAAGCACTGATCAGTAAGATTCATGCCTAATGATTCAAAGAAATCGTGTACCGTAACACCACTCCAGTGCAGATGCACCATGTCACCCCTGTTATCATGAAGGTGCACGTCGGAATGCAACTCCTGTTCTGGAGTTGACTGATATTTATCAAGAGAAAGGTCTAATTCTTCCCCCTTAACAAAGATCTTAAGATCCGTATGTTCATGTACTTTATGACCTCCCTTTCAGTTAGCAACCTTAACAAGTTCTGCATCAATTAGTGTTTGGAAATCTTCAATTGATCGTGGATTGTTCATCTTCTCGCCTTGCAAGAAGAATGATGGAGTCGAATTAACACCTGCAGCAATACCACCATTTATATCCTCCTCAACCTTATTTCTTGCTGCGTCACTATCACGATACTCACGAAATGCAGCAATATCTAGTTCTAGCTCGGTAGCATATTGCTCAAAAATAGTCTCGGCCGCTGCAGCACCTGCACGTGACCAAGTTTGCTGACCTGCGAACTGCTTGTCTAGCATCTCCTCAAATTTTCCTTGTTGTCCTGCTGCCTCTGCTGCATATGCTGCTGCACGGGCGTTTAGATGGAAATGCAGTGGGAAATGTCTTGTCACGACCGCAATGTTTTCTTTGTTCGCCTCCTTAATTTGATTAATTACTGGGTGATACGCTGCACAGGCTGGGCACTCAATATCTAAATACTCAACAAGCACAACTGAAGAATATGGATCTCCTACAACATGATCGTTGTCTTTGACTTGTAATACTGTTGTTGGGTCAATATCTGCTGGCTTTTCTTTGGTGCTATTTACATAAAAACCAAGACCAAGGATTACCGCAAAAATGACTATTGTTGCTGCTACTATTGTTTTCATAATTCGTGAATTATAACAAAGTAAAGTCCCCCTTACTAAACAACTCTCCATTAATTTGTAGTTCTATTTTGTGTAACCCAGAGTACAACGCCTTCGTAGACATCGGCTGCAATGTATGCGTCTTGGTTACATCAATGCTCTCTCCAGCCAAAAGATTAACCTTTTTGATCTTAAAAGTTTTGGGAGAAAGTGATCCGTCCTTTTTTTGAAAATGTAACACGTAGTCGATCAACAAGTCTTGGGCTTTCTTTGACTTTGATTTAATCTGAAAGGAGAACTCAACCTTTTCTCCAATCTGCACACGTGACTGAGCAATTTTAAACCTACTCACAGAAATAGAAGGTTCCCTGTAGCCCACTAGTGCAAGCGCATCCCTATCACCACGGTTTACCAAAGTTCGTAGTGAATGTCTGATAATAAAATTCATTTCATCTTTCTGTTGCTTGCTCTCTTTCTGCCATCTCTCAAGGGTCTTGGCAACAAAATCTGGATCAATCTTTGATATGTCATTCATATGATTAGCTACCGATCTGGTTACATAGCGAGTTTTGTCAGTATATAGTTTATCAAGCAGAGCGACAGGGCCTTTATAATCAAATACAATTTTTTGAGCCCAAGGAAGTTTTGGTCTGCTGCCCTCACTCGCCAATCGTCGCACATGGTAGTTCTTGTCTCGAGTGCACTTCTTTAAAAAATCCATCGTTTCTTTGGGAAACTCATTTATAAAATATCGAATGGGTCCTTCAACAGAAAACCGCTTGGTCATCTCTTTTAGTGCATTCAGGGAAACCTCTAGGTTTTCTTTTTTGCACCCATATAAAGCAACATACTGACCCGTTGGTGCGTTAATGAATTCTCCAAAGTCATCGTCTGTTAGTTTTGGATCAAGTTCTGGCGGGAGCGAATCTAGAAGAACCGCTACAACACCTTCATAATCTTTAGATATAAAATAGTCAAAATTATGGGCTATCCAATCTATTCGTTCCTTCAGTTCAAGGTCTGGGAACTTCTTGGTCACCCTATTTACAAAAGCTTTTTCTTTAAATTCGGGATGAACCTTTTTTATTCGTTTTGCTAGATCCGTAACATTCGTCTTGTTAAATAATTGATCTTTTAACGAGAATCGAGGGGTCTCTTCTTTGTAACCTTTTGTCATGAACTTAGTCTACCCTACCTACCATTTATTTCACCGCCGTCTTTTACACATTTGATATAATCTCATTATATGAAAATAATTTACGGACTTTTATTTATGGTTACAGGTGTGGTTATTTTACTAGTACAATCTGGTCTCATCACTCTAATGTGGCCTTTTATCTGGCCAATTCTTCTTATTCTATTTGGCTTGTATATTGTGCTGACATCACAACGAAAAATTGTTGAGCAACGCATGCAAAAAAAAGCTGCAAAGAACGAAGCAAAGTTGGAGAAAAAGCATCAAAAAGAAACAAGTAAGTTAGAAAAAGTTGTTGAGAAGAAGGATGCGGTGATCGAAAAAGTAAAGCAAAAAAAAGAACAAACGAGCGAATAATTTATGAAAATTGGTTTTTGCAATATCGAACGCGACAATCACCTAGGAGAAGTCGAGTTATTTCTCAAAAAGCATAATTTTGATATTTTTTGTGCTGTTGAGGTTATGGAAAAAGATCTTCAAAAAATTAAGCTTGCTGGAAATTTTCTCAGCACATATCACTCCGCGATTTCGATCGCAGAAGCAACTCCTGACGGATCACCACAAGGTATCGCTGTTTTTTCAAAACTCCCTTTTCCGTCTACGCCTGAGATAAGATTATTGGGTGATTTTAATAATCCCGACGTAATCCCACAAGCCAAATTCAGGGATCCACACACAGTTAACTGGAAACTACTGAAGGTTACCTTCGAGCAATTCGATCTTTTTTGTACTCATGCGCCTGTGACGCACAAAGGATCAGAGACATCTGATTACCAGAGGCTATGGCGTGATCGCCTAATTACAGAATTAGATCAATCAGGTAATTTTATTTTATGTGGCGATATAAATGCTCCAAGGGGTTATGAAATTTGGGATTCGTTGGCTGAGAAATATGTCGATAACATTCCTAAAAAATACACAACAAGTATCGATAACAATCTTCACAGAAGCGGATACAAAGACCTTCAATATGTTATCGACTGTCTTTTTACTAAAAACACATCAGTAAATAACGTTTCCTATCATGAAGGGATCAGTGATCATTTTGGGCTCAGTTTTGACACGGAATAATTTGATATACTGACATCTAGTTGATATGGAGGTCGACATGAGTGCAATACTCACAAATTTTGATTTTATTGTCCAAAGCAACTTAATCGAGCATGGTGCATTTCTCAAGCCGGGAACCCCTCAATACAATACTCAATTGCGTGCGATTGAAATCATCAAGTACGGAACACTAATTCACCCTTGTGAGATTCACAAGATATTAGCTTCCGGCTTGGAACTTGGCTATAACGATAGCCCTGCTGGGTCACTCCGCAGTGAAGAAGCATATGTTGGTAGCAGGATGCTGCTCCCCGCTTCTCAGGTTCCTATGATGCTTGGAGAATGGTGGCACTGTCTCAAGAGCATTGATTGGCCCAAACAATCAAAAGCAGATCCTGCAGATCGCGAAAGCCTGGCCTGGAAAGCACACGATCATTTTGTGTGTATTCACCCTTTCGACGACGGTAATGGTCGTACAGCCAGACTAGTGTTAAATATGGTAAGAACAAAGCTTGATCTGCCATGGCATATTGTATGGAACAAAGATGTATCCAGATATTTTGATGCTATTCGATCATATGAAGACAATGTTTTTAAAAAACAGGCTCTGTCATTCTGACAGAGCCTTTTATTTTCTGATACAATATCTGCCATTGCCGGATCTTGCCTTGCAGACGATCCGGCACTAAAATTCTATGGATCTGCTCTGCATAGCCCTATAATTTTGCCGGATCGTCTAATGGTAGGACTATGGTTTCTGGTACCATCAATCGGGGTTCGAGTCCCTGTCCGGCAGCTAAAGTAATCAAAATAACACCCGCATGGGTGTTATTTTGATATTACTTTTTCTCGGGCTAGGGCGAGAAGTTTATGCCCGAGAAGCATATCTCGGGCAAGTCTCTGTCCGGCAGCAATAATCTTTCAAAATATACCGCGTGGAGTGTCTTAAAGTACCGTTAGTTCATTGCACTAGATAAGCAGTCTATACTCTAAAATGCCTTCATGTAATCTTTTTCTAAAATGAATCTAATGGCTTACTTTCAATACTCACTTCCTTGTCTTTGGTTATCTTTACCTCAACCAGTAATTCATTTTTTCTATCATGAAATCGATGTACTGCATAATCAGGCTCAGAAATGAATGCCTTTCTTCCGTCTGAAATAACGTGAGCGTGATAGGAAAAGTCGATTGGCCTTATGCGTACACCATTTTCTTTTAAGTAATCTTTTTGGAACTGCAGTGAATCAAATGTTTCCTCATCGTGGATATCAATAACATCGCCATAATTAATACGTTCCTCGGGAAAGAGCACAAGTTTTGGCTTCATAATCGTATTATTCTCATAATGAGAAATGGATATATCATCGGTTCGTTTTTCTAAGTTTTTTGTAGCCAACACAACCTCAATTTCTCTCATGTTCCTTAATGGTACATGCCCATACCCATCCTTATTAAATGAACTTCTTCTTTCTACTCCTTCTGGAATTTTAATTTTATAGCTCTCAAAAAAAACGTGTATACCTTCTGGTGGAGTCTTTCCTCGCACTTGGTTAACTAAAATATATCCATCCCGCTCATCTTCTAAAATAAAGTCTCTTTCAGATCTGTTGCGTCCTCGATGTGTTTGTAAAAAATAGTATTCTGTTTCTCCAGAAATCTCAGACTCTTGAAACTCCATGATAGGAGAATGCTCATTATCAAATTTTTCGAGTGCATTTATTTGTTCATAAAATTCAGCTAACCTCATATTATTAAGTCGTAGCTCTTCGCTGTTTCCGTGTCCTCCCTCAAATATCACCTCGCCATTTTCAATCTGCATATAATTACCCCTAGAAGAGAATTGATTTTTCTCTTTTGCTTCTTCATCAGTCCATGATGAAAAAACGTGATACTTTCCTGAAATAACATCGTCTCTAAATACAGTCTTATTTACTCCTGGAATATACTCCCATGCTGAATAGCTCGACTGTTCAAATTTTGACTCAGGATCTTCGTCAAGTTGAATATAATGGTTCTTAATTTTCTTTTCGTTCTTGTTCCTTAAATCTTCTTGTAGCTCTTCTAATGTGTCTGGTCTAGATTCTGGACCATATTTATAGCTGTCCCCAACACCCGAATCACCAGCATATTCGTCTGGATGCTCAGTCCTAAAGATGATCTCTCGCTCCCCTGATAATTCATATCCATCCCCAAAAGAATACCTCTGAGGTATCTTTAATCCATCTATATTTGCTGATTCAATGTAGCCAGCTATCTCAAGCTTGGGCTGTACTGGAGGATTATTTAAAAACCAATCTACTTTTGGCTTTTGCTCAGCCTTGTTCTTGATTTGCTCAAATGACTTATTCATAGCTTTATTATAGCTGATTCGTTATCTACTTATCAGTGCCTCGCACGCACGATTCTCCACAAACGTAACTTACCTCAAACACACCCACACTCCTAAAGAAGCGTCATGTATACTAGATATGATTTATTTTTTTTAAGAAAAAGAGCTCCTAGTCATAAATAACGTAGGAACTCGTAATGTCTTTACAGACTTGAAGCCATAATGAGGCGATTCATTGCCGGCAACAGAGTTTGTCGTGCGACCAGTGCTTGTTCCATGGCAATATCCATATCTGTCTGCACATACGAATCATTGTGAGCTTTGCAGATCTGATCTGCCTGCTTAATGCTCGGTACATCTCTTTGGATAAGCATGCCGTTGTCGACGTAATACTGGAGGCTTCGATCCAGATTTTCTACTGTGTCCGCAGAATGAATTTGCGAACTATAATAGCCGTTCATTCCCTGCATAATGCAGATCGAGAATATCTCAGTTTTACTTGAATTACGCATAGTACTCTCCACTTCTCTATGTCTTTTAATCCGGAATGGACCTATATATAAGTATACGTATATTTTTATATTTGTCAATGTATAACAAAAAACTGACTCTGAGTCAGTTTTTCACTACTATATATCCAGATTATAAAAGAATTGCTCTTGCACCACCTTTCCGTCTTCAACTTGATAAATTCCTAGCTCTGATTCTTGTTTTCTCTCTCCTGTTTCTCGATTAGTTGTGTCCATTGAATAACGGATAGCGAACCAATCATCTGCAACAAGTGGATCTGATACTTCGACACTGTGCACCTCGAAGGTTTTCATCCACCACTCTCCTTTCTTGGCTACCTCCTCCATACCTCTGGCAATCTCATTTGGCGCTCCAGGCATTTCAATACTGACAAAATCTTCAGCATATAAATCTTGATAAACATCAGGGAATTTCCCCTCTTTGTTATACGTGACCATCTTTTCTGCAATTTCTTGTGTGTTCATAAAATCATTATATCAATCATCATTCTTAAACAACGCCAACTTTTCTACAATGCCCTACCTTGAATAAAAGTCAAAGCTTTACCTTTCTTGTCTCCCCTTCCTGTCCTACCAATACGATGAACATAGTCTTCGAATTGTTGCGGCAAATCATAGTTAATTACGTGTGAGACATCGTCAACATGAATCCCACGCGCCGCAACATCAGTCGCAACAAGTACCCGGGCTCGTCCACTTTTGAACGCTTTGAGTGCTCGTTGTCTTTGGGTGTGGTTTTTATTTCCATGAATTGATTCTGCTGTAACACTTTCAATCTGTAGCTCTTTAGAGAGGCGCTCCACACTGTGCTTCATTGATCCAAAAATAATAACTCGACTAAATTCGTCTTCTTTTTCTAAAAGATTCATAAGTGTGATGAATTTGTCATGATGACCATAATGCACAACATCTTGTTCGATTGAATTTGTAATGTCTTTTTTCTTAACTGAGACCACAACAGGATCTCGCAAGAACTCGTTTACCAAAGACTCTGCTTTTTGGTTCATGGTTGCTGAGAAGAAAAGAGTCTCTCTGTCCTTCTTGGTCTTCGAAAGAATAGATCTCATATCACCAATGAATCCCATATCAAGCATCCGGTCTGCTTCGTCTAATACAACTGTTGTGAATTCTTCTGGCTTGATGTTTCCTCTATCAATCAAATCCATTACACGTCCGGGCGTACCAATAATGAAATGATTTTTTCTTTTCAGTCTACTAATCTGCGGTCTAATGTTTACACCTCCAACGCAGACGGTAGAAAATATTCTAAAATTCTTAGCAAGCTTTCGCAGCTCCATATCAATCTGGATTGCTAGCTCACGAGTAGGTGCCAAAACGAGTGTCATCCTTCTGTCTTCTCTCGAAGTTTTATCAATGAGAGGTA
>JAHDEI010000017.1 GCA_020628915.1 Minisyncoccota bacterium | reverse complement strand
TTAGTAGTGTCAATCGGAGCAGCTAGTGCAGTCCCCGCCACAAACAACAACCCAAGAAGGAATATTGTTTGTATTAGCTTCTTCATAATTATGTGATTAGGCTAATAAGAATTAATCACACAAGACTGTTGTGTCTGTATCAATGTACATTGATCCCGTTGTATCAATACATACAGCACCTGCTGGAGTACCTACACCAGCCGTAGCTGCATCAGCTCCTGATGGAAGTGCTCGAGCTTGGATTGCTCCATGCACGTCCAGGCTAGTTGGTTGTGTCGCTGAAATACTACCTAGTTCAACTTCTTCACCTCCGCTCTTGATTCTGATTGAATCAATGGTTCGTCCTTCTGTTCGGATACCAAATTCTCCTCCGTTGTATGTATACATGCTTGTATCTGCTAATTCATCATGTGATCGCACCACAAGTGACCAGCCTGCAAATGGAGCTTGTGCTTTAACAATAGTTCGCCCATCCACCAACATCATCCCTGGTGTAGGAGCTGTTGTTGTTCCAACAGACATGTGTCCGCTTACAATACCTGTTCCTTCTACATGAAGTTTTGTAGCTGGTGTAGTTGTTCCGACACCAACATTCCCATTACTATTAAGAATGGTAAGCGCTTGTGGTAATGTCCCCGAACCAAGGGAAGTAATTTGTGCTCCTCCAATCAGACCACTTGTAAGCACTGAGTTTCCTCCAGCCCCACTATTGAGTCCAATTTTTGTAATGTCATCTCCGTCAATATCTCCAATTCTTAACTCATTTGCAGCCGCTGGCGCAAAACCAACACCAACTTGTTCTGTAAAGTATCCTTGACCGTCAACTGAGAGCTCGTACCCAACAGTCGAGGTACCGATACCAACATTCCCAAGCGAATAGATATCTTCTGTGTTGTCTGACGCCTCAGCATCGTCATCTGTTCCAAACCAAGGCTCAGTTAGGGCTGTTGTTGTAGCAACAAAACAGTCAACATCCCCTGGTGCACAGTCTGGGTCTAGGGTTGCGTTAGGTGCGTACCCTCCAGCTGGCGCCATCGCGTACACTAGTGATGCACCAACAAGTGCCATTGGCACCATCCATGCAAATAATTTTAATGATTTCATAATAATAAATATGTTAATTAATAAACAAGCTCACCTAAATCAGGAGTGTCTAGTATTTGATATGATTCGCTTATATACAAATTCTAGCAAAAAAATATGTTTTCCTTAAAAGTAAAAAGTGGATTCTTTTGAATCCACTTTTTGATATTTTGAGCCAAGAAACGGTTATTTCTTGAGTAAATCTCGGATTTCCGCAAGGAGATCTTCTTGTGTTGGTCCTGCCTCTTCTTCCTCCTCTTCTTTTGGTCCTTGTGCCTTTGCAATTGCTTTGATGATCATGAACAGTACTAATGCAACAATAAGGAAATCAATTGCTGCTTGGATAAATGAGCCATATCCAAGTGAAGCTTCTCCGACCTTCCATGCCAAATCTGAGAAGTTGACTCCACCAAGAAGCATTCCCACAACTGGCATAATAATGTTGTCTACCAAAGCAGATACAATTTTTCCAAACGCAGCACCGATAACAACAGCTACTGCCAGATCAACAACGTTTCCTTTCATCGCAAACGCCTTGAATTCATCTACAAAACCTTTCATATAAATTTATTTATTATTAATCGTTAAATTATATCAATTTATTGAAAAATAATGTCTATTTTTCCCCATAATATGTTTTAACGAATTTCTCCTTAAAGCGAGCAAAATCACCATCTTTTATTGATCCGCGAATATCATCCACCAAATGTACAACAAAATACAAGTTATGAATTGAAGCAAGAGTTGCGCCAAGCATCTCCTTTTCTCGTAACAAATGATTTATATATGCCTTTGTGTAATTTCCACATACATAACAGCCGCAGTCCTTTTCAATTGGAGAAAAATCTTGTTTGTAACGTGCTGCGGTTATGTTAATTTTTCCTTTTTTTGTGTGTACTGATCCGTGCCGTGCCATCCGGGTTGGCGCCACGCAATCAAATAAGTCAATTCCATTTTCTACCCCCAAAAAGAAATCAATTGGCTCTCCGATACCTAACATGTGTCGTGGTTTATTCTCTGGCAGCTGGGCACAGGCTGTTTCTACTGCTGTACCCATATCTTCTTTGGTAAATGCCCCTCCGATTCCATATCCGTCAAAATCCATCTCTCCCAACACTTGTGCAGATTCTTTACGTAGGTGTAGATGTTGTCCACCTTGAACCACTCCAAAGAGTGCTTGGGGATGTGCCTTCGGCCCGCCCAACATTTCTTTTCCTTTCTGGATGAAAGATTTTTTCTTTTTTTCTAGCCTCTTGTGCTCGCCTAAAGAACGCTTGGCCCACCGATGCGTTCTCTCCATTGCCTCTCTTTGATATTCTTCTGTTGCCTGTGGTGACGTACATTCATCAAAAGCAAAATACATATCCGCACCAAGATTCTGTTGGATTTGCATTGATTTTTCTGGTGTAAAAAATATTTTTGAACCATCTTTATACGAACGGAACTCGACTCCCTCTTCTGTTACCTTTGCCATAGAATCTTTTCTAGTATTTTTTTCTGTCTGAACGTATCCTGAATCTTTTGTCGCAATTTTTGAAACATTAGTCCCAAACGCTGCCCCTAACGAAAATGCTTGGAATCCACCCGAGTCAGTCATCATGGGACCATCCCAATTTGAAAAGGCGTGCAATCCTCCAGCAGCCTTCACCACATCCTCCCCCGGTGCAATATGTAAATGATATGTATTTGCAAGAAAAACTTGGGCCCCCAAGTCTTTAAGCATCTCAGGGGTTAATCCCTTGATTGCCGCTTTGGTCCCCACAGCAACAAAAGCCGGAGTTTCAATAGCCCCGTGTGGTGTTTCGTACGTAGCGGTACGACCCAATTTCCCTTTAAGTTTATTTGTAATAGTAAAGTTAAAAGACATGCGAGTATTGTAACAGAATGAGTTTTTTTGATTTTTAGAATATCTGTATTATAGTTACCTCTGGTGCAAAAAGGAGCAATTAATGGAAAAACTGGAAAAGCTTAAATCTTTTGTTTTAGGACATGTCCTGATAAAAAATATGGAAGTTGACTCGATTGATCTTGTCGAGAAAGGCTCAACAGAAGACGTCGATTCATATTATGCGGTTGTAAATGTAAAAACGAGTTACTCAAGAACTTTACCGATCGTCTTTATTACGGGTTTCCGGGGAAACAAAACACAATTTTGTGGTCCCATAACTACCACGATACTAAAACCTCTCACTTGAGAGGTTTTATTCTTCAAAATTTTCGATTGCGTCGATGATCTTATCAATCTCTCCTGACATAATCTTATCGAGGTTTGACCATGACTCTTTGATTCGATGGTCTGTAATCCGATCTTGTGGGAAATTGTACGTCCGGATCTTCTCCGACCTATCTCCTGTTCCTACTTGCCCTTTTCGCTCTGCTGCATACTTTGCGTCTTCTGCCTCGTCATGCATTTGTTGCAGCTGGGAAAGAAGTAGCGACATCGCCTTTTCATGGTTTTTGAGCTGAGTTCGCTCTTGGGTACACCGCACCGAAATACCTGTTGGCTTGTGTGTAAGGCGAACCGCCGACTCGACCTTGTTTACCGATTGCCCCCCTGCTCCACCTGACCTAGATGTCTCCCGTTCAATCTCATCAGGTTTTACCTCAATGGTGATTTTTTTTCTGATTGGCATAATAGCAACCGTCGCGGTTGATGTGTGCACACGACCATTCTTTTCAGTCACGGGAATACGCTGTACTCTGTGCACTCCGGTTTCGTACCGAAGTGTTCTGTAACAATCCAAACCTTTAATTTCAAAAGATGCTTCTTTGTATCCTCCCGCGTCAGAAGTAGATGTATCAACCGTAGTAACCGACCATCCTTTTTTCTCAGAAAATCGAGTATACATTTCTGCTAATTCACCTGCAAAGAGAGATGCTTCGTCTCCACCAGCGCCTGCACGCACCTCTAAAACAAGTTCATTGGGGTACCGGTCTTCTTGTCTCTCTTTTTCTACGATCTCTTCGATCTGTCCTTGTACATTCTTTTTCAGCTCTGCGATAGAGTCAAGGTCCTCTTGTGCCAGCGCTCCCATTTCTGGGTCCTGGGCAAGCTCAAGAGCCTCCTGTTCTTGTCCGAGGAGTCTTTTGTATTCTTCTGCCAAAAATCTTGTTCTAGGAGATTCTAGATATTGTTCTATATCAAATTGGTCTGACATGATAGATGCGATTATACCACGCTGTCTTGGTACAATACGGCCAATGGACTCCATCTCAAAACAAGAAAAAAAGTGGCTTCTGAATGAAAAATATAACGGAAAAGTCACCAGGGAATACGAAAAAGAGTGTGTCTTGATTGACCAAGGGATGCCCGTTGCATATCTTATTGGGAATGTTCCCTTCCTCGGTGCCCACATTGATTTAGAACACAAACCACTCATCCCTCGTGCTGAAACAGAATTTTGGGTTAACGAGTTTGTGCAGAACAATCAAGGCAAAAAGCTAGAGATTTTGGATTTGTTTGCTGGGTCTGGGTGTATTGGGATCGGATGCCTAAAAAACATACCGGAAGCAAGTGTTGATTTTGCTGAATTAGACGAAAAAAATATAAAACAAGTAAAAAAGAATTTAGATTTAAATAGTCTTTCTGGAAATATTTACAAGTCAGATGTTTTCGAAAATGTCTCTGATAAAAAGTATGATTTTATTCTGGCAAACCCTCCATACATAGCGCGTGACAGGCTTGATACTGTTCAAGATTCTGTAATTTCAAACGAAGATGATCACGCATTATTTGCACAAGACAACGGATTGGAATTTGTATATAAATTAATTGATGAGGGATCCAAATATTTACAGCCAGATGGAGAGGTGTGGATTGAATTTGACCCTTGGCAAACTGACCTAATTGATACGTATCTAAAAGACAAAAATTGGTCTCATTCGTATATGAAAGACCAATATGGAAAAAATCGAGTTTTAATACTGCAATAAAAAGGTCTCCATAAAATGGAGACCTTTGACTTTTCTGATCACAAGAAGTGAACGTCTTGTGATTCACTCGCCACTAGCAAGTTTTCGAGTATATTCACTACTTTTTGAAATCAAAGCCAGCCTACTGAATGACGGAAGTAATCGGCCGTCAAAAACTGTTTCTACCGCTTAGAGTATGCGGTCACAGAAACGCCTGCTGTACAAAACAAGGTCAAAACTCAAACTAATGACCCGGATGCAGTTTCGGCTGCGCACAATATAGCACAAAAAATAACATAGACGAATCACTATATAATAGATTCCTTCACCAAAACCCGTAAGCTGTAAAAAAGCTAACGAAGCATATTAATCAATTTCTGCGCTGCAATATTTTGCCCTACAGATGATTTTTCTTTTCCATTTTTTCTCAAATAAGAGTCTAGTGCCTTCTCAAGATCAGGGCTGATCTTTGCTGCCTCTTGTTTCAATCTTTGAATCTCCTCGGGGCTACTCTCTGGTCCAAATTCTACTCCTACCGAAAGATTATCTCCATATATCCCAAAACCATCATTACCTCTAATAAAGGGTTCTGTTTGAGAAACAACTTCTCTTTTTAAGTCTTCGATTTGGTCCGGTGTTAAATCAGGATTATTAATGTAAATTGTTACTGGATCATTCCTCTCATTCCAATTCTCTGATTGATCTGGGGTCTTGTAGTACACACCGTACTTATGTGCCAGGGCATCAAGCCTTTCTATAAGCTGCTTATTACCAACAACATTCAAGCTGATTCGACCCTCTGACTTGTTGGCTGTTGTTGATGTAGTCGGTATTCTAAAATGCCAACCACCCTCCTGCTGCACTCTTTTAATCAAATCATTTGATTCTGTAGTAAGAGCCTCTACGTCAAAATGATACAAAGGATCGTTTCTGTCATATTCCCCCATCCGTATACTTTGATACAAACTTGTTAGTGCATAGTCGTAGAGTTCTTTTCCAGACCTTGAGACAAGATTCCTCGCCGCATTCCTAGCACTTGGTTTTGTATATAAAGAATCAATATCTTCAAGTAAATACTCTCTCAGGACTGCTTCTTTCTCTTCAATAGAAAGTATTAAAGTCTCTGGTTGATCCAAATTATCTTTCGCTCCTGTCCTCATATTTTCCGAACTTGAGCCGTTGATCTCTGGTAAATTTTCTGGGTCTAATTGCTCCAAAATTTGACCTTTCCAAGAGTCAGGAATCTCACCGAAACTCTCAAGTGTCTCTCCCCCATATTTAATTCTTCCTACGTACTCTAAAATTTTAGGATGGATTTCTTCCTTTTCTTTTTTCACGTCTGTTTTCTCTTCTGGTGGCCATTGTTTCATTGCACGTAATTATATAACAAAAAATACCTCCTGTATTCTGACGCTCAGAATACTCATTATTGAGTATGAACCGTCAGAATACAGGAGGTATCGTAAATTATTATTTTCCTGCTTTTTGCATTCGAGCCTTGAATTTTTCAACTCGTCCTGCTGTATCAAGTGATTTTTCTTGACCTGTGTAGAATGGATGACATGCTGAACAAATTTCTACTTGCATCTCTTCCATTGTTGATCCAATTTCGAATGTCGCGCCACATGAACAAGTAGCTTTGACGTTATCGTAGTATGTAGGGTGAATTTCTTTTTTCATAGTTCTTCTATTATATCAATGCTGTCAATACTTATTCTGCAGCTTCTGCTTTTTTAAACGGAATTCCGATGTGCTCAAAGAATGCAAGTGCATTTTCTTCGCTATTAGCCGTAGTGGTAATAGTGATCGCAAGTCCAAAGATATCTCGCAGCTCTTCATCCCCTGTTTCTGGGAAAATAGTATGCTCTTTGATTCCGATTGTCAGGTTCCCCATGTTGTCTACTGCTGTTCGTCTGATTCCTCGGAAGTCTTTTGTTCGTGGCAGAGCAATGTTGATGAATTTATCCAGAAATTGGTACATTTTAGGACCGTGTAATGATACTTTGTATCCAGAAATATCCCCTGCACGTGTCTTGAACGTCGCGATAGATTTTTTTGCTGGTGCAATTGCAACATGTTGTCCAGTAATTTTTCGTAGTCGATCTTCAATTACTTTAAGTTTATTTTTATCTGATTTGATCTTTCCAACACCTGTTGAAATAGTCACCTGTGTAATTTTAGGTGTCTGCATTTTATTAGTGTATCCAGATGTAGATTTAAGAGCTTCGTATGCTGCTTGCTCTCTTTGTTGTACAGATTGCATAGTAGTTTATAAATTATTTAGTAGTTTTCTTTTTTGTTGTTTTCTTGGTTTTTGTAGTAGAAGAGCCTGATCCCACGACCTTCAGGTTAGATGCATCAATTGGTGCTGGGAACTCAACAATTTGTCCTCCTTCAGGACCTCGTCTTCTATTGTGACGTTTGTAAAGGTTAAGACCCTCAACAACCGCTTTGTTTTCTGATCGTAGTACCTTTGTTACTGTTCCTTCTTTCCCACGGTCTTTACCGGTAAGGATTTTTACTTTGTCTCCTGTTTTTACATGCATAATAGATTTGTTAATTCTAAACAACTTCTGGTGCCAGTGAAGCGATCTTTTGATACCCAGCTTCTTGTACTTCTCGCGGGATAGGACCAAAGATACGTCCTGCACGTGGTTGTTTTTTACCTTCCTTATCAATAATTACGATTGCGTTTTCATCAAAATAGATATACGAACCGTCCTTTCTTCGTAGTGGTTGTTTTTGTCGTACCACCACACCGTAAACAACTTCTTTTTTCTTAACTTGCTTTCGTGGTTCTGCTACTTGTACCGAAGCAACAACAACATCACCAATTCGTGCATATCGTCTCTTTGAACCTCCAAGTACTTTGAAAACTCGTGCGATCTTTGCTCCTGAGTTATCAGTTACCTTTACTATTGTTTGTGGTTGAATCATGGTTTTATAATTATTCTTGATCAGTCACGATTGTGAATCGTTTTGTTTTCGAAATTGGTTTACTTTCGATGATTGTCACTTTATCACCCTCTTGTGCTGCATTGCCTGGGTTGTGTACTGAATACTTTTTAGAAGTAGTCATGAATTTTCCGTACTTTGGGTGTTTTTCATACCGGTCAACTTTTACTACTGCAGTGTCTTGCATCTTTGCTGATACGACTACACCAGTAAGTTTTCGAGGATTTGAGTTTTCTTTTTTTGTTGCTTTTGCCATATGCGTCTTATTATTGCTTTGGTTGGTTAGCTCGAGCAGATACTTCGGTTAAAATCCGCGCGATATCCTTTCGAATATTCTTTGGAGAAATACCTTTTGCAGCTCCAGAAGCCCCAAAAGTATATTCTCGGATTTTTTCTTTGTTTTCGATTAGCATCTTTTGCAAATCTTTATCACTTTTCTTTTTTAGGTCTGCTGATTTCATATTGTATCTATTATACTCGTGCAACTACTTTTGTTTTCGTTGGCATTTTTGTTCCACCCTTACGTAGAGCTTCTCGTGCAATTTCTTCTGACACTCCTGCCACTTCGAACATAATTCGACCTGGCTGTACGTCAAAACAGAACCCAACTGGTGCACCTTTACCTTTACCCATACCTACCTCAGCTGCCTTTCGGGTAATTGGTCGGTCAGGGAAAATTCTGATGTAAACACGTCCTGTCTTTCCAACAGTTCTCTTGATTACTTTTCGGGCAGCTTCAATTTGGTTTGATGTAACTCGTGCTTGTGACATCGCTTTAAGTCCATATGCACCAAATGAAACAGTATTACCACGAGAAGCAACACCTCGTTTATCTACGTGTTTTCGTCCTGTTTGCCATTTTCTGTGTTTTACCTTGTTTGGGAATAACATGTTGTTTTATTAATTTTGGAAACCGTACCTTTACAGGCGCGCCCAATAATTCAGTTGTCTCAATCATTGGGTGCGCACGCAAATGGAGGCATCCTCTCTTTTATTTTTTATCAAATACGTCTCCTCTATAGATCCATACTTTTACTCCGATTACCCCGTATGGAAGATTTGCTTCCACGTGTCGGTAATCAATATCAGCTCGGAATGTTTGTAAAGGAAGTCGCCCTTTAATGAGATATTCTTTTCGTGCCATTTCAGCTCCACCCAGCCTACCTGCGACTGAAACCTTAATTCCTTGCACGTCTCGATTTGCCATTACCTTTTCAACTGTCGTTTTTAGAACACGTCGAAATGGAAGTCGTCTCTCTAGGCCTTCTACTACTTGTGCTGCAACAACACCAGCATCTGACTCAGGAGATCTAATATCTTCTACTTCGATTCGAAAATTCTTAGGAAGCTCTAGACCTTTTTTCTTGAGCATTTTAACAATTCCTGTTTTTAGGTCTTCTACCCCTGTTCCTCCTCGTCCAATAATCATTCCTGATCGTGAGGTCTTGAGAACAACTTTGTAGTTCTCATCATCTCGTTCAATTTCGACATCAGAAACATACTTTCCTTTGAGCGCTTTTGCCAAGTACTCACGCACAAAAGTGTCAGTTTTCAAAAACTGAATATATGATCCTGTCGTTGAAGACCATCGAGACTTCCAGTCTCTGATTCCTGATCCTCCAAGTCTGTGTGCGTATGGGTGTACTATTTTTGTCATAAGCGTTTTTTAATAATTAGTTATGCTTTTTCTGCTAGTGTTACCGAAATATGAGAAAGTCTTTTTCTCAATGGTAGACCTCGTCCATTTGATCCTGCTCGCCATCGTTTCATCGTTTTTCCTTCCTGCACTTCAATTGATTTTACGAATAGATTATCCGCATTAAGGTTTGTGTTCTCCCTTGCGTTTGCTACTGCTGATGAAATTACCTTTGAAATTGCATCAGTGTGTCGTTTATTTACAAACTTGAGTTCCGCAAGTGCTCGCTTTACTTCTTTTCCTCGCACAAAATCTGCAAGTAATCGTACTTTCCTGGGTGCTGCTCTATAGTTTGATACTTTTGCTGTTACTTCAGTCATAATACTTGGTTACAATTATGCGGCCTTTGCTGCTTTTGCTGCTTGAATCTCTGCTTCTTTCTTCTTTTGGTCTAGTTCCTTCTGCATCTTACCTCCGTGTCTCCAGAACTTCTTAGTCGGAGAAAATTCTCCTAGCCGGTGCCCCACCATATCTTCTGAAACCAAAACAGAAATATGTTCCTTTCCATTGTGTACACCAAATGTAAATCCAACCATGTCTGGGTGAATCATACATGCTCTATCCCATACTTTAATTACACCAGTATCTGCTGGCTTTTTCCCATCAACCTTTTTCAAGACTTTTGGATTTACGTATGGACCTTTCTTAATTGATCGTGTCATATAGAGTAATTAAATAAATCAGAATCTTGTGTGATCTAGGTCACAGTGTCGGAAACTCTGGCTCCGAATGATCTCCTAGCAAGACATGAATGTTCGGTATATTAGCACATAGCTTTTTCTTGTCAACAGATCTCTTTGAAAAAAGAAAAACTGCCATGCGGCAGTTTTTCTTAGAGTTAAACAAATAAAACTATTTTAGTTCACACAGAAACTGTATTAAAACATAGTCCCTCTGTTCCTTGTTTTAATCAGTTCTGCATCAACAAAATATATTCGTCTGTCATGACATGCGTCATGCCATACTCATTATTTTAGTTCGACTGAACCTCCTGCTTCTTCGATAGCAGCTTTTAGTTCTTCTGCTTCTTCTTTCTTCATCCCAGTCTTTAGCATTGATGGTGCTCCATCAACCATTTCTTTTGCTTCTTTTAGACCTAGCCCAAGAGCAGCTTTTACAGCCTTGATAACCCCAATCTTAGAGTCACCTGCCCCTGTTAGTTCAACATCAAATGATGTTTTTTCTTCGGCAGCGTCTCCGCCACCTGCTCCACCTGCTACTGCCACTGCAGCTGCAGATACTCCGAATTTCTTTTCGAATAATTTTACTAGTTCATTAAGATCTAGTACTGACATTTCTTCAATTGCTGAAACAATTGCTTCAAATTTCGCAGGTACTTCTACGTCCTCGCCTTCGACTGTGTCATCCGCTGCTGGCGCAGCCTCTTCTGCAGCTGGGGCTTCTTCTTTAGTTTCCTCAGCAGCAGGTGCTTCGGTTGCTTCAGTAGTTTCCTCTACTACTTCGTTTTTTACTTCTTCTGTCATAGTAAATTTAATTAATTATTAAGCTTTTTTCTCAGCAATCTTATCAAGTGCAATAACAAGTCCTTGAATAGGAGAGTTAATTACGTTAACAAACATTCCACGTAAAACAGGTGTTGCTGGAATTTCAGCAATTTCTGTCATCGCAGCCTTGTCCATATATGTACCGTCAAAGATACCTCCAAGAATTGAGATCTTCTCACCATATTTTTTCTCGTACGATCGTACAAGGCGTGCTGGTGCTACTAGATCTTCACCGTATGCAATTGCTAGTTCAGCAGGAAATTCTGGTTGCTCTCCAGTGATATCTGCTTCTCCTAGCGCTTTTTTAGTAAGAGTTTTCTTAATAACAGAAAACCCGACACCTTCACCGGTTAATTCTGCACGCATATTGTTTGAGTCGTTTACTCCCATCCCCTGTGATTGAACAAACACTGCAGATGAAGAGTTTGCAAAAATTTCTTTTGCCTTCTCGAACAATTCTTTTTTTCTATCTTTTGATAAAGCCATATTGTTTTATATATCTTATCTACAAGATGCTTTGATATAAAAAGACACCTCGAACAAAAGGCGTCGGAATAGACTCGACCTCGGGAAGATGATGTTTTAAGTTTCTCCGAAACTCTCCCTGTCTTTGGCCTTTTGATAATCGATATCATAACAAAAAGTTATATCTATGCAAACAAAAAACACCCGAAGGTGTTTTTTGTTTATATCCAGTCTAAGAAATTAAATTTCTTATTGTGGACATGTTCCTAGTACAGGAGTGTCGTTTGTGTACCCTGCTGATGTTTCTGATGCAGCAAAGAATGCTCCTGATGATGTTTCTTCTAGTGTAGCGTATACACAGAATGAATCAGCGTTTGATGTGTTTGCCACAACAGTAACGTCTGATGGGAATGGGTTTAGTGATGTAAGTGCAGCTGTTGATGTATCGAATGCACCTGAAGTTTGGTCTCGGTGTAGTTCGTATGCTAGTGCTACTTGTTTAACATCTGATACTTTCTTAGTATCTCGAGCTTTTTGTCGTGATGAGTTCAATGAAGTTAGAACTACTGCTGACAAAATACCGATGATTGCGATAACAACCAATAGCTCGATAAGTGTGAATCCTTTTTTGTTCATATTATCTTTATTAGTAAGATCTTATTAATAACAAAGGTCGTAACTAGATTAGACCAAAAGCCTTCTCTAGCAAAACATTCGACCTTGAAAATATTATAGGACACAACTGTGTACAATCATATGGGTAGAATGTGGATATAGTGGGCATAACTAAATTCTACACAAAAACAGCTTCGAAAAAGTTATCCCTTCCTCTTTTTTTACTTGCAGAAGCAAACACAGTTGGATATTCAAATGCAGCTTCCATTGTTTTCTTCAAAGCTTGAACTTCTTTTTGTTTTAATTTATCGGTCTTATTTACGTACAAAATCAGACTTTGCTCGGTCTCTCTGGCAATATTAATAATTTCTGCATCAAATTCGCTCACCCCGACTTTTGCATCAAGAACCAAAACAAGTGTTCGCTCCGCAGGGGCTACGTCAACCAAATACCACAAGATCATTTTTCTTAATTTTTCTCGAGCTTTTTGAGACATTTTTGCATACCCATAACCAGGCAGATCAACAAAATAGTACTGCTCGTTAACCAAAAAGAAATTGATTTCTTTTGTTTTGCCTGGTTTCGAAGATGATTTGACCAGGTTTTTACGTTCCAGGAGCATATTTATCGTTGATGATTTACCCACATTTGACCGCCCAAAAAAAGCAATGTGCGGAACACCATCATTATTAATTGGATCAGTGCCTCGAATACCTTTAATAAATTGTGCTGAATCTATTTTCATAATTACGCCATATGATAAATTTCATTGAAAAACCGTTCAAACATAGAAATAGCCATCCGTGCATCTTTTTGAGTAATGACGAATGTGGGATCATGAGCAATCTTATTCCTGACCTTATGTCCTTCCCACGCATGCTGCAATGTTGTGAAGCCTGCGCGCTCTGCATCCTTGAGCCTCTCTCCAACACCTGTGCCGATGTAACCCTGTTCTGTCAAAACTTCGTCCAATAAGATATCGGCATCCATAACCGCAATTTTCCAATTATTTTCTTCTTCAGAATTTACTTGATCAAGAATTTTTTGCCATCTTGTTGCCTTGTCATTTGCAACGCGCTTTTCTTCTTGTGAATAAGCAAGGTCATAAATAATTTTTTCTTTTTCAGAAAGAAACTTTAATTTATTATTAACAAACCACCATGCGAGAAACGACAAAATTGCAAAAATAAGAATCCAACCAAAAAGTGAGCCGAACAAGACCGACAGGATTGATTCGTGGTCTGTGCGACCAAATAGTATATCCGTAAAATATTCCCAGTTACTTCGGTCTTCTGTTGGATTTAAGAGCTCTTCGACAGAATCTCGCCTCAGAGAAGGTCTCGAGTTAAAGATCCTAAACAAGCCGTCACCAAAGAAGCCGTCGCCCGAGGTAAACCCATCGCCTCCACGAAATGCTCTTGCTGCAGCTGAGTCCCAAATCCACCGAAACGAAATGATGTACCAAATAGGGTCCCACAAAAAGGTTTTAACTAGGATGTGAAAATGATAGAGAAGCTCATCAATATTAATATGTGTTATCCAATTTCCCATGATTAGTTAAGTATAAAGTAAAAAGTTTAAAGTTTAAATGGCAGAGCGGGACCGATGGTCCCGCCCTCATATCTTATTGTATTGCCTCAAATTTCTTTGCCACATCAAGCACCTCTCTGTCTGCGCCATGTCTCCCCATAAATTGAATACCAACTGGTAAGTCTTTGCCCTCTGCCTCTACAGCCCCTGCTGGTACCGAAATTGCGGGCACTCCTGCGATATTGGCAGATACGGTAAAAATATCTTCTAGATACATCGCGAGTGGGTCACTAGACTTCTCTCCTATCTTGAATGCCGGCGAAACAGTTGTTGGGGTGAGCACAAAGTCATACGACACATATACTTCATCAAGCTCTTGTTTGATCTTCTCTTTGAGTGCAAGCGCTTGTGTATAGTACTGGTCAGCATATCCAGTTG
>JAHDEI010000016.1:11008-15484 GCA_020628915.1 Minisyncoccota bacterium | reverse complement strand
AAGAAAAAAGAGCACTATTTATTGAAAAAATTGTAGAAAACAACGAAGAGTTGATGGACAAATTCCTTGGAGGAGAAGAAATTGCCATAGAAGATCTTAAGAAAGAACTAAGACGAGCAGTAATTAATAACGAAATTGTTCCGGTATTCGGAGGATCAGCATTTAAAAACATTGGTGTACAGCTAGTGCTGGATGCCGTAGTTGAATACCTACCTGCTCCAACAGATATTCCGCCAGTAACTGGTGTTACGCCAGGAACTGAAGAGGTGCTTGAGCGAGTGGCAGGGGATGACGAGCCACTTTCTGCTCTTGTATTCAAACTACAAACCGACCCATTTGTGGGACAGCTATCTTACATTCGAATTTATTCTGGAAAACTCGAGGCGGGATCATACGTGCTTAACTCTACAACTGGAAACAAAGAACGAATTGGACGACTGCTTCGAATGCACTCAAACGAACGAGAAGAAGTTCAAGTTGGTTACGCCGGAGAAATTGTTGCGGCAGTAGGACTTAAAGATACTAAAACATCCGACACAATCTGTGCACTTGATGCACCAGTAGAACTACACCGGATTGAGTTCCCAGAACCGGTTATCTCTGTACGGATTGAGCCTAACTCTAAGGCTGATCAAGAAAAGATGGGTAATGCCATTAAAAAACTTTCAGATGAAGACCCAACATTTAAGGTGTTCACAGACGAGGAGACTGGTGAAACTATTATTTCAGGTATGGGTGAGCTTCACCTTGATATTCTTGTTGATCGAATGAAGCGAGAATTTGGCGTAGAGGCAAATATTGGACAACCACAGGTTGCATACCGAGAAACAATTACAGGAGAAGCTGACGGAGAAGAGAAGTACGTTAAGCAATCAGGAGGTAAAGGGCAATACGGGCACGTTAAAATCAAAATCAAGCCAATGGATATGGAGGTTGATGAGGATGACTTAGCTAAAAACGTATACCGAGAAGAAGGCTACGAGTTTGTTAACAGTATTAAGGGAGGTGTTATTCCACAAGAGTACATCACACCTTGTCGAAAAGGATTCAAAGAGGGAATGGATCGAGGAATTCTTGCTGGATATCCTGCAGTTAATATTTCTGTTGATTTATATGATGGTTCTTACCACGATGTCGACTCCTCAGAAATTGCATTTAAGATTGCTTCTTCAAAAGCACTACAAGATGCTGCCCGACGGGCAAATCCAGTTATCCTTGAGCCAATCATGAAAGTGGAAATTGTTACACCAGAAGAATTTATGGGTGACATCACAGGAAATATCTCTTCAAAGCGTGGAGCAGTTGAGGGTATGGATGATCGGGGAATGGACAAGGTTGTTCGAGCCAAAGTGCCTCTATCTGAACTGTTCGGATACACAACAACTATTCGATCTATGACACAGGGTAGAGCAACACCAAACATGGAGTTCTCTCATTATGGGATTGTTCCAAAAAACGTTGCTGATGAAATCATCAAAAAGCGAAACGGATAACCACAATAAAACAGACCATCCGGTCTGTTTTTTGGTGCTATAATCGTAATCATGTTAATGAGACTCATTTTCAATGCGCTAATATTTCTTTCGATTGCCTTGTTTCCATGGCCAGTCTATACATCTCTAATGATTGCAGGAGTGTTTATCTTTCCAAAATTTTTCGAATCAGTTCTGTGGATTTTAGTCGTTGAAGTTCTTTCAGGGCCAACGGGGGTTTCTTGGTATGGACACTATTACACCCTTATTTCTTTACTTGTAATAATTATTTCTGCATTTATTAAGACTAGAATAAGATTTTATGAGTAAATTTTTTAAGTCAAGGAAGAATAGCGGAGAGATAGATTTTGAAAATGTCTTTTTTGATTCAAAAAATGTTGCTGGAATGAATACTCAGCAAATGCAAGGCGTGATTGAAAGACCGATCACGAAGGTTGCACTCTACAGTGTCTTCGTCTTTACCTTGCTTGTCATGGCTCTCTATTCATTTAAGTTATATGAACTTCAAATCGTAAGTGGAGAAGAGCTGTATCTTGCTTCAGAAGATAATGCTACACAATATGACATTATCTTTAATAGGAGAGGTGTTATTTACGACAGAAATGACTTTGAGCTGGCATGGAATGAATTTTCAGAAGAGCATGACTTTGCGTTGAGGCGGTACGTAGACACACCCGGCTTCTCTCATCTATTGGGGTATGTTACGTATCCTCAAAAGGATGCAAACAATAAATATTTTGACATAGAGTACAACGGAATTTCGGGAATTGAATTCGCATACGATGAAATTCTTAATGGTCAGGTTGGGTTTCGTGCAAAAAAACAAGATGTATTCAGGAATCCAATAACAGGAACTATCTTGCAAGAGGGAATTGATGGCCTCAATATTAATCTTACGGTTGATGCAGACTTGCAGGCAAGACTACACAAAGAGCTAGCAAGATATATTGAAGAACAGGGCTTTGATGGTGCATCTGGGGTGATTATTGATGTGCATACTGGAGAGATATTGGCACTTACAAATGTACCTGAATATAACTCAAATATTTTGGCTGACGGTGAAGATAGACAAACAATTGCTTCATATAACACTGATCCACAAAAACCTTTCCTAAATCGAGCACTTGGAGGATCTTATGCACCTGGATCTGTTGTTAAGCCGTTTGTGGCTGCGGGTGTACTAGACAAAGATCTGGTCAGTCCTTATTTTAGGCTTGTTACTAACGGAACATTGATAGTGCCAAACAGATTTGGGGGGCCACCTACTTATTTTAGGGATGCACGAAATAATGGCGTTGTGAACATGATCGACGCCATTGCAAAATCATCAAACATCTACTTCTTCACATTTGGGGGTGGATTCGGGAATCATAGCGGGCTCGGAATATACGGGATGAAGGAGTATTATGATCTATTTGGGTTTGGTCAAAAGACTGGGCTCGAGGAATTCAATGAGCAGTCGGGTTTTGTTCCAACACCTGAATGGAAACAAGATACTTTTGGAGAACGTTGGTTGTTGGGGGATACGTATTTTACAGCGATTGGTCAGTATAGTTTTCTAGCAACTCCTCTTCAGTTAGTAATGGCGACAGGGGCAATTGCTACTAAAGGAACACTTTTGGAGCCACAGATAGTTTTGAATAAAAACCAAAAACCTATTCCACAAGTTCGAAGAGTATTAGATATTTCTCTTGAGGATTTTGACATTGTCCATCAGGGGATGAGACAAGTAGTGTTGCATCCTAAGGGAACAGCTCGATCATTGAATCTGCCATATATTTCTGTTGCTGCAAAAACAGGTACCGCAGAGCGCGGATTTAAACGAAGTAAACAAAATTCTTGGACAATTGGATTTTGGCCTTACGAAAATCCGAAGTATGCGTTCGTGGTAATGGCTGAAAACGGACCAAGCACAAACAAGCTCGGTGTCTCTAGAACAATGACACGAATGTTTCAGGGAATGTATGCTGATGGAGTTACAAATTACTTTGAGTAAGTTTTATTTTTCCATACTTTTGTTCGACCAGTCCTTTTATCTCTAGCTGACTAATGGTGGTGATGAACTCTTCGTATGAAAGTGACACCTTGTCAAAAAGTTCTTGCTTTGTGGTGGGTTCAGCTAATAGCGCACACAGGACCTGTTCTTTCTTGGCTAAGGTGGTCTGTGATTCTGTAGATAGGTTATTTCTCTTGAGGCCGAGTAAATCCAGAAGGTCTCCATGATCGAGTATGGGATACGCCCCATCTTGCATGAGTTGGTTCGACCCACGTGCATGGGAATTGAGTATAGAATGAGGGATGACTGCTACTGTTCTATTGTATTCTGTGGCGAGTCTTGCTGTGATCAGGGTACCTGATTTTTCTTTTGCCTCAACAACGAGAGTCACCTCAGACAATGCAGCCATGAGTCGATTCCTTTTTGGGAACGTCCATCTCGCTGCTTTTGTTTTGGGTTCATATTCAGATACAAGTAACCCATTACTTTCAACAATTTGTTTTGCTAATTTTTTGTTTTGTGACGGGTATAAGACAGAATTGTCTAGTCCTGATCCAGGAAAAGCTATGGTTGGAATATTTGATGCAAGGCACGCATGATGTACGACAGAGTCTATTCCATGAGCTAAACCTGAGACAATACAAATTGGATAAGAGGCAAGTTTTGCAATTAATTTTTGTACAATTTCAATTGAGTCTTTGCTGCACATCCTAGATCCAACAATGGTGATAATTTTTCGCTCGGAGGACAAATTGAAATCCCCATCGATGTAGAGCTTTTCGGGGGCATCTGACATTTGTTCAAGCGACCTAAATAAGGTGTTTTTAAAATCAGACCTTCTAATTATTTTCATATTAAATTTCTTTCCCAGTAATATATTGATTACTATAGCACGTCATTTGATATAATAGTTTTATTAATTGTAGTAATAAAATTTATGTTTAGTCCAGAAAAATTAGAAACGTATTCGTCACAACTATTAGACTT
>JAHDEI010000016.1:0-10998 GCA_020628915.1 Minisyncoccota bacterium | reverse complement strand
AGTAGCGTATGGAGGTAAAATTGTACTCGCGATTGCTGTATGGTTTATTGGCTCGTATGTTATTAAGCATATCGTAAAGTTATTATCCAAAGTTTTAGAAAAAGGGAAGACAGAGCAAACCCTCTCTTCATTTTTGAAAAGCTTAGTTGGTGTTGGTTTAAAAATTCTTCTTGCGATTGCAGTAATCTCTATGTTGGGTGTTCAGACTACGTCACTTGTTGCACTTCTTGGTGCCGCTGGTTTGGCAGTGGGTCTTGCTTTGCAGGGGAGTCTTTCTAATTTTGCTGGAGGTGCACTTATTTTGTTCTTTAAGCCATTTGGTATCGGGGATCGAATCCAAGCATTAGGGCATGACGGAGTGGTCGAAGAAATTCAAATCTTTAATACTATCTTACGAACACCAGACAATAAAAAGATTATTGTTCCTAATGGAGAGCTATCAAATTCATCGATGGTTAATGTCACTGGAAATAAGAATGTTGGTGTGGAACTTACTTTTGGAATTGGCTACGGAGATGATATCGACAAGGCTAAATCTATTATTTCAAGCATAATCGAATCTCACCCGAAGGTTCTGAAAGATCCAGCATATGGTATAGGTGTCTCAGAACTCGCTGATTCATCAGTAAATATCTTTACACGAAGTTTTGTAGATGCTGCAGACTATTGGGATGTATACTTTGACTTAAACGAACAAGTCAAAAAGGCGTTTGACAAAGAGGGTATCTCTATTCCTTTCCCACAGCAAGATGTACACATGTACAACCATAACTAATAGATATGTTAGACATTAAATTTATTCGTGAGAACCTCGATGTAGTAAAGGCGGGGGCCATAAAAAAGCATCACAACGTAGATTTAGATTTGCTCATTTCACTAGATGACCAAAGAATTACTTTGGGTCAGCAAATTGACGAACTGCGTGCAAAACAAAATGAGGCATCAAAGGCTATTGCTCAGGCATCAGATAATGAGCGACAGGCTCTTATTGACGCTGTTTCCTCAGTTAAAACAGAACTGCAGGGATTAGAAGAAAAGCTCAAGCCAATCATGCAACAGTGGCAAGAAATAATGCTGCAGGTTCCAAATGTCCCTGATCCATCTGTGCCAGACGGAACAAGTGATGAACAGAACGTACAAATAAAAACATGGGGCGAACAAACAGAATTTTCATTTGAATCACAGTCACATATTGATTTAATGCTTAAGCATAAAATGGTTGACTTTGAGAGAGGAGCAAAAGTTCACGGATTCCGTGGTTATTACCTTCGTGGTGATGGAGCAAGATTAGCTTGGGCTATTTGGAATTGTGCAAACCAATTTTTTATTGAAAAAGGTTTTGTTCCTTTTATTGCACCAGCAATTGTCAGGAAAGAAAACCTGTTTGGAACAGGACATCTTCCGAATGAAGCTGAAGATATCTATATGACACAAGATGAAGATTATCTTGCCGGGACAGCAGAGGTGCCGCTGATGGGATATCACAGAGATGAAATTCTTTCCGTTGAAGAGCTACCTCTTAAATACCTTGGTTTTACTCCATGTTACAGGCGTGAAGCAGGATCTTATGGAAAAGACACCAAAGGTTTGATTCGAGTCCATGAATTTCAAAAGTTAGAGCAGGTAATGTTGTGTGAGGCCTCACATGCAGAGTCAGTAAAATGGCATGAGTGGATTAATAGAAATACAGAAGAGTTTATTGAACTTCTTGGTATTCCATATCAAACAGTGCTTAATTGTGGTGGAGATCTTGGTCAAGGGCAAGTTAAAAAATACGACATTGAACTTTGGGTTCCTGGAGAAAAGAAGTATAGAGAGATTTCTTCGGCATCATATTTTCATGATTTTCAAACAAGGAGATTTAATACTAGATATAAAGATGCAGAGGGGAAGACACAGTACGCACATTCATTGAATTGTACTGCAATCCCTACACCACGAATTCTTGTTTCCCTTGTTGAGAATTTTCAACAATCAGATGGATCAATTATTATTCCCGAGGCTTTGCGTCCGTACATGAACGGGCAGACTGTAATCGGGGGATAACATGGCGTACATACAAAGCAAACGTAGGAAAAGAAGGAAGACTAATCTTTTTAAGAGAAGGTTTATTGCCTTGTTTGTGTGTTTGTTTTTTATTTTCGGGCTATTTGTAGCCAGCTTGCACTTAGCGTTTTGGAGGATAGCCAATGTAGACATTGAAGGAGTAGAGCGTGTTGATCCGATCATGATTCAACAAGAGGTTGTTTCGCTCGTAAAAAAAGATGAATTCAACATAATTCCAACTGACAACATTCTATTTGTTAATAAAGAAAAAATCCGCACGTTTCTTCAAGATAAATACCCTCAGGTTCTCTCCGTAGAGGTAAACAGAAACTTTTTCTCATCTCTAGGTCTCAGGATTATAGAAAGGGAGCCAAAGAGTGTGTTCTGCACTAAAGACGCATGCTTTTGGATCGATGAGTCTGGAATATTATTCGAAGAGACTGTTTTACTAGACAAACAAAGGCCTATCTATTCATCAGCAAGGGTGTTGGATCTTGGAGATGAATTCATGAGCAAAGACTCTTTAGAAGAGCTAGAAGTGCTCATCTCTTCTTTGAATAAAAGAGGTCTAGTGGTAGAGAAGGTGCGAGAGATTTCATCTCATACCATCGTCTTAACAATCGAAAATGGAACGAAACTTGTGATTAAAAAAGAAGACTCATACGATGACGTATATAACACTCTAGTAAAACTTCTTGATCTTGATGCTTTTCGTATAGACAAAAAGGAAGGGATGTTTAAAAATGAATTTTCATACATTAATCTAAAATTTGGAAATAAGATATTCTACTGTCTCAGGGGGGCAGAGTGTGAATCTAACTACTAAAGATGTTTTGGAAGAAAAATAAAAAGGGAACATGGAGAAGACGATTAGACCAAACGAATGGAAAGGGGCTGGTTGTGGTTGCACCTATGGCAGATGTCACAGATAATGCATTTAGGGAAATTTTAGCAAAGTATTCCGTACCAGATCTATCTTATACAGAATTTGTTTCGGCAGATGGCCTGGCACACCCAAAAGGTAAAAAGAGATTATTACGAGATCTGGAATATACAAAATTTCAGCAAAAAGCTTCACCAATTATTGGACAGATATTTTCTGGTCAACCAGAAAATATGAAATCGGGGGCTGCCTTGATCCAAAGGCTGGGATTTGATGGAGTAGACATTAATACTGGATGTCCGTCGAGAACAATTAACAAACAGATTTGTGGGGCTGAGTTGATCAAGCTCGAGCATAGAGAATTAGCCGGACAACTAATTCAAGCTTGCCGCGCAGGAGCCCCGAGGTTAGACCTTGCAGTCAAGACTCGCTTAGGATGGGCAAGTATCGATATGAGTTGGATCCAGTTCTTGTTAGAACAAAAACTAGACGTGCTGACTATTCACCTACGAACCAGGAAAGAGATGTCTAAAGTGCCTGCTCATTGGGAGCTGATGACAGAAATCAGAGAAATGCGAGATAAGATTTCCCCTGGTACTATTTTGCTTGGAAACGGTGATATCAATACAAAACAAGAGGCGTATGACAAGATTGCTGAGCACGGTATTGATGGAGTAATGATTGGACGAGGAATATTTAAAAATCCGCTCCTTTTTGACGCTGACAGAGAGCCAAGTATCTCTGAGAGATATAGACTGCTCAAAGAGCATATCGAGCTATTTGAGGCTAATTTTGGCCCAACAGGACGCAATCTCAAAGAGTTTGGAAAGAGAATTAAGTCTTTCTATCTTATGAAGAAGTTTTTAAAGGTGTATGTTAATGGATTTGATGGAGCCAAAGAGATAAGGAATGAATTAATGCAAATTAATGATCCTCAGGCGCTTCTTGTTCGCGTCGCTCAATTGTCTGATTCTGTCTAACTACAACCGCATCTTCTTCTTGCATTTTTTGATATTTTTCAATGAATTGCTCGAGACTGATTCCATGCTCAGATAATCTAGATTCTAGCCAGATATTTCTTTTGTTTTCTAGCTGGAGAGTCATTTTTTTTGATTCACGGTCGACAAGGAATAGGGTAATTGCGGCCCAAATGAGACTACATACGGTAGTAAAAATTATGCTTAAGAAGCTCGCAGTTGCAATTTCGATTATCCATGCACCAACAATAATGCTTGCAATAATTACGATCCAAACATGAGGACCACTCAATAGCTTTTCTTGGAGAGAGTCAGCATGCAACATAGGATTAAATTCCGGTTGCTGTTCTAGCTCTTGGAATTTTTTTACTTGTTCATCAAAATTCATTTATAAATTGTAACAAAAAAACACTCTTCAATGAGTGCTTTTGTTAACAGTTTGTCTAAACAACCAAGATTACCGGAATAATAATTGGTTGCTTGTTCGTTTTTCTCAGTAGGAATCTCTCAAGGTGTTTATGAATTTGCTTTTTGAGTGTTTCTACATCAATCCTATTAGATCCTGATTTTTGAATTTCTTGATCAGTGACTCGCTTGATGATTGATCGAGCCTGAGCCAGCAGGTCTTGCGATTCACGTAGGTATACAAATCCTCTAGAAATAATATCTGGAGACTTTTGCATTGACTTTTTTTGAACATTAATCGATACAACAGTTACAAAGATACCATCTGATGCCAACAGTTGACGATCAGCAATTACGGTATGTTGCATATCTGAGATAGAAAACCCATCAACCATAATAGGAGATGAGGGCGCTTTCATTGGAAGAAGTGCAACATCGTCTTTTGCTTTGATTTCTATAACAGATCCGTTGTCTGGGACGATGACATGTTCGTCGTCCATTCCAGTTTCAAGAGCTAATTTTCTGTGCACCTTGAGCATGGAGTGGTATCCGTATGCAGGAACCATGTATCGTGGGTGTACGGTGTTAATGATCCATTTGAGCTCCTCTTGGTTACCGTGTCCGGTTGAGTGCACGTCAGATGTCTTGTAGTGAATCAGGCGCACATCGTTTCGGTGCAGCTGGTCCATAAGATTACGAACTGAAATTTCATTTCCTGGAATAACAGATGAAGAAAGAATAACAGTGTCACGAGCATTAAGTTTAATGTACTTGTGATCACCGCGGGCCATACGAGGCAGGGCAGCAAACTGTTCACCTTGACCTCCAGTACAGAGAACCAAAATTCTATCAGCAGGGTATTTATCAATATCTGCAGCAGGGATGATTACTCCATCACCTGGTGCATATTTACCCGCAAGTTTTGCAATCTCAAGGTTAGTTTTAATAGATCGCCCCTCAAGAATAATCTTCTTACCTTGAGACTCTGCCGCTTTCATGAACGCAATCATTCGTCTGAACTGTGATGCAAATGTAGCAATCATGACTCGTCCCTGCGCATTTTTTATGAATTCTTCAATATTGTCATGAATAACAGGTTCTGGAATTGACCACCCTGGGTTTTCACAGTTTGTTGAGTCAGAGAGAAGCATTAAGTTATCTTCTTTTGTCACCTCAGCCCAGTGTTCGACTTCTCCAGGTACTGGCACTCCATCTTTGTGCTCAAGTTTGATGTCTCCGGTAATCACGATGTTTCCATGTGGCGTACGAATAGATGTGGCGATACAATCCGGGATGGAGTGAGTAACCGCAAAGAAATAGAATTCCAGATCACCGATCATCATAACGTCGCCAGGCTCTACGATATGAATGTTTAGTTGCGGAGCATTAGGGAATTCATGCATTCTTTTTTTGATCATGATGGCAGTCAGGTTCCGTGTATAAATAGTTGGATTACCTAATCTGCTCATTAAAAAGGGAATACCACCAATGTGGTCAAGGTGACCATGTGTGACAATAAGACCTTTGATCTTGTGTTTTCGTTCTTCGAGGTACGTAATGTTTGGTAGTGTGTAATCTACCCCTGGTGCATCCATTTCAGATACGAATTGGAAACCAGCGTCAAAAATCCAAATAGATTCTTTGTATTCGACAGCAAACATATTTCGTCCAACTTCTTCTACACCACCAAGGGTGATAACACGGACGTCGTCACCTTTGATAAGTGGTACAGGGCGATTGTCTACTTTTGCTCTCCTGTTGCGCATAGGACGTCTCTTTTGGACTTTTCCTCCAGCTGCAGGATGAATGTGTTTTTTCCTTCTTTCTGGGCGTTTATGTGCGCCACGTTTTGATGAGGGCTTTGTTGATTTTAAGCCAAAGTCATCTTTTTTTGTTTTAGTATTTGTCATATTTTTTATTGTTAATAATTCCTCGCATAACGTGAGTGATGAATTTCATCAATCATATATACAAATAATTATTTAATGAAGTATGGCAGTAGCCTCTCTGTGTCTACATACCAAGAGTCAATTGTTCTAAATCGATCTTCAGGGTATGCAATTTGTAACAGGGGAGTTTGGTATGAAATGTTATCTGAGAGAACATAAACAAACTCTGGGCTAAATAAAAACACTGCGGCTTTTTCTTTTATTATTTCTGATTGAATAGTTTTATAAGCTGCTTGACGTTTTTCTACGTCGACACCTCGCTTTACTTCTTCTAGAGCAGCGTCAACAGATATATTAACATATCCGGAAATATTAAGTCCCGGATCAATTCGACCAGATGAGTGCCAAAAAGAAAATATATCAGCGGGGATGTCAGTTACGTATCCAAACAATAGTATCTCGAAGTCACGTTTTCGTACGATATCTTGAGTAAGTGTATCGATTTCAGCAGTCTTGACCGTAAGTGGAATATTAATTTTTGCTAAGTCACTACGAATATGATTAGCCGCAACAATCAGGTCTTCGGTATTAGGAACCCAAACATCAAATTCTAGAGTGACGGTTTCATCTTTAATTTTCTTCGACCATAGTTCAGTTTCTTCGTTAAATGTCCATGAATTCTTCTCTAAAAGTGCACGAGCCTCAGAAACAAGATCTGCATCAGGGTCTTGGTCTTCTTGCTCAATGATGAACGGGGAAGTGCTTGGGAGAGGACTATGAGCTATTTCCCCAAACCCATCAAAGACATCAACAATGATTCTCTCCTTATCGATAATTGAGTCCAATACACTTCTTACCTCTAGAAAACCGAGCGCTTGGTTGTTTCTTTCATTGAAGAACAATGCAAATACACGTGGCAACAAGTAATGTCTGATTTCACTGCTATCGGTTGATAGAGCCGATACCGTCTTGGGGTCTATTCCTGAAATATTTCCAACTTGTTTACTTTCAAATAGCGAGAGTTGCCCTTCGGTGTCTGCAACGAATTTAATTCGTACAGTATCAATAAATGGCGAGTATATACCGTCTCGCCAAGCAGAAAGAACAAAACCAGTAATACTCTCTTTTTCGTCACGCTCTATTTGTGAAAGTGAAAATGGACCAGAACCGACAGGCGAAATATTTCTTTCTGAGAAAGGGAATTCTTCAACAGATGTATCTTTCCAGATATGTTCAGGTAGAATCCCAACACGTAGGTGGTGCAGGAACAATGGGTACTCTTTATCAAGAATAAATAGTACTTCGTTATCTTCTATTTTTTGGACCTCAACTCCTAGCCAGTTTGGTCTGAGCGGACTCTTAATAAGAGGGTCTTTAATTTTTTCAATAGTAAAGATGATGTCTTCCGCCGTGACTGGTTCTCCATCATGAAATCGTGCATCTTTAGCGATCGTGATGATATATTCTTTCTTATCTTGAGAAATGGTTGTCTCTTCTGCTAAAAGCTCAACTGGTTCTCCGGATGGAGAAATGGTGTAAAGACCGGAGTAGATCAGACTAGTAAGATCTTTGTCTGCTTGTGAAATCGCCAAAACGGGATTCACAAAACGTGGAGATCCAACAATTGCTTCAGAAATAGATCCACCTTGCCTCGGTGTCTCAATAAGATAAGAGTCTTGCATGAGGTGTAAGACAGAAAAAGCGATAACCCCACCAGCAATGAGTAAAAGTAGCGATCGGGAAGTGACCTTTGTTTGATTATTAGTTTTTTTAAAAATAGAAGAGAAGGTATCACGTAGTGACATAATTCATTTTATTTTATTGTAAATAGAAACTACACAAATAGTGCAAGAAGTGAAAGAAGTGCAAAAATAATACCAAGAATAATGGTGATATTAAGTAGTTGCTTTTCAGGTCCACGTCTAGTGTTTTGTACTCCACCTGCGTCACCACCACCAAATGCCTCACCTAGCCCTGCGCTAGAGTTTTGTAGCATCACGGTAATGATAAGCAAAATAGAAACAACAATTTGTGCTATTGAAATAATAAGACTAATTTCCATATGCGAAATAGTACCAAATAAATGGACATTCGCAAGCCTTCATTCCACATCTTTTCTATGTAAAAAATACATAGATTGCTAGAATACATCAATGAACAAACGCATACTTGTTTTGGCAGGGCCGTCTGGGAGTGGAAAGAATTCAGTGATGAACAAGCTAATTGAGCAGTGCCCTAAATTTAGCCGTTTAGTGACTGCGACCGACCGAGACCCTCGGGAGGGAGAACAAGACGGTGTGGATTACTATTTTGTTTCCAGAGAGTACTTTTTGGATCAATTGGAGCTTGGAAACATACCTGAACACCAATACAGACCGGAGCGGGACATGTACTATGGTATTTACGCACCGGGACTCACAAGGCAATTAGAAGATAGTGAATACATAGTTTCTCAGCTACAAATTATCGGAGCAAAATATTTGAAAGAAAATTTTAATGCAGTCACGGTTTTTATTACTCCGGAATCATTTGAAATACTTGAGACGAGAATCAGAGATCGCAGTGATCTCTCAGAAGAAGAGGTATCTCTCCGCTTGGATCTTGCTCGTCATGAAATGGAGGTTGAGGGGTCATGGTATGACTACCAGATTATTAACAAGCAGGGAAAACTGGACGAAGCAGTTGATGAGCTTGTAGAGATTCTTCGAGCAGAAGGGTTTGATTGTTAATAAGGTGGCGCTCATCTATTTTTGCAGATTGTTATAATTAATAAATGAATGACGCATACAATCATGCCCTCGAGATGCTTAACTCGGAACAGAAAAAAGCTGTAGAAGCAATAGAAGGGCCTGTTATTGTTTCTGCTGGGCCTGGGACGGGTAAAACTCAGATTCTTGCTTTGCGAATTGCAAAAATATTAGAAGTACACGGGGCAGACATGGCTGACGCGATTTTAGCGTTGACGTTTACGAACGCTGGGGTAGCGGCAATGCGCGAAAGACTTATCTCAATCATTGGAGTTGAGAGTGCTTATCGGGTCTCAATTTTTACGTTCCACTCATTGGCTGAGTATTACATAACAAGCGAGCCTGATTTCTTTTTGGAATATACTGGTAAATCAGTCATTGACGAAGTTGAGGCAATTAAATTAATAGAGAATATTGTTCGCTCAGACAAGAGTCTCAAGCTTCTAAAAACTTTTGCTTCGGATACTCATTTTACAAGGGCAATTGTCTCAGCTATTGGAGAGCTTAAACGTGAAGGGATTGACCCAGACCTTTTTGAAGACAAAATCGCAGATCAAAAAAAGAACATTGCTGCTGATGAGTCTTCGTATTATAAGAGGGCAAGCGGGAAGTTTAAAAAAGGAGATCTTAAGCCAGACGCATATAAACCAGTTGAAAAGAACAAAGAGCTTTTGTCTGTGTATCGATCTTATCAGGATCAACTTGTGGAGATGGGTAAGTACGATTTTTCTGACACAATTCTATCTTTTCTGCATCTGCTGCGAACGGATGATGCTTTTTTGGCTCATCTACAGGAAAAATATCAATACATTTTGGTAGACGAGCATCAGGACACAAATGACGCACAAAATGAGTTAGTTACAACAATTGGGTCCGCTCCTCATCTTGAGAATATGCCAAACATTTTTGTTGTTGGAGATAAAAAGCAGGCAATTTACCGCTTTCAAGGGGCTTCGGTTGAAAACTTTTCTGATTTCACTACTCAATACCCGGAACATACATCAGTAACCCTTCAAAAAAACTACCGTTCAACACAGCAAATCCTGGACCTCGCACATTCGCTTATTCCAGCAGGTGAGATTCACCTCGTTGCGGCAAATCAAGACCGATCCAAAGATCAAATAAAGACAAGATCCGTTCTGGCTTCAAGCTATCAGGCAGAAATAGATTGGATAGCGAAAGACCTCTTATCTAAAAGAGAGGCAGGTGTTGCTTTAGAAGATTGCGCAGTTATTTATCGGGAACACAAACATGTTGATACGCTCAAGAGATCTTTGGCTTTGCATGGTATATCTTACTCGGTTTCCTCGCGCGAAAATATTCTTCAAAGTCCAGATATTACAAAATTAGTTTTGCTCCTCAAATTTTTGAATAACCCGAGCAATGACACAGTGCTCGGCGAATTGCTATACGCAGATATTATTGATGTTCCGGCATTGGATGTACTCTCAGTTTTAGAAGCTTATAGAAGAAATCGAACATACAAAACATTGGTTGGTTACATTAAGTCACTTGATGCCAAAAAAATAAAACTCAATTCCCTTGATGCTCTTAATAAATTTGTCATGACCACAGAAAGAGTAATTTCTGAAATAAAAAGCATGGACGCTTTAGATGCTTTTGATTCTGTTATGAATAGTTTCGGCTATCTCGAATACGTTCTTGGTAAAGAAAACAATCAAACGTCCCTAGCTAGATTGAAGCGACTTCACGACCAACTAAAGAGTGAGTCTCAAGATAAAAAGAATTATACGCTTGAGAAGTTTATCGATTATATTCAAACAATGAGTGCATACGGCCTCACCATAGATATGGCTTCTCATAGCGGGAGCGGTGTGAGGCTTTTGACGGCCCATGGGTCAAAAGGACTCGAGTTTGATCATGTGTATCTTTTACATCTCAACGATGGTGTCTGGAGCGGGAAAAGAGTAGTGAGACAATTCAAATTACCTACAGAGAAAACAAAAGGGGATCTAGAAGATGAGAGAAGGCTCTTATATGTAGCTATGACCCGAGCAAGAAAATCTTTAACACTCTCATGTGCTGAAAGT
>JAHDEI010000015.1 GCA_020628915.1 Minisyncoccota bacterium | reverse complement strand
GACTAAGTCGTAACAAGGCACGGCTAGCGGAAGCTGGTCGTGGATCATTTCAAAATTTGAAGTTATACGTAGCAATGCGTATAGTTAACGAGTCGATTACTCTCTATAGAGTAGATAATAGCTATATATCTATAAAAATAGCTCGGTTTGCAGATATTCCGTCACTGCTTCTACGATTGGGACAAAAGAAAATGTTCTTCTTACCTCATATTTCATTATAAAAACAATAACAAAACGGAACCTCATGGTTCCGTTTTGTTTTACAACAACAATTATATCGATATGGAAATCAGAAATATAGCAATCATCGCACACGTTGATCACGGAAAAACAACTCTCACAGATGAGATTCTTAAGCAAACCGGAATGGTCCAAGAGGGAGTTTCGATGGACTCAAATGATCTTGAGCGTGAGCGAGGAATTACTATTTATGCAAAAAATACCTCGTGTATCTATAGAGACACCAAGATTAATATTTTGGATACACCAGGTCATGCCGACTTTGGCTCAGAGGTGGAACGAGTACTGCGGTCAATTGACTCAGTTCTTTTGGTTGTGGATGCGGCAGAAGGACCAATGCCACAGACAAAATTTGTCCTCAAAAAATCTTTAGAGCTTGGATTACGTCCAATTCTTGTTTTAAATAAAATTGATAAACCTGCTGCAGATGTCGAAAAGTCTCAAGAACAGGTATACGAACTATTTTTAGATTTGGGTGCAACGGACGAACAGCTTGATTTCGAAACAGTCTATGCAATTGGGCGAGATGGTATAGCTAAAAAAGAAATGACTGATGATTCAGACAATCTCACTCCACTGCTTGATCTCATTTTAGAAAAAGTTGATCCAGCTTCTGGAGAAGATCTTAAATCAAAGCCACTTCAGGCACAAGTATTTAATCTTGCATATGATAATTTTTTAGGAAGAATGGGTGTTGCACGAATATATAACGGAATATTACCAGCAGCTTCACAAGTAGTAGTTAAAAATAATGAAAATAAGATCTACAAAGGTAAGCTCACCAAACTATTTTCATTTGAAGGGATGGAAAAAGTTGAGAGCAAGGAGGCAGTTGCTGGGGACATTGTCATGATCGCTGGGATACCAGAAATTTTCATTGGAGAAACAATTGTCTTGGGCGAGGCTACAGAGCCACTTCCGGCAATTTCAGTAGACGAACCAACTATTGGTTTATATATGTTTGTTAACGATTCGCCATTTGCGGGAAGGGAAGGAAAATATTTAACATCAAGGCAAATTAGGGAGCGACTTGAAAAAGAACTTGAAATAAACGTAGGACTGCAAGTTGATTTTTCAGATGATTCTCGTTATCAGGTTTTTGGACGCGGGGAAATGCACCTCGCAGTTCTCATTGAGAATATGAGACGTGAAGGATATGAACTAGCAGTATCACAGCCAGAGGTCATTATTAAAGAAATAGATGGAGCAAGACAAGAGCCATTCGAAGAGGTGACCATCTTTGTGCCCGAAGAATTTTCAGGTTCAGTGATAGAAAAACTTGGCAAGAGAAAGGGAATAATGATGCACATGGAGCAAGAAAACGGTCAAACGAAAATGATTTTTGAAATGCCAACAAGAGGGCTATTGGGTTATAGAAATGAATTTATTGTTGATACAAAAGGAGAGGGAATTTTAACGACACTTGTAATCGGATTCCGACCATATGCAGGCGAGATCCAAAAGACAGAGCGAGGATCGATGATCTCTATGGCGACAGGAAAGGCACTTGGTTTTTCAATAGCAAATATGCAGGAGAGGGGAACACTGTATATTGAACAAAACCAGGAGGTATACGAGGGAATGGTTGTAGGGAACACCTCCAAAGGTGAAGATATGGTGGTAAATCCAACAAAAGGAAAGCAACTGACAAATATGCGAGCATCAGGTTCTGACGGCACAGTGAAGCTTACTCCGCCCATGGAAGTCACTCTTGAGAAGGCGCTCGGTATGATGAGGTCAGATGAGTATATCGAAGTCACACCAGAGGTTGTGAGACTCAGGAAAGCACACCTCACTGAATCAGCGCGGAAACGCGCAGGTTCGAAAGTATAATTAAATCAATATTACTTGACTTCAGTCAAGTAATTTTTTATATTTTAAATAGGAAATGAGAGGAGATAAATATGCGCTTGTTCCTATTGCTAGCAGCCACTGCAGTTATGTTGTCAGGCTGTAAAAAAGAAGTTTCACGAGAAGTGATGGGATTGCCAGACATAACAGAAGAAATGACGGAATGTCCTATTTCTGGAGTGTGTTTTAAATGCGATGTTAACTTTGATCTTGAGTTAGATTGCGGTGTCAAAATATCATCTAGTTGCCCTGGCCAACAGAAGTCTGTAGTAACCAAGACGCCAATGAGAGTCTATTATAACGATGATACTCATCGAGACTATGTGGAGACAGAAATTCAACCACTTGAAGCATGTAAAGAGCTCTGATGCCACGCAAGCTGAAAGTAATCTTGCAGAAGGCTCCTGACGGGTTTATTGCCCTGAGGTTATGCCGCAAGTGTGGGAGGACACAAGTTTGTCTTGCGCAAGAAAAGAGGACGATCCATAAAAGACTCCTTTGTTAGGTGTACAGACTGTGCAGGCAAAGGCGTCAGATGGAAACTAAAATGTTAAGACCAGCAGAGCGGCTGGTCTTTTTTCCTTTTCAAATACCTGCGTATCATGTATAGTAATTTTCAGATTGTTGAAAAAAGAAAGGACAAGAATGACAAATTTAGTAATCGAACCTGCTGTATTAGCAGGCATTGATCAGATACTCTTGTCAGCCGAGCCTATTCTTCTTAAAGAAGAACAGGTAGTTGATGCCCGAGAAGTGGCACGCAAAGAAGCCAAAGAGAGAAAGCAAAAAGCAGAAAAAAAACAAAGAGAACTACGAGTAAAAGAGAAGACAGATTGTCTTGTGCTCGTTAGACAGGCACTTGCAAACCTTATTGCACTCGGTTCACACGAGAGAATTCAGGCTTTTGTAGAAAGAGTATCTCCTCTTGATATTTACAGGATCTATCACAAAGATCCAGGAGAGATAGGCTGCCCCAACAGAGATCTGTATCTCAAGATTTCATTAACCTCCAGCTCTATTATGATGGTTGTGGTTGCTGAGAATCGGGAATATGGAATCTGTGTTCCATATGATTCTTCTCTAGATGATTGTGAGATACTATTGCTCTCTTATGATCCAGAGTTAGCAGCTGATATGGATGAGCCAGTACGGGTACTGCCATACACTCTCAGTCGTCAAAAGGAACCACCTTTTGATTTTCAAGTCAGACTTGATTCAGAAGGGCAGAGCACATTTTTTGAGCCAGCTAGAGTGATTAATGATTTGCTTCTAGAATGGGCTGATCCAGTCGAATTACAAAAATATGTTATGTATCAATTAAATAAATTGGATCGTCGCTGATTTGTTCTGGATTAAGAATTAATCATGATGTTCGTATGGATACAAAACGAGCGCCCATAAGGGCGCTCTTTGATTTGTTATAATGCTTTTATGACAATAGAAACTCTCTACCGAAAATATAGGCCAGCGACATTCGCCGAAGTACGCGGTCAGGATCACGTAATCTCTGCTCTACAAAATTCAATAAAAAATAATTCTTTCTCTCATTCATATCTTTTTTCTGGAGGAAGGGGGACAGGGAAGACTTCGATCGCTCGTATTTTTGCAAAAGAGTTGGGTGTTTCTGATGAAGATGTCTATGAAATTGATGCAGCATCTAATCGCGGTATCGGAGAGATCCGAGAACTGCGTGATGGTGTAGATACACGACCGTTCTCGTCTGACTACAAGGTATATATTATTGACGAGGTGCATATGCTCACCAAAGAGGCATTCAATGCACTCCTCAAAACATTGGAAGAGCCACCATCACATGTGATTTTTGTCTTAGCAACAACCGAAAAGCATAAAATCCTCGACACAATTATTTCTCGGTGTCAGGTTTTTGATTTCAATAGGCCAACTAAAAGTGATTTGGTTTCATTAATAGAAGACACGGTTGCAAGTGAAAAACGAAAAATAGATAGAGAATCTGCAGAGCATATCGCTTCACTAGGAGACGGATCGTTTAGGGACACCTTGTCGCATCTTCAAAAGGTTTTTTCTTATTTTGCAAAAGACATCAGTTTTGATGAGCTTTCTGGTTATGTTTCAATTTCTGACAAAGAACTAGCATTTGATTTTGTTCAGGCTCTTTCCGACTCTGATACAGACCGAATGTTTACGGTGTACCATGCACATAAAGACTCAGGGGCAAGCACGATTTCTTTTTTAGACATGGTTATCGGAAATGTACGAGAAGTTTTATTGTTGAGATATTCAAAGGTATATACTGAACACGTTTCACTGGAAAAGGCGAAGGATGCAATCACTGGATTGACCGAGCTCACGGGAATAAATTCAAACCATCTCAAGAATTTATTGCGACTAAAAGAAAATATGGAAAAGACATCTGAGCATGCGGTTGTATTTGAAATTTTCTTGTTTGGTCTTGTTAATAAAAAAGCAGATGATTAGAAACATTATCTTTGATTTTGATGGAGTAATTCAAGATACTACTGAGGCAATCTACGCACTAAACAAGCGCTTTCATGGAATGACCAAAGAAGAAACTGAACAGACATTTCGAGGTAATATTTACCAGAACGAGTCGATTCAGAAATTAGATCCTCGTATCTATTTTGATGCCCTTGGCCCCGAGTATGACAAGATGCATACAAACACAGAAACAAAGGAGTTTTTAGAACATCATAAAAATATGCAAAAATTTATTGTTTCTTCAGGAGACGGAGAGCTCATTTCAAATTACTTAGAACGTAATAACATCAGAAATATGTTTTTTGAAGTCTGGGGCTATCAAGTGGGGCACTCAAAAGTAGGGAAGATAAATCGAATTTTTGCTGAATATGGACTTAAAAAAGAAGAGACAGTTTTTATTACTGACACGGTGGGTGATGTACACGAAGGTCACGAAGTTGGGGTCAAAACGGTAGGGGTCACGTTTGGTCTACATACTAGGGAAGACTTTTTGGAATGCAAACCATATGCAATCTGTGATTCATGGAAAGAGGTAAAAGATGTAATAAGTCAAATCCTCTAGATTGCGTTGCAACCTTTTTTCTGGTTATAATAGATTTATTATTAATAATCATAGTAGTTCGAACACATATGGCAATGGATAAAAAACACCTTGATGACATCAAGAAGTACGATAAGCGACCAGATATGGAGTTGGTAGAAGCATTATACCGACGACTTGCTGGAACACTTGCTCGTTCTGACGCTCGATGGGTTTCATTCACGGATCCAAAAGAACTTGGACGAGTACGACGAAATTTCGTTATGGGGCGACTTGGGGTTAAAAGCAAGGCAAAAGCTGATGAAGCAATTGCAATGGTAGGAGACAAAATGAAAAAAGACCGAACAAAGTCTCGACTAACTGCATACTACCTGCTGACTCAACACTTTAAGGCAAAGAAAAAGGTTTGCTAATCTCTATAACATAGATACAAGCTTGTAAGAAAAACTGCATTGATGCAGTTTTTCTTCTACTTGATTTTTGAGCCTATTTTAGTATTATGACGGACATTATGGCAAATAAACACCAAGTCAAACTAAAGTCAGACAGTGGTACAGTGATTTACACTACTCGAAACAAAAAGTCGGTAGAAGAAAAACTGAAACTAAAAAAGTTTGATAAAAAAGTTCGAAAGCATGTAGAGTTCAAAGAAGTTAAAAAATAGATCCACAGGATCTGTTTTGATTAGTGGAGACATTTGCTCTATAATGCTTTCCACTCGGGTGATTAGTTAAGTGGTATAACTTCGGTCTCCAAAACCGACGTCGGGAGTTCGATTCTCTCATCACCCGCAGAAAACGTCGTTTTCTAACTTGCCGGATCGTCTAATGGCAGGACGCCTGGTTTTGGTCCAGGAAATCGGGGTTCGAGTCCCTGTCCGGCAGCAATAAGAATTCAAAATGTCCCGTGTGGGGCATTTCGAATTATTATTAATTGTCCGAGACGAGGACGAGAAGTTTATGCTCGGGAAGCATATCCCGAGCGAGTCGCTGTCCAACAGCAATTTTTGGTATACTAAAATTAATTATGTTACCAAAAGCATTGCATGCTGGAGATACTGTTGGAGTTGTTGCTCCGTCAAAATCGTTTACTAAAGAAAAGCAGTTTGAACTTGATGGCTTCGTTCAATACTTGCATTCTAGAGGTGTTTCAGTCATTACTTCAGAAAATTTTTATGCCGAACAAGTTGATATCTTGGGCGCCGTCTCCGCAGAAAAACGCGCAGCCGATATAAATTCAATGTTTGCTAATTCAGACATTCATGCAATTTGGTGTTTTCAGGGCGGAGAACCTGCTAATCAGATACTTGATTTAATTGACTGGGATTTAGTACGTAATAACCCTAAGATTTTTATAGGAAAAAGTGATATTGATGTTCTTTTGTTGGCTTTAAATAAGATGACAGGATTAATACCATTTCATGCCTGTGATGCAAAAATAGGAAGTAATAAAGAACTAGATTTTGAATACACAAAAAAGTGGTTTGAGAAGAGATTATTCAAGAAGAGTAAGGCTATCAGTCCTAGTATCCAATGGACTTGTGTTAATGAAGGTAAGGCAGAAGGTCGGATACTTGGTTGCAATCTGTCTTCTATTTTAAAACTAGCAGGCACCAAGTACTTTCCAGATTTTACAGATGTTATATTCTTTATTGAGACATTTAGATCAAGCCCAAATATTGTTCGAACACAGCTAACACAACTTAAACAGATGGGCGTTTTGGGGAAAATAAGGGGAGTAGTAATCGGTAGTAATTATGAGTTTAGCTCTGAGGGGGTAAAACCAGAGGAGGTTATTAGAGATTTTCTTGTGGACTTTGATTTACCTATCCTAAAGATAAACGAGTTTGGGCATTATCAGCCACATGCATTTCTTCCAATTGGCGCTTTGGTAGAACTTGATGCAACAAACAAATCACTCTCTATCTCTACTGATCTTCTGTCATAGTTCATAATTTACATCTAGCTATCCTGCACAATTAAAACACATTATTTTTGCAAACAATTTGCAAAAATAATGTGTATATGCTACACTATAATGAGTTGTGGAAAGCAGTTAATCCCAAACGCAGCCTCAATGGTATGCAAAGACCGCGCTTAGGATTGATTACTTACTTTAAAATTTCATAACGCTTTAACATTAACCTCATAAACGAAAGGAGAAAATATTATGAGTATTTTTATGCAAACTATTTCAACAGCAGGATCCACGATATCAATGCAACAGCATGTGATACAGATGGTTGCACTATTTCTTTTAATGTTATGTGTGGTCGGCTTTAGTTCGAATCATGGTGGGAGGAGATAGTATGTGGCGAATCATTGATATAAGTATCAGGTTAACAATTATTTTAGTGTTTATCTGGATTATTTGAACCATTAGGAAGAAAGGTAAAAAAATGGAAAAACAAAAAAGATCGGCTTGGCTGGAGGTATTAGGTATATATTTTGCTCTATTTACGTTGTTTGGGCCATTGGCGGCCTTGGGGATATACGGAGCGGAAGAGCCTAAGTGGGCTGCTGAGAAAGCGACGTTTGAATATCATGAAATTGTAACGGAAAATATCGAAAAAATATATTGGCACAAAGGCGGAGAATATTCTGTGGTTGTGGCAGGTTTTGATGGTCAGTTTATTACAAAAAAAATACATGACCGTATAGATCATTATAATTTTTGTTCACACACAGAGCACTTTGATCCAGATACAAAAGTTGCGTATATTCGTAGTCTGAGTAGCAACGAGAAAATCCGTGTTGTTCAAAAATATCAAATTGGATATGTGAAAGGTGTCCAAAGAGAGTGGTGTTGGGTAGGTACCGACATTCACCTCCATTCACTAGATCAAATTAATGGAGCAGGATGGAAAGAGCGTTGTGGTAAAGGTTGTATTCGTGAAGGCATGACAACCGAAGTACAGTAACAAAACCGCGCAATGCGCGGTTTTTATTATTGATTATTTTGTAATTAATTATATAATAATACTCGTTTTCAGCATCATAGTTAATCGCTATTTGCTGTTTGTTCTTTAACAGAAAGGAGAGTGAACAAATGTTCGCAATGTCATTAACAATCTGGGCGTTCATTGCTGCAGGTTTAACAATGGGGATGGGACTTGTCTTTCGCAAGAAACCACAAATAGTCCAATCCGTAATTATGTTTGTCGCGTTTTATTTTATTGCATGGCTCATGTTGCCCGCACTTTCGATCGATATGGTCGAAACGTGGCTAATGTTTATTTTTGCTGCTGTTTTGGCAGCCGGGATGACAATCATTTCATCAGGAGGTGAAAGTTGGAAGCCAATTGGTATACCAATCGTCAGCTTGTTTTTCTTGCTGCTCAGCAGCTGTGCAAGCTCGGGACTTTTTAACGCAGTAAACAAGGCTGCTGTCCTGGATATTACCAATCATGGTGAAAAAAATACGACAATGGAACTTGCATCACAAGAGCAGGCAATCCGTGTTACCCAGGGCTTAGCACTAAAACGTGCTGCAGAGCTAATTGGCTCTTCAAAGACCGAATCACTTGCGTCCATTGCAAAATATGGCCGGATGTATGGCAACGTTACCAACGAAGGGAAAGCTGTTTGGGTCGCACCATTGCAACCAAATGGTTTCTGGCGTTGGGTGTCCAGCCCTACAACACCGGGCTATTTCATTGGATCACACGTTAACAACATGGATAGTCGTTTAGTTGAAGATAAGCCAATTTCGTATGGCACAAGTGGGTTTTACTTCAGTAAAGATCTTGCGCGACATCTCTACATGAATGGATATGTTAATTATTCATATGGGACAAAATTTTTTCAAATCGATGACAACGGTGATCCTTACTATGTTGTTCCGATGATGAGACCTCAGGTTTTGTTGGGTTCGTATTTCCCTGAAAAATGGGCTGTTGTTAATGCGTCTTCGGGCGACATACAAGAGTTTGATAACGCCGAAGATCTGCCAGACTGGGTAGATCGTGCATACCCACAAGAAATTCTCTACAAGAGACTTGCTGACTGGGGTTGTTTGTCACAGGGGTGGCAACGTTGTTATTTTACAGGGATTAACGTTATCGATCCTACGCCGAGCACGATTATTACGATGAGCTCAAACGATGAGATGGTTTATTTTACCGGAACGCAATTCAATAAAAACAAGGTTGAAGGTGCAACATCTGGCATTGTTATGATGAATGCACGTACCGGGAAGGCAGACTATTATCGTCGAGCGGGTGTAACTGAAGTTGAGGCACAACGAGTAATGAATGGCATGGTTTCTAACTATGAAGGTTGGAGTACCGAAGAGCCAGTCCTGGTTCTCGTTAATGGCCTCGAGACGTATTTTTCAGTGGTTACTGATGGTTCCGGGGCAAGAAAAGGTTATGCGTTATTGTCACAGCGGAATCGAGACGTTGTCGGTTTTGGTAAGTCTCTTCCAGATGCAATGAGTGCATATGGCGCAAAGGTGAGAGAAAACAAAAACCTTCTTGCATTCGATGGAGACACTCAAGTTGATGCTGAATTATTCTTTGGGAATGTCATGAAGATCGAATCCGTACATAACGGACAAGGGACATCATTTTATCTCAGGATCAATACGGTTGAAGACAAAGTCTTTGTTGTGAATGGTGGAAATCACATGGCAGAGGTAGCAGTCACGTTGCCTGGAGAACGGGTAAAGATTTCAGCATATAATACTGAGCCAGCACTCATATTTGTCGACGAATTTGATAATATGGATTTACGTCTTTCCGACAGTCCTTTGCAAGGTAAGATGGACGAAGTCTCAGACTCTGTTCGTGAATCGAACGAAGATGAGACAAATCGTAGAAATCTTGAGACACAGATTGATGAGCTTGACCCAAGCCAGGTTCGTGAAATTTTGCGATCGATGGAAGACCAATAGTTCACTTTAAAACCGCGCAACGCGCGGTTTTTATCTTGTGTGTAACTTTCATTGACTCTATGGTTTGAAATACTATTATTTGGGTATTAAGAATTTTAGATAAAAAATATGTTGGAACGAGAAGAATTTTTTGATGAAATGAAAGAATACATTACTGATCTGATACAGGGTGAGTACAAGGGAGTTACAGCAGAAGAAGTAATAAAGCCGTTATACGAGAAAGTTAATGGGAACCCAGATGAGGCTCATGATGAGATAATTTACGAAGTTATCGAGCAGCTTGGAGGAGAGCCATACGACCCATCAGTTGAAGAAGATGATTACGAAGAGGAGGAAGACGAAGGAGATTATTAGAAAATAGCAGCTGCCTACGGCAGCTGCTATTGTTATACTTAATAAAATGAATTCTGCTAAACAATACGTGCTACCAACAATAGTTGTCTTACTGGCACTTGCCACTGCGGTCTTTTGGTATTTGAGACCCGACATCTGCCAACGAGGAATAACATATACTGTTGGACGAATAGACGCTGGTTTTAATTTAACTGAACCCGAATTGAGGGCAGCACTAGACGATGCGGGAGATGTCTGGGAAGAAGTCTTGGGTTACGATGTTTTTCGTTTTGATCCCGACGGGGATTTGGATGTTTTTTTGATTTTTGATGAACGACAGGAGCAGACACAGATAGAACAACAGGAGCGAGCAAACCTCACTCAGCAAGAAGGGAAGGTTGATAGCGACACCGAAGAAATAAACAAGTTGGAGGAGCAGATCCGTTCTGTCGAACGCCAGTATGAATCACTTGTGCGAACCTATGACACAGAGAAATCAACATATGACGCCCTTATTGCAAGAGGAGCAACAACACAAGAAATTAAGACGCAGGAGGTAAAGCTCAACAGTCTTGTTCCTGACTTGAACGAAAAACAAGATGAACTTAATATTTTGATATCGAGATTTAATACAAAAATTACATCCACACAAGGCTTGGTCGACTCATACAACCAATCAGCAGATAATTACAATAATGAATTTACTGGCACGAGAGTGTTTGATCAGGGTGAGCATACCCCAGGCAGAATAACAATTTATCAATACGATAATTACGATGACTTGGTCTTAGTTTTGGCTCATGAGATGGGGCATGCTTTGGGGATTGGACATGTTGATTCGGACACTTCAGTTATGCATGCACAGCTCGAGAATCAAGATATAAAAAACATTATGCTCTCGTTAGATGACCAGTCTGCTCTAGGGCGAGTGTGCACATTTTAGTCTGGTATACTGAACGTCAATGAGAAAATCAAAAACATATATTTATGGAAAACATGCAGTTAGTGAAGGGTTAGAAAATAGACCTGATGTTTTTCGTTCAATCATGTTTGATTCAGCGTCTGACACCAAACAGATGTTTTATGCCTACGCAAAAAAGCTTGGTTTGCAAATCAGCTCATATGATAGAAAGCATCTTCCAAAAGGTGTTTCAAAAGAAGCAGTCCATCAAGGTGTGATTGCTGAGATCGATCCACAAGCGCTTACTCAAAATTACCAATCATTTATTACTGGCTTAAAAATCACAAACAGAACAGGTTTGTTGTTGCTAGGGGAGGTAACAGACCCTCAGAATGTTGGAGCAATGATTCGGTCTGCTGCTGCTTTTGGTATTTCAGGAATTTTAATCCCAGAGCATAATCAGGCACAAATTTCGGCAACCATTGTAAAAATATCAGCAGGGATGGCATTCCGTGTTCCGTTAGTTTCGATCGGAAACGTCAACACAACCCTGAAAGATCTTAAAGAGAAAGGTTTTTGGATTTATGGACTAGAGGGAACATCAAAGCAACGAATTACTGAAGAAAAGTTTGATGCCCCAACTACAATTATTATCGGAAACGAAGAGCAGGGAATTAGAGAGAAAACAAAAGAAATGTGTGATGGTTTGCTTTCAATACCAATGCATCCACAGTGCGAATCATTGAATGCTGCCATGTCAGCTTCGATTGCGATGTATCAGTGGAGTATTAACTCAAGAAAAAATAAATAAGTCTGTGGAAAACCTGGCAGTGTACAATCGTTCACCTCTGTGATACTGTGGGTTCATGGAAGAAAAAGCACAAATTATTCAGGCATTTTATAGAAATAATAAAAGAATGCCTTCATATCAAGAAATCTGTGATCTATTTGGTTACAACAGCAAGAATGCCGCTTCGAAATTAGTTACTAAACTTGCTCGATACGGAGTATTGGAAAAAGATAAGAAAGGGAGATTAATTCCAACATTCAGCCCATATTCCTTGCGATTGTTGGGGCTTGTCGAGGCAGGATTCCCAGCGCCAGTTGAAGAACAAGAAATAGATACCATGTCACTGGATGAATGGCTTATCGATGACAAAGAGGCAACGTATATGCTCAAGGTAAAAGGTGAATCTATGATTGATGCAGGTATTGTTGATGGTGATTACGTGATTGTGGAACGAACAAATAAGGTAAAACCAGGAGACATTGTGGTCGCTGATGTTGATGGTGAGTTCACCATGAAATATTTACGCCATAACAAACAAACAGATTCATTTTATCTAGAAGCAGCAAATGAAGATTACTCAGATATCTATCCAGAAGGAGCATTAAATATCGAAGCAAGAGTGGTTTCGGTTGTCCGTAAATACGATACTTAATTTTTATATATGTATGATTTTGAAAGGGCCATAATCCATATTGATGGAGATGCTTTTTTTGCATCTTGCGAACAAGCAACGAAACCGAGTCTGCGAAACAAGCCTATTGTTATTGGACATGAAAGAGGTGTTGCAACAGCATTTTCATATGAAGCAAAAGAATTAGGTGTCCAGAGAGGGATGACAGGAAAAGTGATTCGTAAGGAATTCCCTCAGGTCAGAATGATTTCTTCTGATTATCGCAAGTATTCACTCTATTCCAAGAGAATGAAAAATATCGTTGCACGATATACAGATAAAATTGAAAAAACCAGCATCGATGAATGTTACGCTGAAATCACAAATATTAATTGCACTTCTTATGAACAATTAATTAGTGAGATACAAACTGATCTAATCCAATCGTTGGGAGTTGGATTTTCTATTGGACTTGGCCCGACAAAAATACTTTCCAAGCTTGCTTCTGGTTTGAATAAGCCTAAAGGATTGACCGTGGTTAATAGTCATTTTCTTAAAACTATTGTGTATGCGTTGCCTGTAGGAAGAGTTAGCGGGATTGGATTTTCAGCAGAAAAAAAGTTACATACATTAGGAATTTTTAATATAGGACAGTTTGTTGCTCGGAAAAAGGAGTGGGTAGAAGATGCTTTCTCAAAACCGTATCAAGAAATTTATTCTGAATTACAGGGCAAATCCATTAGAGCTCTGGAGACAAAAAAGAGTAAGCCAAAGAGCGTAAGCAAAATTCATGCGTTTGCAGAACCGACAAACAACGAACAATATTTATTGTCAGAACTGTCTCGTAATACCGAATTGGTGTGTACTAAATTACAGGCTAATAATATAAACGCCACAAAAGTTTCTTGTGGCCTCAAGACCTTTGACGGGCTTATTGTGTCTCAAGACATTTTATTACAAGAACCCACGAGAGATTCGTCCGTGGTATACAAAGCTGTTAAAAAGCAATTCCGAACAATATATAACCCATCCCTTAAATATCGTGCAACATATGTGTGTGTACATCATCTTGTCGCACCTTCTCAGCAGAAGCTCTTGTTCCAACAAGATACAGTTTCTCGAGACCGAGAGGATATTAATGAAGCATTGAGAGATGTACAAAAAAAGTTTGGCACCAGAACGATTTATCTGGGCTCAAGCAGGAAAAAAGATTACAAAGTAAATAAATCTGATGCTCGCAGTAGCGGTACTCCACTCATGACAAGTGCAAACCAGAAACGTATTTTGGAGCTTATTTACTTGGGAATAACCACATAAATTACTTCGTAATCACTAATTCAATTGATATAATTCTTTTGTTTATTAAATATATAGAATAATATGCGAAATATTTTAATTCTTATCCTGGTTGCTCTTATTGCAGCTGCTGGAATCTGGTGGGTTGCTAAAAACACCGGTAAAGTTGCTCCAGAAATCTCAGTTAAAAAAACTGGAGAAATGGTTAAAGATGGTGTGATGGAAAAAGCAGAAGGTGTAATGGAAAAAGTTGAAGAAGGAGCTGAAGCAGTTGCATCAACAACAGGAGAAGTTATGGAAAAAGTTGAAGAAGGAGCTGAAGCAGTTGCATCAACAACAGGAGAAGTTATGGAAAAAGTTGAAGAATCAACACGAGTAGACGAAAACGGAGTAGACGTTGCTCCATAAGGAAGTTCACGTAAAATAAACAAAAAACGCTACTAGCGTTTTTTGTTTTGCTTGAGTATGATAGGGATATTATTTAGATAATCAAAGTCTATGAAAAATATTTTAATTTTAATTCTGGTGGGGCTGATTGCTGCAGCTGGACTCTGGTGGGCACTTGGGGAAAGCAATGTCTCAACACCTGAAATCTCAGTGAAGAAGGCCGGTGAAATGATTAAGGACGGAGCAGAAGGTGTAGTGGAGAAAGTAGAGGACGGAGCTGAAGCGGTAGATTCAACCACAGGAGAAGTGATGGAAAAAGTAGAGGACGGAGCAGAAGGTGTGATGGAAAAAGTTGAAGAGACAGTTTCTGCAGCAGGAACACAATTGGCTGGAGCAGAGACCCCAACTGTTGATGAGAATGGAAACGAACTGGTTGGTGGCGATGCAGTTGCTCCTGCAGTAACTCCAGGAGAAAAGTCATTTACAGTTATCGGAGGTAAATTCTTTTATGATTTAAAAGAAATTGAGGTAGAGAAGGGGGACAAGGTTACTATTAACTTTAGGTCAAATGATGGATTCCATGACTGGGCAATTGACGAGTTTGATGCGAAAACTGAAGCGGTTTCTACGGGAGGTGAATCAAGCGTAACTTTTGTAGCTGACAAGATAGGAGAGTTCGAATATTATTGTAGTGTAGGAAATCATCGAGAGATGGGTCAGGTGGGAACACTAATTGTTACAGAATAAGTAAAGCCGGCAGTGCCGGTTTTTTGATACAATCACATAATGAAAATTATTCTCCATGATTATAGGCGTTGTCCGTTTTGTATACGAGTTCGTATTATGTTGTACCTCAAAGGCATCGAATACGAACATGTACATGAGCCACTACGAGAGTGGACTGATTGGATGATTAAGTATGTGCAAGAACCGCGAGTACCTGTACTTCATATCGAGTATGAGGATGGTAGTGAAGTGGTAATGCCTGAATCTAATGATATTAATCTCTGGTTAGATGCAAATTTTGGGGAAATTGAGTTTACTCCAAGTGATTTGGCCCAGCGTGAAGAAATGGAAAGGTGGTGGGACTGGTGCGGGCAAGTTTTTAAACCTCAGATTGATTTATATAAATATGGTGAGAATAGAGTGTTTGATGCTGGGCAACATATAAAGCATACAAGTGATCTAAGAGATTTGCTGCAAAAACTTGAAGATGCTTTAAAGCATGATGCATATCTTCAGGGAGACACGATGACGCTTGCTGATATTGCTATTATTCCGTTTATAAGACAAATCATGAGAACAAGAAATGGTGAGTTTGATTTTTCGGACTTCCCACAAGTGCTTAGATGGTC
>JAHDEI010000014.1 GCA_020628915.1 Minisyncoccota bacterium | reverse complement strand
GTAGCTCAGTTGGTTAGAGCGCTGCACTCATAACGCAGAGGTCGAGAGTTCAAGTCTCTCCTCCGGCACAAGTAATACAACTCTGTTGTTTTACGTATGCTGGAGAAAAAGTAAATTGATTTACTTTTGTGAGAGCTTTAAAAGAGGGAGTGTATTTCAAAAATCTGCTTCTTCCTGTTTTTGAAATATGAGCGACGGGGCAGCGACTTCTTAACGAGTGAAGCGAGTTTAGAAGTGGCGCCAAGTCTCTCCTCCGGCACCAAAAGTAAGAAATCTTAGGTATTGCATTTATATCTAAAAAAGTTATACTTTTCGCATCAAATCTTGTATTTGATGAGCTGCGGTCGTAGCTCAACTGGTTAGAGCACCCGCCTGTCACGCGGGAGGCTGAGGGTTCGAGTCCCTTCGACCGCGCATAAAACAAATGATCCCCAGACGTATGTCTGGGGTGATTTTGTTTTACCGTGGGAAAGGTGACTCGAAAGACGCAGCCGGTATACAAGAAGCGAACAAAGTGAGCTTGCTTGTCGGCGAGTCCGGGGAGGAAGTTCTTAACGAGGAGGAACGACGAGTTTAGAAACTTGACCCCGAGTCCCTTCGACCGCACAAAACAACGAAAACAACCCGTCAGGGTTGTTTTCGTTTGTGCTCCCTGAGGTGCTTGAAGGATTTAAAGGGGGGACCCAGACGTTATCTTTATGCATACGGTAAGAATAGCTCAAGCTATTGGTCTTACGATTGAGGAGGTCATTTAAATTGACACATATAAAAAATTATGTATAATATAAATATTAATTTAACTAAATTTTATTTACCTATGAAAAAAATTATCACAACAGCAATTATCCTCATGAGTCTCCCAGTGATGGCATTTGCAGACATTCCTGTATTGGGTGTCGAGAGGGGGGTAGAAACAGGTGGAGTGACAGATATAACAGATTATTCAGTAACGGTATATGGGACATTAGAGTTTACTAAGACAGATCAGACTTCGGTGGTTTTTGCGACAGTAGATCAAGATGTAGAAAACCTCGCGGTAAATGCAGAGTTTAGTACCCTAAGGCAAGAGAGAAACTGGGAGAGTATTCATTTCGGGCTTGGAATCGAGGGGCTAACACCAAATACTAAGTACTATGCACAGGCCCAAATGATTGATGAAGATGGAAATGTATATTTTGGGAAGATCGTTGAATTCATTACTGATCATGACATGATTGAAATTCCAAGCGTGGTTACCGGAGAAGCAACAGAGATTGGTGCCAGGAAAGCAGTTGTGACAGGTCTGCGGGAATCATCCTGGGGGGTGGCAGTCGCTGAGACGTATGTTAGATACGGAATAACAAGAGATGATCTTTCCTTTAAGAAAGAAGTAACACAGACAAGCTCTGATTTCTCGCTTACACTATTTAAGCTCGAGAGAAGTACGACATATTATTATCAGACAGTTGTTGAGGACAGTGAAGGTAATCAATACTTTGGGGCAATCAAAACATTCACAACATTGGAGAGGAAAGCATCGTAGGTAGAAAAACAGGGCTTGGCCCTGTTTTTTTATATAGAAAGAGGGTACTATTTGTAACGTGAAACATGATCAAATTAGTAGATTTAGGTTGCCGTCGCACATGATAAAGACATTTTTCTTATTACTTTTTGTGTTCTTTGTTATGGCTGAGCCGGTGACGAATGCATTTTTGCCGGGAGGCAGCCTTGTCTTGGATATACCTATCAGGAAGACAGGAGGAAGACTCACCCTTGCACTTTCAGACTTTTTGTTGATATTCGTTGTTCTGTTTTGTGTTTGGCTCGTACATCGCGCGCGTGAAATTCCTTTTTTTAATCATGAGTATCGCATTAAGAACAATAAGCTGGACAGTCTCTTCACGCTGTTAACCATCTTGGCTCCTATGGGGATTATCCACTTTCTTAGTAAGTTAGTGGGTTGGCATTTTTAAAGTAGAGCTAGAAAATTCTTACCTAAGATTATCAACCTTTCCATTTGGTGTATAATTTAAAAACCATGAACAACACACATGTACGAGATTTATTTCTTGCTGTTCTTGCAGCAGTACTTATTACTGGTGGAATATTCTGGTACTTAAATAAAAATGTGGGGCTCAATGATTTAGAAAAATCGATTCCAGATTTTACGATTGATCAAACAACTTCTGCAGAGCTGAAGATGGTGGATCTGCCTTCTGATGAAGAAGTCCGAGTGTCAGTCGTGGAGCTAGAGGCTCCCGAACTTGAACCTGTAGAGCCTAAAAATTTAACAAAGGCAGTCTCAGAAACTGAACAGATCGATACGACCCAAGCTCCGACTCATATTTTGAATTCCAACGAACTCAAGCCTTTAGAGCCAGCAAGTCTAATTGGTCCTAGTAGTTTTTCATTTGTTGACATATCGTATCCGCAGTTTAAGGTGGGTGACACCATTACAATTACATATAAGCTAGATTCAACAGTAGATTCGAGCGACCCCGTCATAGTCAATGCAGGCGTCCGAAGAAAGTCCGATGCCTTTATTTTTGGAGCTGAACAAGCTGCTTGGCGATCAGCCGGGACATATTCGTTTGATTGGACACCAAAAGAGCCAGGGACATATCGTGCCCATGTAAGTATCGATCATCCGCCAACAGGTATCTTTAAAAAAGTAAGTCCAGACATAGTCGTTATCCAGCAGGTCATTGAACCGGAGATAATTGAATTTTTCGGACAAGAGGCAGATACAACACATATGCTTACGTGGAGGACAGAAAACACAGATAATTGTTATCTAACCTTTAATGATAGTACCAAGCAGCATTCAACTAAAACAAATGCACTTCAAATGCATTTTCAGTCAAGAAATGAAGCAACAGCAGTAAGGCTACATTGTGTTTCTGCTGGGGGACAATCGGTTACTTCAGAAGAGGTTATTCTAGAGCCATTACTAAATTGTGATCTCTCTTCACCGACAATATATTATGATTTCCAAGAGAACTTCACGATAAGTTGGGATACGTCCGGAGCTGAACGCGCCTACTTTGTTCCTGATACGTCTGGGGGAGATAATATAATTGTTCCAACTGGTGATCAGGCCTTGTCTGGCTCGATTGAGCTATTTACTAATGTTTATGGACAACCAACTGTTGACATGGAAGTTGTTTCATCCGAAGGAAAAAAAAGGACGTGTCGAATTAGATTACAAGTAAGTGATCCTCGATAAGTAAATAACACTTTATGGAGCAATATAATTTTTACCACAGCAAGCTACTCATGATCGTACTCTTGGCTATATCAGGAATCTTTATTTCGTTGGTGTACTGGGCACTCGATAAGCCTGTTGTTTTTGGAGGACTTGCTTTTGATGAAATTTTAGGACTCATTATTACTGCAGTATTTTTTGGTGGAAGTTTTTTGTTTTCTTTGTACAAACTGCTCAAGCTCACTCCTGATTTACGAATCGATTCAATCGGTATTCATTTGAATTTCCATCCTTTTTTGAAGAAAACTATTCCGTGGCAGGCAGTAAGCGGTGTGGGTCAGGGGACACTGACTCAGCTTGACCCAACAAATAAGCAGCGTTATGGGCAGATGTCTCAGGATCACGGTGGGCCACTTTCTTTTACAGACGAGGCAATTATGAAACACGATGAAAGAATCATGGTGAATGTTTCACAAGAGAAGTACTACAGAAAGACATCGGGTTTTTTCTCAAAATTATTTTTAAAAATTATGTCCCTGAGGGATGCTGGAAATTTTTACCTAATTGATCCAAGAACTTTTGCAACTGGAGAGATTGATTTAAGGGATTTGATCGAAGAAATGTGGAAAAAAAATCAATAGAGGAAGAGCTGCTAATTCCTTCTCATTGTTGGAGTGATACGTATAATGAATACATATGACAAAGAAAACAATATTTTTTTCCACCCTATTATTGGGCGCGCTCGCTGGGGGGTCTATGGCATTTGCAACAGTTGGTGGTCCAACGTATGTGTATACGCCTTATTTTAATTCTGCAACTAATTCAGTTTATTATTTCGAGCAAGATTACGGAGGAAGAGGATGTCTACCAGAACTACTATCTTTGAATGTGAACACAGAAGCAACCAGCATACTTTTTTCTTGTGATGAATCAGAAGCACTCTTGACCTCTTTGCAATCAGGAAGCAGTAATGCGGGAGGTGTCGAGGATTACCAGGCAATTATTGATTCGAGAATTAATTTATTTATTGATGGTTTACCAACACTGGAAAGCATCGACTTGAATGCAAACGGAATCGAATTCGAAGTCCACGAAGTTTCACACGAGAAAATCGATGAGGTAGTGATGTCTCGAAATTTCAGAATTGACGTGTACCAAAACGGATTAATAAAAGATTCTTTCGAACGAACGGGATGTAGTCCTAATGAAGAATTTCTATTTCGTGGATACGAAGTTCCGGGTGTGCAAGGCACGCTAGCGATCTTGTCGTCAGGAAAAGGGAACTGTTTTGAGGGTGGGTATATCAATGAAGACTTTGATTTAGTTTCAGGCCTAGGATCTATTGAATCATTGGCTACTGTGATCAGTCCAAAATCAAATAGTGCACTACAGAAAGATTTTTTCACTGCATCTGCACGCACAGGAGACACAGTAGCAAAAACAGTTGTAGAGGGAACTACAGGTTCGATCGTGGATCTACAAGAGGTCGAAGTCTCCACTGTGGATGAAGTTGTTCCGGAGAAAATTGACCCGCAGACACAGCCTACTGAGCGTACGTCAGCAAATAATACGATCTTCGCCGTGGTCGCAAGTCTTTTGATCGGAGTGTTACTCGGTTTATTATTACAAAAACGTCGAGGATCAAACGAATAACTATTATGAATAAAAACATTTTTGTACTAGCAGTTTTAGTATCACTTCTTATCATCGCTGGGCTTTATGTTGTTGCACAACAAAGCCTGCCGACAAACGATGTTCGTGGTAATGTAGATTGGAAGTTTGATAGGGAGATAAGTCCTGAAGAACAAAAAATACCAGTTGATCAAGAGGTAGAGTCAGATATTTCTGAGCGACCCTCACTTGATATTGCAGACATTGATTTGAAAACCGAGTCACTGATTGAAGAAACAGAAAACCCTGAAAAGAATCTTGTACTGGAGGATTCCGATGTAGAGCCAGAAACACCAGAGCCTCAAGAGATTGTCGAAATCTCAATCAAACCTCAAGTAATCTCTGGAGATGACGGAACATACTATCAAGTAGGAGATGTGAAAATTAAAATGACAGACGCAATTATCATCAAAGATTTGGATGAGGCGAAAGAGGTTGGTGGAGTATATTATGGGTCGTATATTCCAGACACACCTCTCTTGTCTGCAGATAAACAATATGTTCACTTTGCTGTCTGGACACCACCTTCTTTGGATTTGAGGCATTATGTTTTTGATGTCGAAAAACAAACCACTAGTCAATTTGCTATTGAGCAACTAGAACAAATCCAAAAAATGGGTCCGCCGTCGTGGTATTTCAGAAATATTGGATGGGATAATGGTGGCCTTCTGACAGCAGAATTTATTACAGGGGATCAAACACACCATGATGGCAGCACAAACTGTTTTACTGGTTTCCGAGCAGCTTCTTTGTTGTCTGATCAACCACACAGAATATTTGTAGACCTCAATTCTCCGCTTGTCCCAGGAGAAAGTCTGGAGACTCATATTATGTGTAGTAGTATATAAATATGAAAACAATTCGACCGCGAGTTGAGAATTACATGAATATTCTGTATTTTTCTCTCTTGCTATAATGGTTTTAACATGAAGAAAAATAATAATACAAATAATATTAGAAAAAATATCTTTTTTACCATAGGGTCTGTTTTTCTTATCGTAGGTATTTTTTCTCTTTTATTAACAGTGGGGTTTACGTCATTGAATAACGTCACACCTCTCGAATATTTTAATACAAAAAAAACATATGAGGAGGCTAAGATAGTCACCCAAGAACGAGCGATGCTATCAAATTTACAAGTAACTATCTCTCCAATGGACACATCGGAAGAAGACGTGACCTCTTTACTTAAAAGATTTCAAGAATATGATAGTAGAGTATCAGTGGAATATTTTTCCAAAGATAACCTGCCTGGAAGAGTAGCCCCTTTCTTTATGTTTGCTTCTAAGGATGAGGAATACTTATACTCCGAAAAAGAAGAAATCTTAGAAATATTTGATTCATCTGACGAGATTCAGATTGTGGAATCACTCTTTAAAACTAAACGAGGTTCATTACAAATAATAGAAACTGATTCTCCATCCACGAATAAGACAATGCAGTCGCCAGTGGTTCCTGCTGCAAGCCTTACTGCAGAAAACTATATTTCAGAAACTGTAGGGCCCCAAATAACCCATGATGAGGATGGAGCTTACTATGTTTTGGGTTCAAATAAACGTAAAATCACTGATGCAATAATCCGAGATATAAACAGTCAAGGAGGGGATGCAACTGGGGAGTACTTTTATTTGGAACCTATTTTTTCAGAAAATAAACGTTTCGTGTTATTTTCTACTTGGTTTCATCCGTCAGAAGGTGATATTGGGTATTATGTGTACGATATAGAACACAACACAAAAGAAAGGCTGATTGCGGACAATGAGAGCATAATTCTTTCTGACCTTGGACTTAGTCATTTTCCTCGATCAACATTTTTTGAAGCGTATTGGGACAAAAATATAGTTCGATCGAAGTTTCTTGTTGGAGACAGTGTTCATTATGACGGAAGCACGAATTGCTTCTCTGGTTTTATGTCAGAATCAATAGACGAAAGGATGCCTCACAAAATGAAAATAGATATCAACTCAACAACAGGTGGAGAAGATTTATCAAGCCATATTATTTGCAGTGCACTATAATTCAAAGAAACACTAGAGCTGTAATGCAAGAAAGATTGCAGCGGGCACTACTGCAAATAAAATAATTAATTTTATGAAAGTGTTTCTTTCAGAATGGATATAGGGCCGATAGTATTTGTTAAGAATAATGAGTAGGGGGGTAAGAACCAAGAAACCCAAACGTAAAAAAAGAGCCAAAACGACCGCGACTGCTGCTCCCATATTTTTCTCGGCCCAGCTAGTTATATGGATATCAAAGATGCCAAAAAGACCAAGAAAAAGAGGAGTTGAGATTAGATTGATGACAATCAATGTATTTATCGTGAAAAGAAAGAAATATAAAATACGCAACATTTATTTATTATAATACATGAGGTATCCCATGTATACTAAAAGATATGAAAACAATTACATGCATTGATTGTGAAGAGCAATTTAGTGGGGAAACCCCAGAAGCCATCATGCAGGCGATGATGCCTCATTACATGTCTGACCATAAAGATGTGATGGAACGTGGCACAGAAGAAGGAAAAAAAGAATGGTTTGCTGAATTCAACAAACGTTGGGAGCAAGCATAATACAAAAACTGGCGTATAGCGCTAGTTTTTGTATTTTATCTGTTACAAATTTTATACTTTTGCGACAAAAGTAGATTGGCATCTTATGATGAGAACGAAGCTCGTTGAAAGGAGGTTTTTATGCAAGTGCTCAAGCCAGGGCGTATTCAAGCGGGTCATTCCGAAGAGGTCACATGTACCGGAAATGGCAATGGTAACGGAGGGTGCGGTGCGCTGCTGTTGATTTCTTCGGATGATGTATATGAAACATTTAATTCAGATTACACAGGTGATACGGATTACTACAAAACATTTTGTTGTGTCCAGTGTGGAACCGAGACCGACTTAGAACGTTATACGTCTAGATTACGTACAGATGGTAAACGTCCTTCGTACGAAGAACGTAAGGCAATAGGTAAAAAGAATCTAGAACGTGCGCAATAGTGAAAAGGCCGTTTCTAACAAAACGGCCTTTTGTTATACTAGACTCATTAATAAATAAATAGATACACATGAAGAAAATTATTTCATCAATTATTTCAGTTGTGTTTGTGTTTGCGCCGCTATCAACAGTGACTGCAAATGCAAGTGTGGACGCACAAATTGCGTTACTTGAAACACAAATCGAATTATTGCAAAAACAAATTGCGGTAGTTGTAGCTGAAAAAGAAGTTACTCTTGATATTAAAAAACAAGGAATGACAATTGGTACACGTGGCTCGAATGTGATTGCTTTGCAACAACACTTGGTATCAGAAGGTGTGTTGGATGCACGATACGTAACAGGATATTACGGACCAATCACTGATTCTGCTGTTCGAAACCTAGACGCTAAGTACAGAGTAATTGGAGCATCATTCGGTACTGATCAGCGGGTTGTGACGCTCCCACCTGTGGTGCCAGGCGCAACTAATGTTGTTTCAAGTGAAGATTCAGAGTTCACGGAACAAGTGTTGCTAAACAGCGCTGAAATCAACTCGTATACTGAATTTGATCGTCTAGAGATGAGCATGTCTGACGATGAATTCGCAGTCAATCTTGACCTAGATATTGAAAGCCGAGTTGATGTAGACGATGCAGAAGCATACATTGATATGGCAGGAGACATCTCAGCTGACATGGGATTCTTTACATTAAATGGTGACGTGGATGCAGAAATGCTGATTAACCAAGAAGGTATGTACTTTCGGGTTAACGAAATTCCATTTGATATCGATGAATTTACAGGAGAAGATCTAATGGGAGAATGGTTAGCATTTGAGTTCGATAAGTTAGAAGATCTCGAGGATGACCTAGGGGTATCTCTACAAGAAGAGTTCTTGAATGAATTTGCCGCAGCACAGACTGAGTTTGTAGAGACATACCAAGAGTTTCCAATTATCACAATTGATAAGAGCTCAGCAGCATACGATGAAGACTTGAGTTCAAAATTAGGAGAAGACCTTAGCAAGTACGATGTGGAATTCAACGCCGCAGCACTTGTTGATTACATGGTTGCAGAAACTGAAGCTGCATTCGACGGGACTTTGTCTGCTTCGGAAAAAGCTTTGATCGCATCTGATCTTAATGAGATTCTTCCGTTACTAAATATGGTTGTGTGGATCTCTGATGATGAACAAATGATGCATGCGGCAGAATTCACCATGAAAGGTGACTTCGAAGGATTGGCGGTTGATGTATTGTTGTTCGCAACTATCCAAGAAGGAAGTGTATCTATTCCATCTTCTCCGAGGGACGCAATTGACATCGTTGAATTGATTGAGACTGAATTAGAGTCAGCAGCAACTCAGGCTGGTGACGTAAAAGCTATTTCTGAAGTAAAGCAGGCGGCACTAGGATATGAGTTGCTAAGATCAGATAGTGGAGAGTATCCAACGGATCCGCAAGAGTTAGAAGATGAATTTGGTATTTTTATCGATAATCTTGAGTTTGCTCAAAACCCAAGTGACCCTGACTTCTACTGTGTTTATGTAGAGCTTGATAGTCAGGAAAACGGAAAGTATTTTGCAGCTTGGCCTACTGGGTCTGGTTACGTAGCCGTTGAGCCAACGGCATTTAATGGCTGTGGAGTTTAGGACAGAGAAGACGAGATAATATCAAAAAACCGCGACATGCGGTTTTTTGATTCCTTGAGCCACCTTGCAGAATCGAACTGCAGACCTCATCCTTACCATGGATGCGCTCTACCAACTGAGCTAAGGCGGCAATGCACAAGAGTTTATCACAAAAGTATTGGTGGTAAAATAGATCTATTATGGAAAATAAAAACTCACCAAAATTCACGTTACAGAATCAGAGAGGAGAGAAGGTTTCTTTAAGAGAAGAGTTAGAAAAAAACATGGTCTTGCTTTATTTCTATCCAAAAGATATGACATCAGGATGTACACTTGAGGGAATTGGATTTTCAGAAAGAAAGAAAAAATTTGAAAAACTCGGAGTCAAGATATTTGGTATTTCAGCTGATTCGGTTGATAGGCATGCAAAGTTTTGTGAGAAAGAATCTCTTAAGATCGATCTGCTTTCTGATGAAGACAAAAAGGTATGTGAAAAATATGGTGTGTGGGTAGAGAAATCAATGTACGGCAAAAAGTATATGGGAATTGCACGTGAATCATTTTTGATCGGTCAGGACGGAAAAGTATTCAAACACTGGCAAAAAGTAAAGCCAGCTCAGCATCCCCAAGAGGTTCTTGAATTTGTAAAAACTTTGTAGTATCCTCTCGGACTATTGTTATTTTGAGGAGAATTATTGTGTTTGGTAGACCCAAGAAAGAAACGAAAGAGTACTGGTTACGTAGAACAAAAATATTAGAAGATATTCAGCCCGGTGACATCATTGTCGTAGAGACGTATGTGAACGAACAACCTCGCGCCAGATACCAGATGACATACCAGAGAGAACAGCGCGGTATATTGTGCTTCATCGCCCCCAGGTTAACGCATCGGCAAAAATGGGCAGAAGAACGAAAAATTATCGAAATTATTAAAGCTCAGTCTGACGACTGAGCTTTTTGTTATACTCAGATGCCATGACCACAAAGCTTTATATTATTGCAACGCCTATTGGAAATTTAGAGGATATTACATTGCGAGCCTTGCGGATTTTGAGTGAGGTTGATTTGGTTCTCTGTGAAGATACACGCGTAACAGGAAAACTATTGTCGCACTACCAGATTGATACTCCCATGCTTTCGTATCATGCGAACTCAAAACTTTCTAAGTCAGAGAAGATTTTAGAGCTGCTTGGTGAAGACAAGCAGTTAGCTCTTGTCTCAGACGCAGGAACACCAACCATTTCAGATCCAGGTGTCCAATTGATCCAAATGATTGGGGATTCTGAACTAGACGTAGAAATTATTCCTATCCCTGGAGCAACAGCATTAATTGCAGGACTGTCAGCGGCTGGCATGGCAGGCAATCAATTTACGTTCTTTGGTTTTTTGCCGCACAAAAAGGGAAGGCAGACATTATTTGACGAAATTACAAATAATGAAAGAATTTCTGTTTTCTATGAATCACCACACAGGATTCAAAAAACTTTAGAGTCTCTGGTCGAGGCTCTGAGCGAAACCCGTACGGTTGTCATTGGACGCGAACTTACAAAAATGCACGAACAAGTTGTTCGAGGGAGTGCGGTCGAAGTCAGAGATTACTTTTTAAACAATGAAGATAAAGTGAGAGGGGAGTTCGTGGTAATAATTTCTGGAAAATAAAAAGCTGCCATATTGGCAGCTTGTTTCTTACATGGTCGCATTTGGATCGTAGATAATTGCATCAATGTCACAATGATCTGGTCGCTCCTCGTCAGCTCTCAGGTCTCGGACACCCCATCCAAGTATATTATCTTCACTGTATTCAAGGACAGTAATGTAATCGATTCTGTCTTGGAATGTTCTCGCACGAGGGAAAACGAGTTGAGTTCCGATGAGTTCATCTGGAATTTCATTAATTAGGTCCGGAGTGATCGACCTCGGCAGGTCAACAGAATTCTCAAAATGTTTCATGAGCCAGTGTGCGCTCGTCATTACCACAGACGGTAGTTTCATAATTTTCTCCAATTTCAATCTAAAAATATAATAATATGTTTATAAATTTTGTCAAATATATTTTTGACAATCTCCACATTTGATTGAGTAAATTATTTTGATATAGTGAACGGAGAAACGTTATTTTAAAAAGGAGACACACTATGTGTGGAATTTCAGGCGCCACTGGCGCAGAAAAGGCAGGACAGATCGCATTTGATGGACTCAAAAAATTAGAGTACCGCGGTTACGACTCTTTTGGTGTTGCTATGCGGACCGGCAGTGGCATTCATACTTACAAGAAGGAAGGGAAAATTTCTGACAGCAAGTTTAAGCCCATGCAAACAACTGAGGCGATAGGTCACAGCAGGTGGGCAACACATGGCGAAGTCAATCAGGTCAATTCACATCCGCACTCTCAAGGTTCGGTCACACTTGTCCATAACGGAACGGTGACGAATTATGTTGCTCTCAAACGAGCGCTAGAGAAAGAGGGCTACGAATTTATCTCTGAAACAGATTCAGAAATTGTTGCTGCTTTGTTGGATGAATATATTCAAGAAGGAAAAACACCAAAACAGGCCATCATCGCTGCCTCAAGTCAGATACAGGGAGACAACTCTTTTGTATTTATGATTGATGGACAAGAGGGTATTTGGGCCTTTAATCTTGGCAGACCAATTCGCGTTGGTATCGCAGATGGAGTTTCATATATTGGTTCAGATGTTCAGGCATTCTTGGAACACACCAATATCGTCAACTACCTTGATAAGGGTGACGCTTGTTATTTGCATCAGGAAGACAGAAAATATTTTTCTTGCTACGACGGCAAGGAGATAAAGAAGGAAGACATCAGTATTGATATCGAGCCTTCGTCTGTTGAAAAAGGCAATTACGCGCACTTTATGCAAAAAGAGATATTTGAGCAAACTAGCTCAATTAATGTGTCTCTTGATCAAGACAGTGTAAAGATGAGTATGGCCAGCGACTTAATCAAGTATGCTGATCGGGTATTTATTATTGGTTCAGGCACTTCTCATAAGGTTGCGATGGTTGCTGAATATTGGTTGGCAAAAAATGGCCGCATTTATGCTAGAGCATGCGCGTCGACAGAGCTTTCCAGCTGGATGCAGTTTATTGGTAATGAGAGTCTCGTTATTGCGATTTCACAATCGGGTGAAACAGCTGATGTAATTTCAGCGGTCAGAGGTGCACAAGAAAGAGGGGCTAGTGTACTAGCCCTCACGAACATTGCACGCTCTGAACTTGATGAAATTTCTGACGTCACTATTCCGCTACAGGTTGGAATCGAAAAGGCAGTCGCCTCAACAAAGGCAACAACTGCACAGATGGCAATTATGTACCAGCTGGCAAAGATGGTTGACAATGAATTGGGCGAAGGTTTGATTAATCTCGTTGATCTTTCTTCGGGTTTGTCAGAGCAATTGAATCCAAATTATATAAAGCACGTCGAAGACATGGCTGATGTAATTTTAAAACAACTGGGATACACAGAAAACGGGAACGGTGATCAGATACAAAAAAATAGCATGATTATTATTGGTCGTGATATCTTGTATCCAATTGCTCTTGAATCTGCAATTAAAATTCAGGAAGTGTCTTACATCCATGCTCAGGGATTCGCCGCAGGTGAACTCAAACATGGCCCGCTCGCACTAATTGAGAAAGGCATCCCGTGCATTGTGCTCGGCGACGATGATCGCACCATTAATGAAGCTGTCAAAGCAAGAGCCCGAGGTGCCTGTATTCTAGGCATTTCTGCTCAGAAGCATGAAGTTTTTGATCATTGGCTGTCAGTTCCAAACAGGCACGATGTCTATGCAATTGCGACTCTTATTCCTATGCAGCTGCTGTCTTATTTCCTAGCTATCAAGCAGGGAAGAGATCCTGATTTTCCTCGGAATCTCGCAAAGGCGGTTACAGTGGAGTAGCTTTTTAAAAGCCCGGATTATCCGGGCTTTTTATATTTCACGAGCAAAAGAAAAAGCACCTAACTTAGGTACTTTTTCTGTGGTGACCCTACGGGGAGTCGAACCCCGATTTCATGCGTGAGAGGCATGTGTCCTAGCCATTAGACGATAGGGCCAGTATCGAGGGATTTTAACAGAGAGCCTTGTGAAATAAAAGTAGTGTATACTGTTTCTAGATTGAAAGGATAAAAAATGATATATCAATTTTTGGACGCAGTATTTCGTGAGCTTGGGAAACTGGGTGCAACGTTTGGATTACCGGTCACATTGCTCTTGACGGTGTTTGCATTAAACGAAAACAATTCAGGATTGTTTGCAATAGCACTTTTCTTTATGTTTTTTTGTTGGATGTCTACGATAAAGATACTCAGTAGGCATAATTATATGCGGTTTAATTTTTCATTGGAGGGTAATCATGCAAAGCAGTAGTGAAACCAACGAAATACTCAGAGATGAGCTAGGTAAATTTATCGCAGCGTGCGGGTTGTTATGTGTTGTTTTGGTAGCTTCGCTACTGATCGCCTATCTAGAGGGTGTAAATGTATTTACCACATTTGGACTGGCTCACATAATGTGTTTTGTATCAGCAGGCCTTGTTATTTTAAAGTGGTTTGATGTTCGTGCTGCAAGGCAGTGTGCCAGCAACACAGACAGATGTACAAGAAAACGCCCACACGGGCGTTTTATTTTTTTCCTTTCTTTGTTTTCTTTGCTGCTTTTGCTTCAAGCATAGCGTGCTTGATAGCTAGTCTTTTTGCAGTTTTCTTTGATCGAGAAGTTTTATTGTTCCCGACTCCTGTTGCTCGTTTTGCCATAATGAGCATAGAATACACGATTTTCTAAAAGAATCAACTAATTATTTACAAAATACTTGGAGTATTGTAAATTAATGATTAGCAGTTTACATAAGGAAGTGTGATGTCCGAAGAGCAACTACGTACTTTTTCTCGAGCTGATTCGAGATTTACCTGGGGTAAATGGATCATGATTGTTTTAACGTTGCTGGCTTTGGGGTTAGTGACTCAAAAGGATAATGGCGGGCTATATTTGATTCCATTTATATTCATTTTTTTTGCAATTTTATTTGATAAAAAACGAAATGATCTAAGACGGTATGTCCATGAGAATAACCCCTAGGTTCAAGCGTCGCTGGTAGCGACGCTTTTATAATTCCTGAGAAATCAGTGCTGGAGGAGTATCTGTGTTTATTACATTAAACACAATACGTCCCAGTTCTTGCCCTTGTGTGGTTTCAGATATTACTCGCCAACGACCTTCACCTGGTGTGGCAAAGCTGTACCATCGGAATCCTTCTGTTCGACCACCAACCACATTAAAGACAACAGTATTAAAATCAACCCATTCGTCTTGATTGTTTTGATATTGCCAGACATGCCTGACAGATGTGTTAATTCCGTGAGGTGCATAGATCGCATTGAACGCAAAAACAGGTTCGCCAGAACGCTTAGTCACTGTTTTGATGGGGTTTAGTTTTTCAAGGAGGGTGTAATTTTCGGTTTGCGCAATGAGTTGGTTTTGTGTATTACGCGCAATGCTGTGGTGTACAGAAATTTCTTTGAGGGATAGGGGGATAGGAGGGATGATATTAGTGAAGTACAAAACCATAAAGCCTGCTGAAATAAGAAGAAAGAGGGCCTGGATAAATGCGAACTGTTTTTGTAGCGGTTTGTATGCTCGAATCAACCCTTTAACAAACAACCAACCAACAACAATAGAGATAACATTGCTAAGGATAAAAATCCACGGCCCAATTGATCGCAGCATGATGGGTACAAAAAAGATAAAAAATGAGAGTGTTGCTGCAAACCACATAGAAACCTGGAATACCGTCTGCTGGAATTTATTAAAGATGTATTCACTTCCGATAAATAGGAGGTATAGGCCCAAGAGAAAGGGCCAGCTAGCGAGCATTGATGCAGATTTTGTATAAAAAATAACATAGCCACTGAGTACACCACCAAACGAGAATACTAGGGTGAACGGAGCAATTAACATTAGACGTTCGATCCAGTTTGGATAGACGCGGTCATGTTTACCTAGGTGGATGAGAAAAATACTGAGACTGATAATGAGAAGATGAGTCAGCAGAACCAGGTTGTCGTACAAGAGATCTACCTGGGTTAGCGTAAAAAGATCAAAAACAAATCCACCCAAAAATAGGAGAGGGGAAATTCGCTTTTTGTGTGTATCAAAAAAAGTTTGAACGTTCTCTTTCATGGATTTTGATATACTACCATTACGAATAGTAAATATGTACACAAAAGTAGAACGAAACTTGCGAGAATTAGGAGTCGATGTCACAACTGATCCAGTCGTCGTCAGTCGCTACGCGACTGACGAAAGTATTTTTTCTGTAATGCCAGAAATGATAGTGACGCCGCATTCGACAGAGGAGGTGCAGACACTCACTAGAACTGTGGCAGCATATACCAAAGACTATCCAGATATTTCTCTTACCGTCAGGGCTGCGGGGACGGGGTTGTCTGGAGGATCTCTGAATGATTCAATCATTGTAGATGCGTTGTCTTTGCAAGGAATAGACGAGATAGTAAATGATTCAGTGTGGGTACGCCCAGGAACATATTTTCGAGATCTTGAGCAGTTTATTTCAAAACAGGACTATTATTTTCCTCCGTATCCATCATCAAAAGATATCTGTACCATCGGAGGGATGGTTGCTAATAATGCAGCTGGGCCGAACTCTCTGAAATACGGCCACACATCAGAGTTTGTGGATCAATTAGAGGTAGTCATGTCTGACGGATCAGTTGAGGTTTTTGGTGTAGTTACATACAAAGAGCTCCAAGTGAAGCTCAACTTAGAAAATAAAGCAGGAGACCTGTATCGACACGTGTGGAATCTAGTCGAGCGAGATTTTGACGGCGTCCGATCAATCAACCCAGGCTCGAGCAAGAACTCAGCAGGGTATGAGATCTGGGATGTTCTTGATGCTCAGTCAGTTGATGCGTTCAAGAAAGGAGAAGGGCGTTTTAAT